>CAKZLA010000052.1 GCA_937124525.1 uncultured Desulfobacterium sp.
ATCGGCGATATTGCCCACAGCCGTGTGGCCCGATCCAACATTAACGGGTTTACCAAGATGGGGGCCACAGTTACTGTGACGGCTCCCGGCACCATGATCCCCAGGGGCATTGAAACCCTTGGCTGTCAGGTGGCTCCGGACATTGAGTCCTGTGTGGAGGGGGCCGATGTGGTGATGATGCTGCGCATTCAGAAAGAACGCCAGGAAAAAATTTTATTTCCATCTGAAAGGGAATATGCCTCTTTGTTCGGGTTGACCCGGGAGCGCCTGGCCCTGGCCCGCATGGATGCCATTGTCATGCATCCGGGTCCCATGAATAGAGGCGTAGAAATTGCCAATGGGGTGGCCGATGGCAAAAGATCTGTGATCCTGGAGCAGGTAACCAATGGGGTGGCCCTTCGCATGGCTGTATTTTATCTGGTGGCAGGGGGAAAAAAATATGCTGACAAGGATTAAGGGTGCAAAAATTGTGGATCCCGGCAACATTGACGGCGTACATAAAGATATCATCATCCGGGATGGCCTTATTGACGCATTAATTGGGCCTGATGAAGCGCTTGACCCGGGAGAGGTGGCAGAAATTGAAGAAATTGACGCCTCGGGCATGATTGCTGTGCCTGGCCTCATTGATATGCATGTGCACTTACGGGAACCGGGCCACGAATACAAAGAAACCATTGAAACCGGTGCCAGGGCCGCTGTGCGGGGGGGATTCACCACCATTTGTCCCATGCCCAACACCTCCCCTGTGAATGATAACAGCCAGGTTACTGCCTATATTGTGAACCGGGCCAAGGAACTTAAATTATGCCGAATCCTGCCCGTGGGGGCCATCACCCATGGACTTGAGGGAAATACTCTTGCCGAGTATGGGGACATGAAACAAAAGGGCATGGTGGCCATTTCCGATGATGGCCGACCCGTGGCCGATGCAAGGGTGATGCGCCGGGCCATGGAGTACGCCAATGGACTTAATCTGCCAGTGATCTCCCATGCCGAAGACCTTTCTCTTGCCCGGAATGGTGCCATGAACGAAGGCATCATTGCCACCCAATTGGGGATTAAAGGCATTCCCAATGCCGCAGAAAGTGTTATGGTCATGCGGGATATTGCCCTTGCCGAGCTTACCGGTGCCCGGGTTCACATTGCCCATGTGAGCTGTGAAGAGTCTGTGGATGCCATCCGCCATGGCAAGGCCCGGGGGGTGAAGGTGACAGCAGAAACCGCTCCCCATTATTTCACCCTCACCGACGAGGCCGTGGCACAGTACGATACCCATGCCAAGATGAACCCGCCCCTTCGCACGGAAAAAGACCGCCAGGCCATTATAGATGGGTTGGTGGACGGTACCCTGGATATCATTGCCACGGACCATGCCCCCCATTCTCCCCTGGAAAAAGAGGTGGAGTTTGACAGGGCCGCCTTTGGTATTGTGGGGCTTGAGACATCCCTTGCCTTATCCCTTGGGTTGGTGCAGGAGGGGAAAATCACATTTTCCCAGCTCATTGAAAAGATGTCTAAAAATCCGGCAGCTATCCTGGGCATTGACAATGATTTGAAACCGGGCCATCCTGGAGATATTACCCTTATTGATCCTGAAGCCTATCACACCATTGATCCTGATACCTTTTTTTCCAAGGGGGTGAATACACCCTTTGTGGGATTTAATGTCAAAGGGGAGGCGTGGATGACACTGGTGCAGGGCAGGGTGGTTTTTGCAAAAGATCTTTAAAGCCTGTTTAAATCTTCTGGAGTTAGAGATTTTAGTTTTGATTATGTGCTGAGTGGCAAGGGCTTTAATTTTATCTATTCAGCGCAGTGATGTAGCCAAAGGGTAACAAAAGAAAATATGAATACATGTGCAGCAAATATCCTTGTGGTGGACGATGAACTGAGCATGCGAGAACTTCTGGATGTGATGCTCACCCAGGAGGGGTATGGGGTTTTTCTTGCCAACAATGGAAAGCAGGCACTTAAAATTATTGAAAAGAAGTCCTTTGATATGATTCTGTGTGATATCCGTCTGGGGGATCTCACCGGGCTTGATATTCTTCGGGCGGCTAAACATAAAAATTCGGACACTGTGGTGATCATGATATCCGCCTTTTCCACCACCGAGGTGGCGGTGGAGGCCATGAACGAGGGGGCCTTTGATTTTGTTCCTAAACCATTTGACACCAAGGAACTCAAGCGATCCATTGAAAAGGGCCTGGCACTCAAACGCCCCGACTGCCTCTTGGGAAAACGTCCTTTAAAAGAGGGAGGACTCTCTCATTTTGGGAAAATCATCGGGGATAGTTCTGGCATGGTGCGCATCTACGATTTGATTCGACAAATTGCCAACACCAAAACCAATGTGCTGATCTCCGGAGAAAGTGGCACAGGTAAAGAGCTCATTGCCCGGGCCATCCATGATTTAAGTGATAGAAGAGATAAGCCTTTTGTGGTGGTGAACTGCGCTGGCATTCCTGAAACCCTCATTGAAAGTGAATTTTTCGGCCATGTCCGGGGATCATTTACCGGGGCGGTGTCAGATAAAAAAGGCTTGTTTGAGGCGGCCCACCAGGGCACCATCTTTCTGGATGAAATCGGGGAGCTTACCCCCATGCTCCAAGTGAAGTTATTGCGGGTGGTGCAGGAAACTTCTGTTAAACCCGTGGGGGGCACAGCGGAAATTCCCGTGGATGTCCGCATCGTCTCGGCCACCAATAAAAAGCTGGAAAATGAGGTCATTGACGGCAATTTCCGGGAGGATCTTTTTTTCCGACTTAATGTGATTCCCATCAAGGTGCCACCGTTGCGGGATAGATCCGGGGATATTACTCTTCTGGCCAACTATTTTATTGAAAAATATTCCGCTAAGATGAACAAGGATATTTCCAGGATATCCTCCTATGCATTGAATTTTTTGAATCAGTACACCTTTCCCGGCAATGTGCGGGAGCTGGAGAATTTGATTGAACGCAGTGTGGCTTTGTCTTCCACCAATATTATTTTGCCGGAAAGTCTTACTATTTCCACCCATAAACGACGCCGATGGATTGAGGGTATCAAAGATCGACGCTTTGATCTGGAGGAGGTTGAGAAGGGGGTGGATCTGGATGAAATTTTGTTTTCCATTGAAGGGGCTTATTTAAGAAAGGCCATGGAAGTTACCGGGGGGAATAAGAGCCGGGCGGCTGAGTTACTGGGAATGAATCTGCGATCTATCAGGTATCGTCTTAGTAAGCAGGAGGATGCGGATGGGAACGCTTCCTGAGAGACCACGGGCACATCAATGATCTTAGGTAAATTTAAAGGCGCTTTGCTTAAAAAAGCGTTTTTCTTTTTCATAGGATTGGCTATTTCCGTTTATTTTTTCCGCATGGCATTTAAGAATGTTCCATTGCATGAATTAAAAGCAAGTATCGGCCAGATTAATTATTATTACATTCTCTGGGCTGTGTTGTCAGTTCTTCTCAGCTGTATTTTGCGCACCCTGCGCTGGAAAATATTGTTGCCCCATGAAATTAAATTCCCCACCTGTTTTCATATTCTGATGGCAGGATTTTTTCTAAACTGTATTCTTCCGGGAAGATTGGGAGAGATAGCACGGCCTGTTCTGGTTGCCCAAAAGACAAAGAGTTCCTTTCCTGGGGCAGTGTCATCGGTGTTCCTTGAGCGATTGTTTGATCTGTTCACCCTGCTGGTTCTTTTTTCCTTTCTTATTTCCTGGATTTCCATTCCTGAATCCCTGTCCTATACCTTTGGAGAATATAAGTTTAACAGCGCTTTATTAATAAGTCTTGCATGGTTGATGATTCAAGTTTTTTTGGTGTTGTTGGCAGGTGTTTTATTGTTGGTCTTTAAGTGCACAAGAAAAGTTTTTGCTATAATTATTTCTGCGGCTTTAGAATATGTTTGTATCTTTCCTGAAAAAATTGCTGATATTTTAAAGCGATTTCTGCTGAATCCCTTGGCCATGTTCATTCGTTATTTTGTCACAGGCATTGAGGCGATCAAAACGCCCATGGCCTTTATCTCTGTCATGGGGTTGTCTTTTGGGACATGGTTTGTTCAGGTATTTTCCTTTTTGATGGTGGCCAAGGCTGTACCCGGCATTTCCCTTGGGTTTGTGGAACTGGCCTTTGTGATGGTTGTTATCTGTTTTTTTATTGCCATTCCTTCCGTTCCTGGATACTGGGGGGTGTGGGAAGCGGGTGGGATGTTTGCCATGCTGGTGTTTGATATTCCCCGATCTGATGCTGCCGGATATCAGTTGATTAATCATGCTGTGCAGATATTTCCTATTATGGTGTTTGGTTTTTTTTCTGCTATGATTTTACTAATGCGTGGGAAAAAAAGGTAACTGGAACAAAAGAATGTGTCTAAAAAAAGGGGAAAAAGTTTTGAGCCCAAAATGTAATGTTTGTGGAAACAAGTTAAGTGTTTTATTTCCTACAATTCTTGACCCCATAACTAAAGAGACGTTTGCCATACATAAATGTTTAAGGTGTGGACTCGGACATACAGTACCACAACCAAAGAATATTACCAGATACTATGGACCAGTCTATTATGGAAATCGCCACAGTCTTACCTCTTCCCATTGTACGAAAAGACGATTAGGATTTCTTAATTGCACCACAAGCAAGCATAATGGGAAAAAATTGCTTGATATTGGCTGTGGTGATGGTTCCTTTTTGATTGCTGCAAGAAATTTAGGTTGGGACGTTTCGGGTACAGAAATTAATCCAGATTTGGCCAAGACATCTGGTCTCAATGTGGAGAAGAGTATCGGCAACTTATCTAATTTCGGACAGTTCGACTGTATTACGATGTGGCATAGCTTAGAGCATCTGATGGATATAAAATCAACGCTGTCTCAAGTATCAAAATTGCTTAAGCCAAATGGAACGCTGATGATTGCTGTTCCAGATAATGGGGGACTACAAGCCAAATTTTTTAAATGTAAATGGCTCCATTTGGATGTACCACGTCATCGATATCACTTTGATAAGGATTCATTGTCTTTTTCTCTCAAAGATGCTGGCTTTACTGTACAGCATCAATGGCATCAAGAAATAGAATATGATTTAATGGGCTGGTCTCAAAGTGTTCTTAATTGCTTTTTCATTACCCCAAATATTTTTCTTGACATTCTCATGGGGAAGAAAAAGCGTTTTAATATATGTTATAGAATAATAAATTTTGTTATGGGTTCTATTTTGTCTATTTTGTCTATTTTGCCAGTTGCAGTAGAAATGATTTTGCGTCGTGGCGGGACCCTTGTTGTGGTTGCATATCGAATAAAGTAGGTTTTGCCTTTCAGGGGTGAATAGGTCTCCCCATATGACCTGACCTGACACTAAATTACGAATAGTAAACGTAAACGTAAGAATCTAAATTCAATGAATATGCGAATTAATCTTTTCTGTAACATCGCTTTTCCCCATGGGGTCCCGTTGTCGTTTAATATCTTCCAGTGCATTATGAAGCAATTTTTTTGTTGAAATATTCTCTGGATCAAAATGCAGGGCTTTTTGAAAATAAAATGCAGCTTCCTGAAAATTGCCCTTAAGAGCAAAGATTGTCCCAAGATTATTATATGCATCCACATAGGATGGATTATGTAAAATTGCTTTTCTAAAATAATTTTCAGCATTCCTTATTTCACCCCTGCGTCCCAATTCAACGCCAAGATTATTAAAGGCAAGCCAGTTATTATCAACTACTTCTGCTGCATGTTTAAACAATGTTTGATTATTTTGCCAGTGTAGGGTCTGAAAATATGATGTAAACATCAAGCAAGTAATGACAATGACGGATAAGATGGAAATAATTTTTCTGGAATACTTTTTAGTTAAAAAATCGTCCAACCCCCAGAGAAGCATAATGAAAAGACCAATATATGGAAGGTAAGAGTATCTATCTGCCATTGACTGAGACCCCACCTGCACAAGACCGATTGCCGGAATTAAAGTTCCCAGAAACCAGAACCAGCCCGTTACAAGATATGGTGTTTTCAGTGTCAATTTTATAATCAGGAAAGTAATGGATGACAAAAAAAGGCCACCGCTTAAAATTTTCCAAGCCTCTATGGCTTCAGGATATGGATAAAAAATTGCAAGATTAAGGGGTATTACCATTTTGATTATATAACTTACATAGGAGACTATTGCATTTCCCAAACGAAGGTAGATTGGGTAAGTTTCCAATGCACCTATGGCAAATTCCTGTGCATAAATAGTAATGCAAGAGGTGATAAGGGCCAGGATCAGCAAGGGAATTTTTTCAATAATCAGGATTGCCCATGGTCTGTATGGAAATAGTTTAGTTTGTTGTAGTGATTTTAAATGAAAAAATTCAAAACGTTCCAAGGGCCAAAAATCCAGAATTAGAAGTACAAAAGGTAGGG
>CAKZLA010000053.1 GCA_937124525.1 uncultured Desulfobacterium sp.
CATTCTCCTAGGTGGGAAGCCAATTTGTGTCCTGCCACTTAGCCGTCAAGCAGCGCAGATAGACCACGTTTTATTTATAGTCTTGAGATAGCCCGATGTCAAGATAGTTTTACAGGAAGAGCCTGCAAAAAAAAATAAGCGTTTGTGGGCAGATATTCCACGCATACCGCCCATAGTTAAGTCTAACTATTCATAAATGGTCATTGCTGTGGATTGTATCCTGTTTCCATATACCATAATAACTATAAAACAAATTGTGTTCAATAAAGAATATTCTCGGCAGGGTTTCTTCAATTGATGAAAATTTAACCTATACAAGCCAGAACCAAAAAGGATTTCTTATTCTTTTGCCCAAATAACACTAAGGAATCAGTTTTAAATAAGTTGTCCATTTCAGAACACGCCACAGTTGAAGGATAGTGTTCCCCAATTGTTAAATGGGTATGTTATTTCGGATTCATTCCTAAAAGATTAAGAGTCTAATTGAAACCATAAGGAAAAAGATATGAGAGAAGCAGTCATTGTAAGTGCGGTACGGACACCGTTGGGTTCCTTTAACGGTATGCTGGGAAATATAGGAGCAACCACCCTTGGCGGTATGGTCATAGCAGAAGCCGTAAAACGGGCGGGAATCGACAAAGAAGTTGTGGATGAATGCATCATGGGGCAGGTACTGCCTTGCGGATCCGGGCAAAATCCGGCCAAACAGGCCGCTCACCTTGGGGGTATGCCTTGGAAAACCGAATGTTTTACCGTAAATAAAGTCTGCGGTTCCGCACTTAAATCTGTGATGCTGGCTGCCCAGGCCATACAAGTTGGGGATGCGGATGTGGTGGTGGCCGGTGGCATGGAATCCATGAGCCAAGCCCCTTATTATATGGAAAAAGCCCGTTTCGGCTATCGTATGGGACCGGGACAGATTCAGGATCATATGATCCATGACGGTCTCTGGGATATAGTCAATGATTTTCACATGGGCATGTCCAACGAAATTTGTTCGGAAAAATACAATGTCAGCCGGGAAGACCAGGACCGTTATGCGGCAGAATCCTACCGCCGTGCCTTGTCAGCCATTGCCGAAGGGAAATTTAAAAATGAAATCATGCCGGTGGAAATCCCCCAGCGCAAGGGAGATCCGAAAATTTTTGATACGGACGAATGTGTTAAAGAAACACCCTACGAAGTTCTGAGTAAAATGAAACCGGCCTTTAAAAAAGACGGGGTTGGAACTGCTGGAAATGCCTCAATTATCAGCGACGGGGCTGCGGCAGTTGTGGTCATCTCAAAGGAAAAAGCCCAGGAGTTGGGCTGCAATATTATGGCCACCATCGGAGCCCAGGCTTCCTACAGCATTGAAATGAAATATGTGTTGGTGGCTCCCATCTGGGCCATTCCCAAATGTTTGAAGAAGCAGGGGATCGCCATGGAGGATGTGGATTTGTTTGAAATCAATGAAGCCTTCAGCGGGACATCCGTGGCTATCATCAATGAACTGAAACTGGATCCAGACAAAGTCAATGTTAACGGCGGTGCCACAGCAATAGGGCATCCCATCGGTGGCAGCGGATGCCGTGTACTGGTGACACTGCTTAATGAAATGATCCGTCAGGATAAAAAGACCGGCCTGGCGACTCTCTGCCTCGGAGGCGGCGAAGCCGTCGCGATGATTGTGAATAGATGATCAGGATTATTCATTAGGGATAGTAATGAAACTGGGTATGAACCATCCCATGGGGCCCTTGGCACTGGCGGATCTGATTGGGCTGGATACCTGTCTGGCCGTCATGGAAACCCTTTATGACGGTTTTAAAGACTCCAAATATCGCCCCTGTCCCTTGTTGCGAAAATATGTGGAAGCCGGATGGTTAGGCAAAAAATCGGGTCGGGGATTTTACGAATATAAATAGGAGGTGCTCACCAGGGACTTGGGGGGGCTCCCCGTTGCCGAACATCGGATGGAAAATTAATTTTGATATTAACGCATAAATTAAGGGGAAAGACATGGAACCCAAATCAAAAGGGAAGGGCCATATAAATCGCCTCAAGTCAACCAAACTTGTTCGACCTTTTGTTGATAAGATGTACCAGGAAGGCGTCAATGCTGCCGAAAACGGAAAACCCGTTGCCTGGTGCATGGTGAACTGGTGGGAGGCGGATCTGGTACTTCGGGCGATGGGCGTCACACCGATCTATCCGGAAAACTTTGCTGCGGTCAGCGCTGCCAAAGGGATGTCTCCCAAATACCAAGGCCTCAGCGATGCAGAAGGTTTTCCGACGCATCTTTGTGGTTATGCACGAAATTCACTGGGATATTCGGCGGAGATGAAAAAAATGGGTCAAATTCCGTCGGATGCTCCATTGGGAGGTATGGCTGCGCCCATGCTGTTGTTAGGTTCCGGCATTTTGTGCGATACTCGTTTCAAGTGGTTTCAAGCCCTGCGTAAATATTGGGAAGTTCCGTTGTATACGCTTGATACGCCAAGCTTTGATCCGGTGGAGGATATCAAGCCAGATGCACATCTGCATAATATTCAGTACAAGAGTGCGGAACTTAGAAAGTTTGTTGCATTCTTGGAAGATTTGCTGGGAAAAAAGTTGGATATGGATCTGTTGGAGCACTATACCACCAACCAGGAAGCCGTGTTCAAAGTCTGGTGGGAAATTAATGAACTTCGAAAAGCCAAACCTTGTCCGATCCATTCCCGGGATTTTTGGACCTTGATGGTTCTGGGATATTACATGACCTGGGATCCGGAATCTTTGGATTTATATAAAAAAGTTTTCGATGAAGCAAAGCAGAGGGTCGATGCCGGGGTCGGGGCCGTAGCGAAAGAAAAATATCGTTTGATCTTTTCCGAACTGCCACCGTGGCACAGCCTTAATTTTTTTGAAAAGCTGGCTGAGCGGGGGTGGAATTTTGTGATGGAAAGTGTCATGTATCATCCACCGGAACCCATGCTGCTTGACATATCCAGTGATCCCATTGAGCGGCTGGCCGCAAACACTTACTGGTTCCAGGTAGACCATGTGATCAACGCCAAAAGAAGAAACTACCCGGTGATAGGCCCCATGATCCCCCAGGCATACCTGAACTGGGGGATTGAATACCAGGCTGACGGTATTCTGACCCATTCTCTTTTATCCTGTCGCGCTTGTACCTACTGGCTCACCCATATTACCAATTCGCTTGAGACTGAACTATCTATCCCCGGTATGAATATGGAGGGGGATATCATAGATTTTTCCGTTTTTGATCCTGAAAGTGTGATGCAGAATGTATCCGCGTTTGAAGATGCCATGGATCACTACAGGACGCTTCGTGAAAAATAGGCAGGGCTTTTTTATTGCCGTAATACAAAGAGATATTAAGGAGATTGATGATGCAGACCTCTGTAACGAGCGGGCTTGAAAAAGCATTGAAGATATACCGGTCGAGGCATGACTCGGCTGTGGAACTCGCATCCCGCGGGAAAAAAATCATGGGATATTTTTGTTCCTATGCGCCCCTTGAGATGCTGACGGCCATGGATTTCGTTCCCTTTAGAATACAGGGCAGTATGGATGAAAGCATTACAAAGGCCGATTCCCATATTCCAACCATAGCATGCCCCATCCTTCGATCCGGTCTTGATCTGGGATTAAAGGGAAAGTATTCTTTTTTGAACGGATTTGTGGCCTCACATACCTGTGATTGCCAGGAAAAATTCTGTTCGATCTGGCAGCATACAATGAAACCTTCCTACTTTTACCTGATAGATATGCCCCATGTGGCGGATGTCGAATCCGTGGAGCAGTTCAAAGCAAAGCTGAAACTTTTTCAGGCCTCCCTTGAGGAATATACCGGGCGTAAGATGGATATGGACCGGCTGAAAGAAGAGATGGCACTTCACAACCGGCAGAGACAATTGGTTGCTGATCTTTACCGCCTGAAGCAGAGTGATCCGCCTCTACTTTCCGGGACCGAGACGCTGCAAATCATGACTGCGCTAATGTGTATACCCATTGAAGAGGGATCTCTTATGCTCGAAGAGATTATTGAAGATCTGCCCACCCGCAGAGATGGTCTCCCTCCCAAAAGCGCCCGACTGCTATTTTGGGGTACGCCGTTAACGGAAATCGGGATCATCCATATAATCGAAAGTGCAGATGCCCATGTAGTGATGGATGATACATGCGTGGGTACCCGGCACTTCCTGCCCAAGGTTGAAATCACTGAGGATCCCTTAGACGGTATTGCCCAACGGTATCTTGACGGTATTAAATGTCCGCGAACCGTCCGGCAGACCACCACTTCTTTTCCGGCGGATTTGGAAACACGTTTCGCATATTTAAAAGAATATGTCGAGAAATGGAAAGTGGACGGCGTCATTCTTCAGTCTGTACGGTATTGCGATACCCACGGATTTGAGGTGCCGGATGCCAAGTCCTACTTTCAGCAGATGGGGATTCCGGCCATTTATCTGGAACATGAATATACCAGGGTGGCCCTGGCGCCCTTACAAACCAGGGTGGAAGCTTTTTTGGAGACCATTGCATAAATTTCAGGGGGTTGAAATCTTATGATCTTTGCAGGAATTGATATCGGATCGACCATGACCAAAGTGGTCATTGTGAATGAAGAAAAGATGCTGGCAAGCTTCATAGGCCCTACAGGACCGGAGCATCGGCACCTGGCCCATGAGGTCATGACAGAGGCCTTGCATCTGGCCCATCTCCACTTTGATGCCTTGTCTTATGTGGTGGCCACAGGTTACGGACGGATCAATGTTCCCTTTGCAGATAAGCAGATAACCGAAATCACCTGTCATGCCCGGGGGGTTTCAGAGCTCTTCCCCACGGCTCGTACCGTTATCGACATTGGCGGTCAGGATGCCAAAGGGATAAAACTGGACAACGGCATGGTGGATAATTTTGTCATGAATGATAAGTGCGCCGCCGGAACAGGGCGGTTTCTGGAAGTAATTGCAGGAGCACTTGATCTGACACTGGCCGATTTAGGGGCTTTGTCCATACAGGCATCGGAAAAGGCAAAAATCAGTAATATTTGTACTATTTTTGCCGAACAGGAGGTGATGACCTCCCTTGCCGATGGTACACCGGTGGCCAATATTCTGTACGGACTTCATGATTCCATTGCCGGACGGGTTCTCAGTATGGCCGGACGGATCGGTGTCCAACGGGAGGTGGTTTTCACGGGCGGTGTGGCCAAGAACATCGGTATGGTTCAGGCAATGGAGTCCCGGCTGGGGTATCCGGTACTGATAGCCCCTGAGCCTCTGTTAACCGGGGCATTGGGAGCCGCCTTGATGGGGCAAAAAATTGTGGAAAACAATCTGGCAAGAGGAGTTTCGGTCAAGCGTTCATCCCAGCCGTTGAATGCTGGTACCGGAACTGTTCAAGTTCAGGAAGCTGCCTTAGGAGTAGAACTATGACATGGATCTGCGGAATCGATGTGGGGACCGCCAGCACCAAGGCTGTCCTCGTCAAGGATGGAAAACCGTATCAGTTTCACCAGATATCATCCGGTCACAACTACAAAGAGACAGCGGTCCGGGTGTTGAAGGAAATTGCAGCTAAGGAAAATTTGAAACAAAACGATATCTTGCAAATATACACCACTGGATGCGGCGCAGCCCAGGTGACGGATGCCACTGGCGTTGTTGGTGATCTGGCATGCTGTGCACAGGGGGTGCATTACCTGCTGCCGGGCGTGAGAACGGTCATTGAAGTCGGTGATCGAGCAAGCAAAGTGCTGCGGGTGAATGAAAACGGAAAGACCATCAAATTCGTCATGAGCGAGCGATGTGCAAGTGGCTGCGGTCGTTTTCTGACGATAATTGCAAAGGTGCTACAGCTCAACATCCAGGAGGTGGGTGCCCTTTCACTGATTGCACGGAATCCCATTCCCTTTGCCACTGGCTGTGCAGTTTTCGGGGAGTCCGAAGCAATTTCGCGAGTTGCCCAAGGAACGCCCAAAGAAGATATCCTGGCCGGGGTTCACATGGCGTTAGCAACGAAAATTGTAACCATGGTGGAACGCGTCGGGTTGGAGGGGCCGTGTGCCATGGTCGGTGGAGGTGCCCTGGACAAAGGCCTTTTGAAACAGCTGGAAAAGAGAATCGGAGAAAGTCTGCATGTTCCTGCTCTGCCGCAATTTGCTGTTGCTGTGGGTGCGGCACTGAATACTGAAATGGTGCCGGTGTGATTAAATTTTCATTCCTCAGCCCCACTGAACAACAGAAGCATTCGGATATGCTTCTGTTGTTCGGATGTAAATATTCTGCCAGCACCCCATATTCGCTCATTTTGGCCTGCTCACATAGCAATAGTATGCTACGCAGTCCCAAATAAACGAATATGGGTCACTGGCCATCTACTCACTTTCCCAACCCGAATATT
>CAKZLA010000054.1 GCA_937124525.1 uncultured Desulfobacterium sp.
TCGACCGGTCTGGAACTCGCCGGAGCGTGGATCATCCGACGCATCGGGCCGCAACGATTCGGGCGCTTCAGAGCTGACCTCGCTGTACTCGACAAACCGGCCGAACTGCTCGCAGCCCACTGTGCGCTCGCAGCGATCTTCGGCCTCGCCTTCCCCATCCTCGCATCCACCGGTCTCGCCGCTGCAGGGATCGGGGTCAACCTCTTGATCCCGATCTGGGCGGCGCTGCTGTTCAATTCGGTTACGGTGACGAAGACGGTGGTGTATCCACTTGGTCTCTCGGCCTGGCGATGTCCTTCTAATTCAGAAGAACATTTCTTATAAGGAAGGGCGGGATTTATTCCCGCCCTTTTCTTTTGTGTAAAAGTATTGTTTAAAAAACAATATCCATGACGATTTAATCTTCATTAGATAAAATAATGTATGACAATATATTCCATGATGGAAAAGTTAATATGTCAAAAAATAAAGCAAGGCAGCCAGGATCAACAACCCTGAAACTCCGGGGGAAGCAGTCGGTGAGAGCCACATTTAAACTCTCTGAAAAGGCCATTGATTATTTAAGTCTGGTGGCCGTTCATCTGGGAATCAAACAAAAATCCCTGTTTGACCACCTCATTGATGATGCCACGGCCCTGCGAGATATTGCTGCAAGCATTCACATGCATCAATTTAACCGCATTGACAGGGTACAAAAAACCTATGTGCTCAGCAGAAAAACCCTGGAGGTGCTGGAACTCATCTCAAACGATCTGGACACTCCCAGAGATGCGCTGGTGGAATACTCCCTGCACAAACTTGAAGCTGTGATCCAGGGAGAAAAAAAACGCCATGAACAACGAAAACTTCTTTTTAAAGAACTCATGACCCATTGGGAGGAGGGAAACATTCTCCTGAAAAAGTCAAAAAGAATTCTGGGTGATGAAGACCCTTTCTGTCTGGAGATGAAACGCTCCATGGTCTCCTTGACACGAACAACAAAAGAGCTCTCCACGTTCATTGAAAAGAGCAGGATCATTGAAGAGTATTAGGCATCATTTATTTTCAAGTTTACACTTGTTGGAGCAATAACCCCATTTTTCAGGAATCATTTTCCCAAAACCCTAACCTGGACAAGGCAGAAGCAAAAAAATCTGATTTTCCTGGCCAAATGACATTAAAATCAGAGATAAGCATCTAAGTGATTTTGGAATGAGGCCCCACATGGCAGCATATTATCTGCCACAACAAAAAATAAAACCCTAATAATATCAGCTTTTTGGACGGAATTTCATATAAAACCCACATGGCAGACTTTCTCTGCCACGACGGCCATACAATAAAGGAGGTACTGTGTGATACAGGTCGACAATCTGACCAAATACTACGACAGTTTCTGTGCGGTGGACGGCATCAGCCTGGAGATCAGAAAAGGAGAAATTTTAGGTCTCCTGGGTCCCAATGGTGCAGGCAAAACCACCACATTAAGAATGCTCACCGGTTTTTTCAAACCCACATCAGGCACCATCAAAATCAATGATCTTGAGATGCCAAAAGATACCCTTGAGATCAAAAAACGCATGGGGTACCTTCCGGAATCCGCCCCCTTATACCATAACATGCTGGTGTTTGATTATCTCACCTATGTGGCAAAGGTGCGGGGTCTCACCGGGCAACAGATCACCCAGCGACTCCATGAGCTTTCACAGCTCTGCGGCCTTGCTGATATCATGCATAAATCCGTGGATGAGCTTTCCAAGGGGTTAAAACAACGGGTGGGCCTTGCCCATGCCATGATGACCGATCCTGAGATCCTCATACTGGATGAACCCACATCGGGACTTGATCCCAATCAGATTGCAGAGATCCGGACTATTATAAGACGCATTGGCAAGGAAAAGACCATCATCTTTTCCACCCATATACTGAGTGAGGCAGAAGCCACCTGCGACAGGATCATCATTATTAACCAGGGTAAGATGGTGGCCGATGACACCACGGAAAACCTGAAACACCAAGCACAAAAGGGCACCACCTTCACCCTTGCTCTGTATGGAGACCCGGGAAAAGCGCCCATGGAACTTTTAAGTTCTCTGGATTCAGCCCTTAAAATCAGACAAGTGGCAGAAAAGGAAACAGGTATTTCCCTGTACGAGATTAAGAGCAGCGGTACCCGGGACTTGAGAAAAGATATCTATCTTAAAATTAAAGAGACCGACTGGGTCATGGCTGAATTGACCAGGGAATCCCAGAGCCTGGAAAACATCTTTCAGGAATTGACAAAGGGAGCATAAACAATGCATCAGACCATTCACATTGCAACCAAAGAGTTCAAGGATTACTTCATATCCCCCATTGCCTACATTGTTATTTCACTTTTTCTGGTGATCACAGGCTGGTTTTTCTTTTCCACATTTTTCATCTTTGACCGGGCGGACATGCGAAATTTTTTCACCCTTCTTCCCACCATTTTTTCCTTTGTCATACCGGCGGTGACCATGCGCCTTTTTTCCGAAGAGGTCAATGTGGGCTCCTATGAGACCCTCATGACCCTGCCGGTGTCCTTCCGGGACATTGCCCTGGGGAAATTCCTGGCAGCCACGGCCTTTTGCGCCTGCATGCTTCTTCCCACTCTGTCCTATGCCTTGTTCATCTCCATGATAGGACAGGTGGACCCAGGGCCCGTCATAGGGGGATATCTTGGTGCCCTGCTTCTGGCCGGGGCCTATTGCTCCCTTGGCATTCTGGCCTCCAGCATGACCCGAAATCAAATTGTGGCCTTTATTCTCGGGGCTGCCATCTGCTTTACCTTGACCATACTGGACCGGATTCTTTTTTTCACGCCAGCCCCCCTGACAGAACTCATTGGATTCCTGGGAACCAACACCCATTTTCAGAGTATTTCCAAAGGGGTCATTGACTCAAGGGATATTCTTTATTTCTTAAGTGTCATGTTCCTTGGGCTTTTTGGCACATACCTTGTCATGCAGGAAAAGAATTAAGGAGAATTCCATGAAAAAATATTCCAACAAAGGTGCATACCTTAAATTTTTCACCTATGCGGTGGTGGTAATCCTCATCAATGTGGTGGGGGTGACCTTGTTTTTCCGAAGCGATCTCACATCCAACCGCATCTATTCCCTTTCCCAGGCCAGCAAAAGTGTGGTGAAGACCCTTTCTGAACCTCTCACCATCAAGGTGTTTTTCACCAAAAACCTGCCAGCCCCCCACAACACCACAGAGCGATATCTCCACGATTTGTTTGAGGCCTACGCGGCCGCAGGGGGGAATCGCTTTAACTACACTTTTTACGATGTCACCGCCGATGACTCAGGAATAACTGACCAATCCAACTCCAACAAACAACTGGCCCAGGATTATGGTATTTCCCCTGTGCAGATCCGCATCATTGAAAATGATGAGATGAAGTTCCAGCAGGCGTACATGGGTCTTGTGATCATCCATGGAGATATGATGGAAAAGGTGCCGGCCATCACCTCCACCGATGGGCTTGAATACCTCTTGACCACGGCCATCCAGAAACTGAACAACAAGGTCAGCGCCTTCATGGCCCTGGAAGACAAAATCAAAGTTCGCCTCTATCTCTCCTCCTCCCTGGAAAAGGTGGCCCCCCTCATGGGCCTTGACCAGCTGTCTCTTCTTCCCCAGGCCGTGGAGACGCTGGTAAAAAAACTGAACCTGGAAAGCCTTGGCAACATTGACTATGCCTTTGTGGACCCACCGGACGAAAAGAGTTTAAAAGATCTTGCAAACAAATATAATCTCATGGTTCTAAAATGGCCTGAAGTGCCCCAGCAAAATATCAGCGCAGGAAGCGGCGGGGCTGGCATTGTCATGGAGTACCAGAATCAAATAAAAGTCACCCCTGTCATCACCAGTGTGAAGCTACCCATCATCGGCACCACCTACCAGATGGCCGATCCTGCAGGGCTTGAAGCCATTCTCTCTGAAACCATGGAAACCATGATCGGCATCAATGAAAATCTGGGATATCTTGCCGACCATGGGACCCACACCCTCTCCCAGGGGGGCATGGGAATGATGCCAGGGCAACCCCGGAGCAACATGAGTGCCTTTAACCAGCTCCTGTCCAGACGTTACGCCATGGAATCTGTAACTCTGAAAGACAAAGGGATACCCAAAGGACTAAAAACCCTTATCATTGCAAGACCAACTGAGACTTTTTCCGACTATGAACTGTTCCAGATTGACCAGGCATTGATGCAGGGAACCAACATTGCCTTTTTTATGGATGCCTTTAAGGAGATCATGCCCCAGCAATCCATGGGAATGGGGGGTGGTCCCCAGTATTTGCCCATCAACACGGGGCTGGAAAAACTTCTCAACCATTACGGCATCACCATTGAACCTGCCTATGTGCTGGACGAAAGCTGTTACCGCCAGCAAAGGCCCCCGGCCCAGGGTGGCGGCGAACAAAATATCTATTTTGCCCCCATCATTAAAGATGCCGGCATCAATCGCAGCCTTGCCTTTATGAACAACATAAAAGGGCTCATCACCATGCAGATCTCCCCCATCCTGGTGGACCAAGACAAGGTGGAACAAAATGGCCTTGTGGCCACACGCCTTTTCTCCTCATCGGAAAAGTCCTGGACCATGGCTGACCGCATTGATCTCAACCCCATGTTCCTCTCCCCCCCTACCCAGGCATCTGAAATGAAAGCCCAGGATCTTGCCTATATGGTATCCGGGGACTTCACCAGCTATTTTGCCGGTAAACCCCTACCCTCCAAACCCGCAGCAGAAAACGACCTTCCCCCGGAGGAGACCACACCGGCACCAGATGCCCCGGAAGGAGATATACCCACCAGCCCAGTGGCTGATAAAGATCCACTCCTTGGAAAAATTGAAACCCAAAATGCCTTTATCACAAAAGGGAAATCCGGCAAAATCTTTGTCATGGCATGTTCTGCCATGCTCCAGGACAACATGCTGGACCCCGAAGGCCGAAGTACCAATGCCGCTTTTATTCTCAACGTCATTGATCACCTCAACGACCAGGATGACATTGCCGTTCTGAGAAGTAAAAACCAGACCTTTAATCCCCTTGCCGAAACCACCCCCATGATCCGGGGTGTTATCAAACTGTTTAACATTGCCGGACTGCCCATATTGATAGTTATCTCAGGCTTCGTGGTTCTGTTAAAACGCCGGGGCCGAAAACGGAAAATCAAACTGATGTTCCAGGAAAATTAGGGAGACGCACCATCCATGAAAAAGGAATATCTCATACTCGCAATTATCATTGCCGGGCTTTGCGCCTATCTTGTAACCCACAATGACAATAGAAATAACTATTCCCTGCCGGAACTGAAACCTGTGGCAGGTTCGGATATCACCGGTATTGTAATTGAACAAAAGGGAAAGACCATCCAGATCACAAAAACCAATGAAATCTGGGGGATCACGGAAAAATCTTACCCGGCGGACACGGATAAGATCAAAGCCCTTGTAAAAACCATCAGCACCCTTAAAATAACGGCCCTGGCATCTGAAAAAGGAGATCTCCTGCGCTATCAATTGGACCCGGGAAACCGAATAAAAGTTACAGCCATTGGCAATACAGGTAATCTGCGCACCTTTGAAGTGGGGAAAACTGCCCCTTCTTACCACCACACCTTTGTTAAACTTGAAGGGGATGATCACATTTACCATGCAGGTGGAAACTTTCGACGGGACTTTGACACGGATGTTGATACCCTGAGGGACAAAAAAGTGCTCTTTTTTGATGAAAAGACCATCAAAAAAATGGAGATTACAACAGCCGGTATCACCAGGACCCTGGTGGCCACGTCTCCACAGAACACCACCAAAGAGCCTCCCCCGGAGGAGGAGAAGGTTTCCCCAGGGGATGCAACCAGGAGAACCTGGCATTTTAATGACAACAGCCCCGGTGATGAAGCAAGCATAAAAGAGGTCCTCTCCACCCTCTCCAACCTGGAATGCAACGCTTACAGCATGGAAGATGACAAAAAGGTGCTGGCCGCCAATGAGACCCCAGTGTGCCAGATCACCTTCACAGGAGAAGAAGAAATGACCTTTACCATGTTTGAAAAAAACAGTAACGACAAATATCCGGCCCTATCATCAACAACCCCCTTCCCCTTTGTTCTGGATGACTATTCCGGGGAAAATATCCTCTCACCTGTGAAGACCCTCCTGGGCATTGAGAAAAAAGAAACCTCCACCCAATAAATTCATTTCAGGCCTGGTTCCCCCTCCTGTATTTTCATTGATGGGACCCAGGCCTGTCCCCCCTTTTTTTTATTCTTCCTCCACCACCCCCCAGTCCACTTTTTACATCAAATTTCAATTTACCGTTCCAGCCCTATATTTTTGAAATTTTTATCTTTTATTAGTTTAAATTTATTTTTATACATATTTTTTTACTTGACTTAAAAGTTTTATTCAGAGAATAGTAGACTCTACAGTGGATAAATGTGGAGTTACATTAAATCTATTAATATTTTCATTAATGATATCTATATTGGGGGAAGGGGTAAAATTTATTGTAATGGCATTATTTGCAGGCATTTTTACCTTTCGCAAATTGTGATAAATAGCGCCAATCACACAATCTTGCCCCCTGTTGATCAACAACCCTTCCCCCAAACGTGATCATTGATGTTAAAAAAACAGGATTCAATCCAAAACCATGTTTCGATCCAGCTCATTTCACACCATGGACCCCAAGGGGAGAATCATCATTCCTGCCCGATTCAAGACCGTCATTGAGGCAGCTGGGGAAAATGAGCTGATGGTTACCAATCATGCAGGCTGTCTCTACGCCTACACCATGGAAAAATGGATTGAACTCGAAAAAAAACTCATGCTCGTAAAACAGGATCACATGGCCCGATTCAAACGGGTCTTTCTTGGCAACGCAACCCTTTGTGTCTGTGATAAACAAGACAGAATAGTAATTCCCAAACCCCTTAGAAGTTATGCCGACCTGAAAAAAAAAATTGTGCTGGTGGGGCTGCTGGATCGGTTTGAAATCTGGTCCAAAGAGGGATGGGAAATGGAAGAAAGCAAACTTAAAGACGATCTTAACCAACCGGATGTAAGAAAAACCATTGCATCCCTGGGACTGTAATCAATGCAATTTGAACATACCTCTGTCATGCCCATGGAAGTGGATCTGCACCTGGACCTGAAACCGGGGGATGTGTGTGTGGACGGCACCCTTGGGGGGGCAGGTCATGCCTCACAAATGGTGACACGGATTTCCCCTGGGGGGAGCTTCATCGGCATTGACCAGGATATGGATGCCATTGAAAATGCCCATAAAAAATTATCCTGTAAAGACACAAACATCACCATAGTACATGACAATTTTTCCCACATGCCCGACATCCTTAAAGAACTTCAAATCCCGGGTGTGGATGGCATCCTCCTGGACCTTGGTCTCTCCCTTCATCAATTAAGAAAGGGGCAGCGGGGGTTCAGCTTTTTAAAGGAGGAACCCCTGGATATGCGCATGGATAAGCGTCAGGGAGTCACAGCAGCAGACATTGTTAACACCTTTACCCAGCAGGAACTCACCTCTCTGTTCTTTTCCTATGGAGAGGAACGGATGTCACGGCAGATTGCCCGCAAAATTATTGAAATCCGCCAGCAGTCCCCCATCACCACCAGCACTCAGCTATCTGATATCATCGTGGACACCATTCCCACAAAAATGGCCAGAAACCAGAAAATTCATCCGGCCACCCGGGTGTTCCAGGCCCTGCGGATCAAGGTGAACCGGGAGCTGGAACGTCTGGAAAAAATCATGGAACAGATACCACACCTTCTCAATCCCGGGGGAAGGCTTTGTATCATTGCCTTTCATTCTCTGGAAGATCGAATTGTAAAACACCGCATCAGAGCCTTTGAAGAGGGGTGTACCTGTCCCAGAGACTTTCCCCAATGCATCTGTGGGTTTACCCCCTCTCTGAGATCAATCTCCCGGAAGCCCTTCATGCCAACGGCTGAAGAATGCATTGCCAACCCCATGGCACGAAGTGCCCGCCTGCGGGTTGCTGAAAAGATTTAACCGGTGAACACCGCCAACAGAAAAAAAGACAACACCCAAAGCCAGGAAAATACTTTCCAGGGGAAATGGATGGTGCTCATTATTTTTTTTATCCTTGAACTATTGTTCTACACTTGGATCCGGGTGGAGCAGACCCATACAGGCAAACGAATTTTTCTGGCAACCCAGGATCAGAAGAGAAAGCTCAAATACCGGTCAGAACTCCTGGTGGAACAAGAGCGTCTCTCTTCACCGGAAAGAATCATGACCATTGCCCGGGATAACCTGAATCTTCACACACCGGCCCCGGAACAAATTATCAATATGGAAGACACCCCATGACCCCGGCACCATCCCATAAAATATCCAGACGTATACGTCTGGTGGAAATTTTGTTTGGGGTGATCATGATTTTACTGGGGGTCAGGGCCATGACACTGCAATTGTTCAATTCGGATGAGCTTGCAGACAAGGCAAACAAAGACTTAACCTCACTAACCGCCCAACCAAGATTTACCGCAGTGGGACGCGCCGCTGCCAACTCATCCATCATGGCAGTGAATTTTTTACGTGCGACACCTTCTGCTTCGCTACCGACCTCGCTCAATGCGATGACTGCGCCGTACGCAGCGCTTATCCCGATTGCCGGAGCACCTCGAACAACCATTTCCTTAATAGCCTCTATTACCGAGGCTAAGTCGGCGCATTCAATCCACCGCTCTTCAGTTGGCAATAAACGCTGATCGAGTAAACATAGTTTTCCATCGCGCCAAACAATAGGGCTAAGAATGTCATTACTTGGCATAGTTTAAGGTACTCATTTTTTAGTTTCCGTCGTACAAAGTAATACAAGCATTAAGGCGCTGCTCAAGGGTTCGATTGACGCTTTAGCTGGGGTAACTGTTCAAGATCTAGTTGCGGTGTCTCTGGCATCTCTGGATTACTGGGAAGCACTTGTATGATGCTGCGATGCCCCTCATCTTCATGCCCCGCAATCGTACAAAATAAGATAACGTCCTTCGGCGTATCAAATTGAATAATCACTTCTTTGAATTCGTCTGGGCGAACCAGTACGCTTGGATTACGCTCCATAGTTAGAACGATTGGTTTTGGGTTGTCGACAGCCGTTCCAGCGTGAGTATGCTGACCGTCGACTACAGGTTCCATCGCAGCATGATACAGATCTTCTTTTAGGTATTGCTGAAAGTTATCGTCCGCAACGAGCGCCTCGGGCTCTGTTGAAAACGCCAGAACATGCAATGACGGCGACTTGTTAGTCACCACAAAGCGAATATTTTCTCCTTGGGTGACACTTGCTTTCATCGGCCATAGCAGTTTGTGCAAAATCTCCACTTGCACTGTTTCTTTGGCTGCAGCTGCTCCGAACAAAGGATCCTTCCAATATTCACCGAGCACATCCTCGGGCTTTAAGGCCTGCGCATTTGCAGCAAGTACTAACAGTAAAAAAAACAAACGAAGCATATAATGTCTAAAAAGCTTGTGGCACAGGACTAAGGCCATAGAATATAGCGCTGAATGATAATCACAACTGATAAATAACGACCGCTGCCAATTTTATACTACCGCGAACCGCCACACATGGAGAGCAAAC
>CAKZLA010000055.1 GCA_937124525.1 uncultured Desulfobacterium sp.
AAAGGATCATCTGCGCTTTTTTGAAATGATGCAGAACGATTTCAGCGCCAATCACGCCACGGTCAAAAAAGCCGCCGACGCCTTTGTCGCGGATCCTAGCGAGGATAATCTGGCAGTTCTGACCAAGGCGTCCGAACCGGCCCGTCAGGAACTTTTACGCCGGATCAATATGGCACCGGGGGGCACACGCGCGATTGTTGATATGCGAGAAACCCTGATCGGCCTGCTTAAGGAAAACCGCCACCTTGAACCGCTGAATGCAGACATGCAGCACCTTCTGACCAGTTGGTTTAACCGTGGCTTCCTTGAACTGCGTCATATTGATTGGGATACCTCGGCGGCCATCCTTGAAAAACTGATCCGCTACGAAGCAGTTCATGAAATTCAAGGCTGGGATGATCTCCGCCGCCGTCTGGCAAAAGATCGCAAATGCTTTGCCTTTTTCCATCCGGCCATCCCCGATGATCCGCTGATTTTCGTCGAGGTCGCGCTGGTTCACGGTCTGTCTGATAGTGTTCAGGCCCTTTTGGCGCCGGCAATCGATGAAACCGCCCCGCAAAAGGCCAATACTGCGATCTTCTATTCGATCAGCAATTGCCAATCGGGGCTTAAGGGTATTTCGTTTGGTAACTTCCTGATCAAACAGGTGGCCGAGGAACTCAAACGCGAATTCCCGAAACTCAAACAATTCGCCACCCTGTCGCCTATTCCGGGCTTTATGGGATGGCTGCGCACCCGTCAGAAAAGCAAGGCCGAGGACGCCAAAGCCGCCGCCAAGGTCCTTGCCGCCATGGATGACGACAGCTGGATCAATGACGCGGAAAAAGTCGCCGAACTTAAAAAACCGGCGATGATGCTGTGTGCGCGATATCTTGCGACGTGTAAACGCGGCAAATCGCCGCTTGATCCCACCGCGCGTTTCCATCTTGGCAATGGTGCACAGCTTGAACGCCTGAACTGGCTGGGCGATGTATCGTCCAAAGGGCTGCGTCAGGCGGGCGGGATGATGGTCAATTACGCCTATCACCTTGATGATATTGAACGAAATATCCAGGGGGCTGATTCACTTGTGCGGGGGCAGGCTGTGGATCTGTTTCAGTATGCAGAGACATCTGCGACATTAGGATGTCATCTGACTTCAGGTTATGAAGAATGGAACCAACTGAAACTCACTATTGCCCTTATTGAAGAACATTTGGTAATAACCCAAGAAAGTGTTTCAGATATTAATGAAAATATTCTCTATCGGCTCAATGATGTACCAAAGTCTCACACGGACGAAGTTCAGGTTATGTATGATAATTTCAAACGTGGGGGCAACAAGCCCAATATCCCCTGTTCCAACAGGCAGTCGCTGTTTTATCAATTGCAAACACCTGCGCGGTTTAATAAAACCCATGAAAAATCCCAGCGGGTTATCCCCAATGTGGCAAAATGTTTTCGAACGGCACTGAAAAATATTGTTTTTCTTGATCCCAATCCTTTGGTCATGCGCAAATATGCATATGCAAAAGACAATGAAATTAAAGAAAACGGATCAAATTTATCCGGCGTATTATATTCCATATGCAATAATACCCGTCTGTTAAACGATAAGCCATTAAAGAACTACCTTCTGGATTTTGTAGAATCTCTTCCTGAGCAGAATATTTTAGATATTAGCTTTATAGAAACCGACAGAGATGATGTGATGGTAAGATTGATTGAATCCTTTGGGGGGCAAAGTCGCAAAGTTGATGCGCCTCTTTTATCAGATGGCACCTTGCGTGTTTTGGCTGTTGCTGCGGCACTTTTAACAGCCCCCGAAGGGGCTCTTGTGATCATTGAAGAAATAGATAATGGTGTTCACCCGGGCCGGGTCGGGAAACTGATCAAAGCTGTTAAGCAGATTGCGGAATTAAGAAAACTTCGGGTGCTGTTGACCTCCCATAATCCTGCATTGTTAAATGCATTACCCGATGAAAGTCTTGGAGATGTTTTGTGCTGTTATAGAGATCTTGATGAAGGTGATAGCAGGATCGTTCAGTTGAAAAATATGGATCGGTATACGGAGCTGGTGGCCCAAGGACCTTTGGGAAATTTGATGACCCAGGGGATTCTGGATCGTTTTCTAAAGGATAAAACCACGGATGAGGAACGAAAAGACAATGCACTGAGCTGGCTGGATAATTTAAAGGGTGAGGTGTCCGAATGAAGGCGGTATGTCTTGTTGATACATCAGTCTTTCTGGAAATTCTCAATGTCCCGGGTATGACGGTAAACCACGCAAAAATACTTGATGAACTGAAACTTAAAATTGAAAATAAAGAATCCCTGTTTTTACCGATGGCGACCATTCTTGAGACAGGAAACCACATCGCCCAGAATGGAGATGGAAATCAAAGGCGTAGATGTGCTGAAGCTTTTGTGAATCAGGTTAAAAAAGCCCTTGCCGAAGAATCACCTTTTAAGCCGATCAGTTTTTTACAAGAAGAGCATCTCCAGCAGTGGCTGAACACATTTCCAGATTATGCCACAGGAGGAATTGGATTGGGAGATCTTTCCATTATTCATGACTGGAAAAGACAGTGCCAATTGAACAAAGGTCGGAGAGTCTATATCTGGTCTCTTGATGATGATTTAAAAGGGTACGTTAGAGAACCGGAGATATGATTTTTTCAATTCCGGGTCAACTTAGCAATTCCGGGGAAACATAAATAATAATTCAAGGGTACTGCATTATTGCACTTTTGCTCCTGTTGAAGGAATCTGTCTTGCGTGCGAACAAAAGTGCAATAACACATTTACTAAATATGCAGGATCATGTTCTATTTCAGGAAGGTCGCGCCTTTCTCCACAACACCCTCTTCAAATCGGGAATATCTCAGGGGGTTATCCTTACTCTCCATTTTGCCCGTGGCCAGATCGGCAATGCGTTTGCCAGCGGCCGGGGCCATCATCACACCGCACCAGTATCCGCAGTTGAGATAAAGCCCTTTGACATCATCACAGGGGCCGATGATGGGCTTATCATCAGGGGTGTAGACATACTGACCGGCAGAAACATCAATGTCGGACGCCACAAGATTTTCGGCAATGGCTTCAAAAAAAGGATTAAGCCGGGAGACACGGTGAATGGATTCTGCGGCAAAATCCCAGTCCGTGGGAAGGTTTTCACTGGGGGGCGTTTCCGGTTCATCGGGGTCCACCCAGGCGCATAATACTCCACCTGCTTCTGGACGCCAGTAGCTGTGGTTAATGAGATCCACCATAAAGGGGGCTTTTTCAGGCACCATGTCATGGGGTGTTTTAATGTAGGCCTTTTGACGGCGTACGGTTCTAAAGGGCAGTTCCACGCCAGCCATTTTTCCGATTTCAGCGGCAAAGGGGCCAGCACAGTTAACCACCATGCGGGTTTCAATGTTCCCGTGGCTGGTTTCAACCCCACAGATGCCGTCATCATCGGTATTAATGCCAGTGACCTTGGTTTTCATGTAAAAATCGGCATCATCGCTGCCCTTGGCAAAGGCATAGGTGCCTTCGTGGGTGGAGAACCATCCTTCTTCCCCATTAAATGTGGCAGCTTTTGCTTCGGGGGCAAGAAAAGAAAATCTTTCATGCAGGGCCTCACCCTTTAAAAATTCAGCAGAGGTTACCCCCAATTCATGGTATCGGGCCACGGCTTTTTCCAGCTCTGGAACCATTTCGTCATCATCGGTGACAAAGAGATATCCCCGCTGGGTCAGTCCAATTTCAACATCTGGCAGCCCCACGATTTCATTGAAATTCTCAAACATTTTTAAACTTTCCATGGCCAGATCCGCCATGGATTTTTCCGTAAACTGGGTGCGGAAACATTCAGCACTGGCAGCCGTTGTCAAGGAGGAGAGTCCATCTCGCATTTCTAAAAGAACCACTTTTTTTCCAGCCTTGGAAAGCCAGAATGCCGTTGCTGTCCCCACAATACCGCCTCCGATGACCACGGCATCTGCGGTGATGTTGCCAAATTCTTTGCCCACATAAATATTACTCATTCTCTCTCTCCTTGATGAAAAGCATTTAAAATTTTTTTATATAAAACTCTCTCTATCCCGTTTTAATTGGTTGGCTTGGCCATTTTTATATGAAACTCCGCCCAACAATATGGAATCATAATGGTTTCAGATTTCGTTGTGTACTGCCATTGATGTTATCTAAAGCCCAATATGAATTGTTCTATGAATGTGACCCTAACTAAAAAATAATTATAAGCAAATAACATACCATATACTACAAGATGTGAAATGCGATGGGCAAGTTCGTTTGCTCTTACCCGTTAAATGATAATTTGCGTCTATAAAAGAGGGTAGTCCACATGGTATCTGCATTCTGGAAGGATATCTTACTTGGAAAGTAATGCTGAATTGCGCTGATGAACCGAAAAAAGTATAATTTTTTATTAATTAAAATAATTTTATAAAGACAAAAAGATTGTCATCTTTTGAAGGTTGTTCAATACGAAATTATCTGATTGGCAATTCCATGTGGGGGCTCTGAGTCTATTAAAATCACAACCAACTGAAAATAATAAATATTTACAGGAGTAACTGTAAATATTCGAGTTGGGAATGTAAATGTTTGGCCAGTGCCGAATATTTACGAATAACTTACCCAGAACGACGGTGAAAAACAAAGGGAATAAGAAAGAGAAAGCAGGCTACCAGAAAAAGAGGCTACCCAGAAACCCAAGAAGATCACCGGATCGGATACTGGCTATCCCATAGAATAGAGCAGACGCAATAAAGAGGACCATCCCCCCAGTTGACATTTGATTTTAAATGATTTTGCATTTTTTGCCATGTGCGCCACTTTTTTTTGCGTCTTTGCGCTTGATTCTTAAGTGTGTAATCACCTCTGTGAAACCAAAATGGCCATCCTTTATCAACATCAAGGAAGATTAAGGACGACCATTCTTATTGGGATGAATTTCTTAGTTGTGAATTAACCCTGCAACGCTATTTGTAGATTACCATACTTCATCTTCTGCTATTTGTCAGAGATAAGATTCAATATGTACTTTAAATCAAATGAGTTGTGGGGTTAGTACATAACTATTTTTTTATCCACCTGGGAACCTGAAATTTATAATCTTTGTAGGGTTTTGCCGGTGGATCGGTGAAGATGGCAATCATTTCACCGTTCTGGACCTGGTAATGGGCGATGGGAACATCCCCGCCAGCTCTCATGACATGATCTTCATCCCATTTCCACCATCCGGTTTCGCCTTTATAACCGTTGGTGGCAATGTAATTACTGATCTCTTCATGTTTTTTTTCATCTCCAACCGCCACAACCGCCGTGGCCCAAGCTTTAACGCCGCTGTAGGCGGCCCATGAACCCGCCTGGGGAAGATGGGTCCAGATGGTTTTGAATTTATCCAGCCACGCCTGGGCTTCCGGGGTGGGTGCTTCCGGGGTGGGCATGGCAGTGGGGACTTCGCCAATGAGGCCGTCTGCCTCTTTACCCATGGTGTCCACCACTTCCCTTGGAACCAGGGAGTATCCGTAGCTTAAGATGGAGTTGGTGGGTTTTTTCATGAATTGCCGGAAAAAGGTGATCACTTCCTGGGCAGAGACAATTTCCACATGGATAATGGCAGGTTTTATTTTACGAATTTTTGTGAGCAAAGGACCCCATTGGTTGGTGCCATAGGGAACCAGTTCGTGCATGGCAACATCCCAGCCTTTTTCCTTGAAATTCTTTTTCAGGGTATCTCCAACTTCCGTTCCCCAGGCATCGTCCGCCGTGATAATCACCGCTTTTTTGTTGGGGTATTCATAGGGAAGAGCCATTAAGACATTGAACATACTCTGACCCTGGTTGATGCCGGTGTCTGTGAGCTGAAAGATATTATTGTATTGTTTTTTATCCTGTTTGTAGACATCCACGGCTGTCTGGGAACCATCATCGGCAAAGAAGGGGGCTGTATATTTTCCATAGGCACGGACATCCTGTCCCCATCCGGCCCACCCTGCATGGACAGAATCCACCTTGAGCTTACCACATAAATAGTCCGCTCCCTGCATGACCCTTTCCGGGGCGAATTCCTGGGCGTCAAACCGCACAGGCTCTAACTTTTTACCCAAAAGGCCACCGGCTTCATTAATTTCATCAATGGCCATTTTAATGCCTTTCCAATAGTTGTCCCCGGTGTCGGTGTAGGGACCTGTCATGGAAAGGGGAACGCCAACCTTAATTGTGTCGCTGGCAAAGGCATTTCCGTTTACAAGAAATGCGCACATGAGAATCAACATGACTGCTAACGTTTTTTTCATCTTACCTCCTTCTTAAATGAGTGTTGATGGTGCAATGGAGCTTGGTTTTAAGTTGTAATCGCCTTGTCAATGGGTTCTGACACAGGGGGGAGTGTTGTTATGGATACGTAAAGGTAAAAGTAAAGGAAAAGGTAAAGGAATCCATAACTTTAGTTCACTTTAAAAATGCCTGCAATTAAGATTAAATCCGTTAATGGGTTAATCCACGCTTTTTTTCAGAGAATATTTTTTCAAACAATCCGGTAATGCCGTCGGGTAAAACAAGAACCAGGATCACCACCATGGCACCCAGTATAATGGGGCGGTAGGAGCCCAATGGTGAGAGCATCTCGTTGATGGCAATGGTGATAAAGGCCCCAATTACCGCGCCGGGAAATTTCCCCACGCCGCCGATGACCAGGATGACCATGAGGGTGACAAAGAGGTCAATGCCCAACATCCTTGTGGAGAGCATCCCCACATAATGGGCGTAAAATCCGCCTATCATGCCCGTTAAAAAAGAGGTAAGCGCAAAGACCATGAGCTTATATTTAAAGGCGCTGACCCCCAGGCAGGATGCAAAATCCTCGGCATCTTTTAATGCCAGAAAGGCTGTTCCCCAATGGGATTTGATGACCATCAGTATAATAACAGAGCAGATAACTGCCACCAAAAGCAAAAGATAGAAGTAGGGGATGGGATCAGAACTTGTAAAAGTATATCCAAAGATATTCATGGGGGTAATGGTTAAAATCCCCCGGGAGCCCCCTGTCCCCAGGGCCCGTCCTATGTCTCCTTTCAGGACCGGCTCCAATATCATGTGTACGGCAAAGGTGACAAGGGCAATGTAAGCGCCCTTGAGCTTAAGGCAGGGAAGACCCACCAGAACCCCTATCCCTGCGGTAATAATACCAGCAATGAAAACCGAAAAGATCGGTGCCACGCCGAACCGAGCCGAAATAATGGCTGAAGAATATGAGCCGATGACAAAAAAAGCCACCTGCCCAAAGGAAAAAATTCCGGCAAATCCCATGATCAGATCCCAGCAAGAGGCCACCACCGACCAGATCAGACACATGATCAAGATGTGCATGATAAAGTTGGTGGACCCGAAAAACACCGGGAGGATGGCCACAACCCCCCAGATAACGGCTAAAAATATGGCGATGCGTTTATGTTCCATTGTGATCTTATCCCCATTTCCCCATAAGTCCCTGGGGTCTTACGGCCAGGGTTGTCAACAATACGGCAAATAATGCGATGAGTGTCCATGTCATTCCAAAATACCATCCCACAAAGGCTTCCAGCATGCCCACGATAAAGGCGGCATAAAGACCTCCCTTGATGCTGCCCATACCCCCAAAGGCCGTGATGACCCATGCCTTGACCAGAATATCCCACCCGCCTGCGGGGGTAATAAAATATTTCTGGGCAAGAAGAATGCCGCCCATGCCCACCATAACCGTGGAGATGGCAAAGGTTGCGGCAAATACAAAGTCCTTGGGAATCCCCACAATCTGGGCACCGGCAGGGTTCTGGGCCACGGCCCTGACTGACATGCCTGTGCGGGTGTTGTTGAGAAACCATCTAAAGAGCAGGATTCCCCCAAGGGAGAATATAAAGATCATCACATCCTGGTAGGATAGAATAAATTCCCCCATTTCAAAGCTTCCTTCCAGGATGGAGGGCAATGATTTCATCCGGGCACCAAAGACCACTTGGTAGGAGTTGTCCAGAAACAGGGCCAATCCCAATGTGATCATCATCACCTTTACCTCCCAGTCATCCCGTTTTCGTAAAGGGGCCACCAGGAGTTTTTCAATGAAAAAACCAAATACCAGGAGAACCGGGGCTGCCAGGCAGAGGACAATGAAATAATTATTTAAAAAGGAGACGCTGAACAGCAAAAAGGCGATATATCCCCCCATGCTGTAAAAAGAGCCATAGGCGAAATTAAACGCCTTGGATACCCCGTAGATCAGGGTAAGCCCCACGGCCATGAGGGCATAGACTGATCCGTTGATCAGGCCGCTGATGATGACATCTATAATTTCAATGAACATCTTTGTCTCTCCTGTTACATGCCAAGAAAAATTTCTTTTAAATGATCATTGCCAAGGGCCTCTTCCTTGCTTCCTTCAAAGGAGATTATCCCCTCTTCCAGTACATAAATTTTATCTGCAAGTTCCGTGATCTGGGGAATGTTTTGCTCCACCACCAGGACGGTGATACCCTGGGTGTTGATCTGTTTAATGATCCGTGCCACTTCGTCCCTGAGATTGGGTTGCAGCCCAAGGGAGGGCTCATCAATGGCCAGAAAATCGGCATTTGACATGAGTCCCCTTGCAATGGCAAGCATTCTTGCCTCTCCGCCGCTCATGGTGGATGCCAGTTGTTTCCGGCGATCGGCAAGGCGGGGAAACAATGAAAACACCTTTTCCAGATTTTCTTTTTCGTGGGGCCTGGCAGACCGGGAATAGGCACCCAGCTTAAGGTTTTCCAGCACCGTCATCTCCGGAAAGAGCTCCCGATTTTCTGCAATATAGGTGATGCCTTTGTTCACAAGCTTTTCAGAACCCAGGCCGGTGATATTTTCGCCGTCATAGATAATGTTACCCGTCACCTTTTCCACCAGACCGCAGATTGACTTTAGAACGGTGCTTTTCCCGTGGCCATTGGGGCCCAGCATGACCACCACCTCTCCTTTTCCCACGTTCAAGGAGACATTTTTGAGTACATGGAAATCGTCATAATATGCGTTTAAATCATGGACCTTTATCATGTTCCATCCCCCAGATAACATTCAATGACCCGTGGATCACTGGTGACGACAACGGGATCTCCACAGCAGATTTCCGTACCCGTCTCGATGATCAATAGTTTTTCCGTCAGTTCCGTGAGAACCTTCATGAAATGTTCGATAATAATGATGGTGACCCCCAGATCCTGGTTGATGCGCTGGATCAGGTCCATGAGTTGAATGATTTCCTTGGCATTGGAGCCGGCCATGGGTTCATCCAGCATCAATATTGCAGGTTTTGTGGCCAGGGCCGCCCCGATCATAATCATCTTTTTATCCAGAAGATTAAGTTGGCCCACCATGGCATTTCGTTTATCCTGGAGGTTTACGAATTCCAGAATTTTGTCCACATAATCCTGTTCAAACCCCGCCTGGCTGCCAAAATGATTTCCCACACCAATGCTTTTTTCCACACTCAGGCTGGGAAATGTCTGGGGAATCTGGAAGGTTCGTGAGATACCCAGTTTTGCAATTTTATGGGGGGGCAGGCCCCCAATGTCTTTCCCATTAAAGGAGATGGCTCCCTCAAAGGAATAGAGACCGGAGATGAGGTTATACAGGGTGGACTTCCCTGCCCCATTGGGACCGGCAATTCCGAACACCTGACCCTTGGAAACGGTAAAGCTCAACGAATTGACGGCGGTCAGTTCACCAAATTTCTTGGTGACGTTCGTCAGTTTTAGCATACTGTTCCTTCCTTCATGTTGAAGTTGAATACAGTTTTCTATCACGTAGTATGTAATATGCGATCTGTTGCTTAATGCATTATCATAGTGTTTTTTGAAAAGCAAGACAAAATTGTGAGAAATGTCTTGCATATTACATAATATGTGATATATAAAAACCGAATCAAGGATTAGAAGATAGAACCTCCAGCTATTCCCGATCACAACAAGGGTAACTATCTAAAGTTATTAATAATAATGCTTTGATTCTTAAAAAAACTATTTTGACAAATATTGAAAAATATCAGGTGGTTAAATAGAAGCCGGGAGTTGCTGTAAAACCGCTTTAAACCATAGCAGTCAAAGGAGGCGGAACCATTAATTCATTTATCAAAACCAATTTTGATCTCTGCACGGGTTGCAATATTTGCCAGCTGGCCTGCTCCATGCGGTGGCATGGGGGGTATAATACCCGACGATCCAGGTTGCTGATTCAAAATACAAGGGAAAATCTTTACCATAAGCCAGTGGTTTGTAATCAGTGCGCCAATGCCTATTGCATGAATGTTTGTCCGGCCAAGGCCTATTCAAGGAACGAGGCAGGGGTGGTACTCATTGATGAGAATCGCTGTGTGGGCTGTGGATTGTGCGTACAATTTTGCCCCGAGGGCATGGTGAAACTGGACCCGGAAACAAAAAAGGCGGTGAAATGCGATACCTGCATGGGAGATCCCCTGTGTGTATCTGCCTGCCCCACCGGTGCACTTGAATGGATAAATGGAGGAGAAAAAGATGAATGAAGCATACATGAAAAAGTTTCTCCTTGTGGATTTAACCACCCTAACATCCCGGGAAATCCCTTTATCCCGCAAGATGAGAGAACAATATATCGGGGGTAAAGGATTTGGTGCCAGGTTTCTTTATGATCTCCTTGTTCCGGGTACCGATCCATTGTCCCCGGAAAATATTCTCATGTTCATGACAGGTCCCCTCACCGGCACCATGGCCCCTGCCATGCGGGGATGTATTGTGACGAAATCGCCGTTGACCCACACCTTTCTGGACAGTTACTTTGGGGGACATTTCGCCCCGGAAATTAAATATGCCGGATATGATGGCATTATTGTCCAGGGAAAATCAGACAAACCGGTTTACCTCTGGATTGATGATGGCACCCTTGAAATACGGAATGCGGCCCATCTCTGGGGCCAGGATACCCTGGAGGTAAATCATGCCATCAAAGAAGAGCTTGGGGACGGTTCCGTGCGGGTGGCATCCATTGGCCCGGCCGGGGAAAATCTGGTGAACTATGCCCTCATCGGCTGTGAATATAATCGCCAGGCCGGAAGGGGCGGTGCCGGGGCCGTGATGGGGTCTAAAAACCTTAAGGCCATTGCGGTGCGGGGTACCAGGATTGTCGGTATTAACCATGGGCCTTCATTTCTTTTGGCCTGTGACAAAGCCCGGGCAGAGCTGGATGCAAGCCCTGACATTGATGCCATGAAAGCCGGAGGTACGGCCGGTTCCGTTGATTATGCCAATGAAACAGGCTTGCTTCCCCATAAAAATTATGCGGGTGGAACCTTTGAGAAAAGCAGCAAACTTTCTGATATTGGCCAGGCCAGGCACCTGTGGCTGGGCAGTTCCGCCTGCATGGGATGCCCCATAAGGTGCAGTAAAATGGGGGCCGTCAGAACCGGGAAATACAAGGGTATCATCACTGATATGCTGGAGTATGAATCTGCAGCCCTCATGGGAGCCAATCTGGATATCAGTGATGTAAGGGCCGTGGCCCATCTGGTTAAATTGTGCGATCTCCTGGGTATTGACAGTATGTCCACAGGGGCAGCCATTGGGTTTGCCATGGAACTTGGCGAAAAGGGACTCCTTGACTCCCCGGAAGGCGTGGAACTGAAGTTCGGCAATATCCAGGCAGCGGAATATCTCATTAAAACCATTGCAAATCAGGACAGTGATCTGGGACGAATCCTGGCCCAGGGCGTTAAAAAAGCCGCTGAAATAATTGGCAAAGCTACCAAGGATATGGCCGTCCATGTCAAGGGCATGGAAGCACCTGCATGGGGTCCCCGGGGGGCTTCGGGAATGGGGCTTGCCATCATGACCGCCGATCGGGGGGCATGTCACCAGCGGGCCTTTCCCATCTCCTACGAGGTAGGGGGTGTGGAGTGGAAAGGCCAGCAGATGGCCCCCCTGGACATTGTTGGAAAAGCAGAATTGGTATCTTTCCTGCAAAATTATTCAGCTGGTCTCGATACCCTTGTAAAATGTGATTTTGGCAGTTTTGGTATCTCAGGCAATACCTATGGCTTACTCCTGGCAGCGGCAACGGGGCAAGCGGTGGGAAAAACCCTGTTTGACGATACCGGTGAAAGAATCTGGAATCTGACACGGCTTTTTAATTTAAGGGAGGGGCTTGATCCCTTAGAAGATCGCCTGCCCCGAAGATTTGTGTCAGAACCCCTGCCCGATGGGCCCCATAAAGGCCATCGGATTTCCCCGGAAGATATGGAATATATGAAACAAGACTATTATTCACAGCGTGGATGGAGTAAAAAGGGGATTCCCCTTGAATCAACCTTAAAGCGTTTGGGAGTAGAGCATAATGAATTATATACCAAATAAAAAAGAAGCCAGGAGACTTGCCACCCGTGGGAAAATTATAGATGCGGCAACCCATCTTTTTGCCACATTGGGATTTCACAAAACCACCATACAAGATATTGCCCAGCACATTGGCATGACCACCGGGGCCGTATTTCACCATTTTGGGTCTAAGAAAGATATTTTGGATGCAGTGGTGGAAAACCTGGATCATAATTTTGAAGAATATATTGAATTTTTAGCCCAGGAGCACAAGGATCGTCAAAGCATGATCACAGGAGTAGCAGATATTTTTGTTGAACGATTTCATTCCGATCCCGATATCATTATAAGTATGACCTCTCTTGCGGCTGAGTTCAGCAGCATCAGGGGACCTGTGATCCTCAAAGTTCAGGCTGTTTATGACCGATTTGTGGATGCTTTTGAATCTGCATTGAATCGGTTTTCCCAGGAAAAAATCAATCGAGCCGTTGCCATCGGATTCATCGCCGGGCTCCAGGGTGTGGCGGTTCAGGCGTTGTTGCGGGAAGGTGAGATGACCATTGAGGAGTTGGTGCAAGGGTTTCTCAGTATAAATGCCCTTGGCAAGTCTTAACGTCACCGCCATCAGGAATAATTTTAAACATTTTAGTATTTTTTTTATATGAAAGAGTAGGCACACCTAATATTCTTTCATTCTTGTTGTGGGCAGGCCCAGGTCCCCCATGCGGTCTGCCCGTGGCAGTTATATGAAATTCCGTCCAACGGACTGGAAACATGAGCGTTTTAAATTTTGTTGTGGCAAGCTATCTTGCCATGTTTACTCAAGGAGTGGGTATGATGAAAAAAAACTATGATTTTATTATCATTGGAGGCGGATCAGCCGGATGCGTACTTGCAAACAGGCTCAGTGCAAATCCTTCAAACAAGGTTCTGGTACTTGAGGCAGGGCGGCCGGATTATATCTGGGATGTTTTTATTCACATGCCCGCTGGTCTGACGTTTCCCCTGGGTAATAAATTTTATGACTGGTGCTATGAATCAGAACCCGAACCCCACATGGGAAATCGTCGTATTTTCCATGGCCGGGGAAAGGTGCTGGGGGGCTCTTCCAGCATCAATGGGATGATCTACATCCGGGGCAATGCCATGGATTATGAAAAGTGGAGTAAAGATCCCGGCATGGAAAATTGGGATTATGCCAATTGTCTTCCTTATTTTAAACGGGCTGAAAACCGTCTCATGGGGGCAGATGAGTACCATGGGGTCAACGGCCCCCTTCTGCTGGAAACCGGTCCTTGCACCAATCCTCTTTTTGGGGGGTTCATGGCAGCGGGCAAGGAGGCCGGATATCCTCTCACCGATGATGTCAACGGATACCAGCAGGAAGGGTTTGGCAAATTTGACCGCAACATCTTCAGGGCCAGACGATTGAGTGCGGCCAGGGCCTATCTGCATCCGGTGTTAAAGAAACGTCCCAACCTGGACGTGATCTGCCGGGCCTTTACCACAAAAATTCTTTTCCAGGGTAAACGGGCCGTGGGGGTTGAGTATACAAAGGGCAAGTCAACCACTGTAAGACAAGCCTTTGCAGGGGAGGTGATCTGCTGTGGTGGGTCCATTAATTCCCCCCAGACCCTTCAGCTGTCCGGGGTGGGCAATGCTGCTGAATTACAAGCCCTTGGTATTGATGTCGTACATGATCTGCCCGGCGTGGGAGAGAATCTCCAGGATCATCTGGAGGTTTATGTGCAATATGCCTGTAAAAAACCGGTGAGTATGAATCCTTCCCTGGCCCTGTGGAAAAAGCCCTTTATTGGATTTCAATGGCTGTTCCAGAGAAAGGGAGCTGCGGCCACCAACCATTTTGAAGCAGGTGGATTTATCCGGAGCAATGATGAGGTTGAATATCCCAACCTTCAGTTTCATTTCCTTCCCCTGGCCATTCGGTATGATGGTAGCCAGCCCAGCCAGGCGCATGGATATCAGGTCCATGTGGGACCCATGAACTCCGATGCAAGGGGTTCTGTTAAAATTCATTCCACCGATCCCAAGGTTCATCCAAAACTTAAGTTCAACTATCTGTCCACGGAACAGGATCGCCGGGAATGGGTGGAAGCCATAAGATGCGCCCGTAATATATTGAACCAGCCAGCCATGGCTGAGTTTAACGCCGGAGAAACATCCCCAGGACCCGGGGTGGAAACCGATCAGGAGATTTTAGACTGGGTAATCAAAGACAGTGAAACCGCATTGCATCCTTCCTGTACCTGTAAAATGGGCACCGATGACATGGCTGTTGTGGCACCGGACAGCTTAAAGGTGCATGGTATGGAAGGGCTCCGGGTGGTGGATGCGTCGGTGATGCCCTATGTGACCAACGGTAATATCTATGCACCGGTGGTGATGATTGCAGAAAAGGCCGCAGATCTTATTTTGGGTAATGCCCTGGCGGCCCCTGCTGCGTCTGATTTTTATAAACATACAAAAAGTGATTAAAGGCAGACTCCGGTAAAAACGGACTTGCTTTTTTAATTATAGATACGTTTACATGGCAGCCACGGGCAGACCGTATTCGGACCTCGGTCTGCCCATAACAAAGATAAAATTTCTCCCCAGGTTTACGGAGTATTTCTTATAACTGCCACGGGCAGACCGTATTGGGGATTTGGCCTGCCCACAACAAATATCGAAACTCCAGTTATTACAAATCATTGGACGGAGTTTCTTATAAA
>CAKZLA010000056.1 GCA_937124525.1 uncultured Desulfobacterium sp.
AGGTTTTGGTGGATTGATGAATTCTTCTAATTTTGCGGCTTTTTGAGGGCGGGACTATTGATAAAACGCTATTAGTTGGCCTACTTTGTGGCAAATGTGAAAGAAATGGTTGTGTGACGCGTCTTTGTCCTTGAAATTGAAGTCCGGCAGTCACAGTTTCTGCACAGTATGGCTTCTGTTTGAGCAGTATATTTCAGCAGAAACGGCGCTGGCCTATGCATGGCTTTAAGTGCGTCGTTCTTTGTAAAGTTTGTCGGGGAAAGGTGTATTTGGAGAAGATAGAGGATGTTATCCAATAGGGTTGCTCGTTGTTTGAGTACCGGCCGTCACGCTTTGTGCATTCGGAATCCGGACCATAATCTTGTCTGTGGGTTCATGGAAAGCGTCAGAAAAAGGTGGTCGATCATGGAGTCAATAGCCCGTTGGAATGTGTGACGGCACAAAGCGTGCCGGCCTGCATGCAAGAAGGAATATCAGGCTTCATCGGGTGATCCGTTTCAGAGAGTTTCATCTTTGGGAAAGGAAAGTGTCGTTTCAAAGGGTGTCCAGTCAAATGGTAATGCATCGAATAATGAGAGAACTCGTTGAACCGGTTATCGAAGTCTCGGATTCCGGTAGTCATGGTTTCTGCAATGAAAGAAAAGGCAAAGTGGAAGAAGTTGGAGCAGAAACTACGCCGACCTCAACGTAGTGTGAAGGAAACCGTCTTAGAGAAAGAAGTCGCAAAAAATGAGCCCGTAGGCCAACCAAACGCTGCAGCTGACCGGGGGGAGCTAGCGGCTCTTTGAACGTGCTTGGTTTTAGAAAAAACTTGGCTTTTACAACCTGCTCGGCTATATGCCCCCCGGCCAGCTAAGCTCCCCGTTAGCTTGCCGCATCAGGAGCGTTAGCGGCTGTGAATAAAGAAATTCAGGGGGATTTATTTCTTTTCGAGTCCCTAATGAAAATTTTTTTGAAAGGAGGTGTACAAAACGCATTTGAATCTGTGAAATTATGAGAAAAGGATGAGCTTCTCGTTGGCAGAAAAATTGACAAAAACGGAAGAGAAAAATCGAACAGAGACTATTTGTTTCCAAGGAGATAAAAAATGAAAAAAATTATGTTTTGTATTCTATTTTTTCTATTTTGCAGCATTACTGAATGCTGGGCAGGTATGTATGAAAGCTTTCATTTCCATTTCAGCACGGATCGTTCTCCAGATAATGTATACTCATATGATGCGAGAATCGCTTATAATAGAGGTGAAAATTTTAATACCTTTGCAAGGGGGTTGCTGATAATTCCAAGCGCCGAAAACCATAACATTCGATTTGTAGAGGATGCGCCACAAATTCAGAATGCCTATTTCGATTCTTTTGATGAATTATCAGCAACTTTCCCCCCGGGTGATTATGCTATTTTGCTTAAAGGGGAAAAATCAACTGCAAAATTTACATTCACCCATAAAGAAATTGAGTTTCCAGTCCGCCCAGAAATATATTACCCTACCGATTATCAGGAGAATGTGGAACTTAATCTTGTTGTCAACTTTAAAACTCTACCGGACAATATTTCCGGCGCCTCTGCTACGGTTTGGGACGATGAGGGGAACATGATTGTAGATAGTGAATTAACGGGAGGGGCGGATTCAATTGAAATTAGCGGGCTTCAGCCGAGCAGTTGGTATACGGTTGAGATCCGCAGTCACATATCAGGTCATTATTTTTCAGGTTATCAGGTTCGATTTATGACCAGGGAGGAATAGTAATATTAATTTTGCAAGGAACATTCAAAAGTCAAACCTCAATGTCATAAAGTTAAGATGATTCGAATTAAAACTATGAAGAACATGCAAGACTCGAAGATTGATTTTATAGCATGTTATTCTCCATGCTCTTCATCTCCGTCATGGTAAAATGAACTACACATGCTTAACTTTATGACATTGAGTCAAACCTTATAAAAAAACGGCATTGATCCGTTAGTCAAGGTTACTGAAATGAACTTTCCGTGTTTATGAAGCGTATCATGGCAGGAACCGCGCCATCCTACAGGCAAGTTGGAATACAAAGGCTTCGGCGGAGTGCACAGAGCTTATGCAGAACTCAGCTAACAAAACGCTGGAGAGGGACCAGGCTTACTGCGCGGCCTTTTCGGGAGTCCCTGGTTCAGGAAAATTTAACTCTTTATGGGAGTTTTTGGGTTTAAAAGCCTGGCCCCTCAGCTCCCCGTTAAGTTTATAAAGGTACATTCCGATGCTGAATCATTCAAAATATTCAGATTTGACAGCAAAACAATATGAAGCTATTGGTAAAATCTCAGTAGAATGGTCGAATGTGGAATTTTTAATGGGGATTCTTTTAAGCAGGCTGTTATTTACCCCAGAATTCCTTGGTCGAACATATACCGATGAAATGAGCGCAGTACGCCTTGAAGCTGCCATAAAAAATGCCCTCAAAATTCATCGCCACCGATACGGTTCCCATGTCATTGATCATGGGACAACCGAAGAAATTGAGATAGTATTGCGTCGAGTTGGAAAATATCGAGTGGCAAGAAACAAATTTGCCCACTATCTCTGGAGTAGAAATAATGATGACACAATAATTGGGTTCAAAATGTCTGGGAAATTACCAGATACAAAAAATCCTAATAAGGATTCAGCATCGTTAACACTGTTGGAACTAAAGGAACTACATTTGGAGCTGTATGATCTTTCTGAAAGTCTCTCCAATATAGTTTCAAGTCTCCCCAAAGTGGATGAAGAAAGTAACTTAACAAAACGCTGCAGCCGACCCGGGGGGCTAGCGGCTTTTTAAAAGCCCTTGGTTTTCGGAAAACCTTGGCTTCGACAACCTGCTTGGCCGTATGCCCCGGTCGGCTGAGCTCCCCGTTGGGCTTCTAAACAAACGCAAAAGGTAATACGGACATGGACGTTGTTCATTCAAAGATATCCGATTTTGATGATTGGTTGTCATTATCAAGGGAAGTTGAGCCTCTTTTCGGGCCTATGGCGGATGAATCAGGTTTCCAGCAAGCTTTAAAGCAAGCCATTTCATTAAATTCTGCCTTTTGTGTTCGTGCGGAATCTGATGAAACCAATAAAAAACTGCTTGGTGGGGTTGTGATTTCCAAGGAATCGAATGAAATTGCATGGCTTGCAGTCTCACAACGCTATCAAGGATATGGATATGGCCGAAAACTCATTGAATATGCACTTAACGAACTGAATACCAAAGAAAAAATATTTGTTCAAACCTTTAGAGAATCAGTTCCAGAAGGACAGCCTGCAAGAAAATTATATATGGAGTTTGGCTTTACGGATATTAAGGATGGTGGATTGAATCCCGCTGGAATTCCGACAGTTATAATGCAATTAAATGAAACCGAAATTATATGAGCCCAACAAAACGCTGGAGAGGGACCAGGCTTACTGCGCGGCCTTTTGGGAGTGCCTGGTTCAGGGCAGTTTATCTTTTTATCGGAAGTTTTGGGGTTTAAAAAGCCTGGCCCCTCAGCTCCCCGTTGGGCAAAATGAATAAATTTTCACTCCTTGACAATGTACCCCGTTTGAGCTACAATATTTAAAAACTCAAAAGGAGGGAAGTCATGAGCAAAACATCCACAATCAGGGCTCGAATTGAACCAGATTTAAAAGGCAAAGCTGAGCATATATTCCAGCAACTTGGATTAACTACAACCCAGGCTATAACTCTATTTTATAAACAGGTTGAATTGAAAAAAGGACTTCCATTTAACATAGCAATCCCCAATAAAGAAACTCGCAAAACTTTTTTTGATACGGATGCCGGTCGAGATTTGGTTATTTGCAAAGATACTGACGATATGTTTAAAAAAATGGGAATCTAATGCTTTTACCTGCATATACAAAGCAGTTTGAACGTGACACCAAGCGAATGAGAAAGCGTGGGAAAAATCTTGAGAAGCTAAAAATAATCATCTGTTCTATTGTGGCTGAAGAAGAGCTTGATGCTATTCATAGAGACCACAGGCTGATTGGTAATTGGAAGGGAAGACATGAATGTCATATTGAATCTGATTGGCTGCTAATCTATATCATCGAATCAGATCGAGTTGTTTTTGAACGGACCGGAACACACTCTGATTTGTTTTAAAAATTGCCCACCATGCAAATTCAGCCAACGCAAAAAACCGCGCGGCTGATTTGCCCCGTTGCCTTCCAACCGTGATGATGTCCATGACAGATCAATCAAAAGACGGTTAAGAATGTCCCGGGCGTAGGTGCCCGCAGGGCGTTCATTTGCTTCATTTGCAGGGGTTCGACCCAGCTCATGCAGTTGGGCAGTATATTAATAGTGTCATGCACCATAGAAAAACAACCCTATTGTTGTCGCTCCTTAGTGTCGCACGTCAATATAAAAACAATATGCCGGTTGTCTCATTGTTCAGCGGCAAAGATAATGGACAAAAGCGCCCGGGGGCGGCTCATGGCAATATAGTGTTGACAACAATTCCCCTTTGAAACATCTGGGGGGGGAAGGTCAATGACGATAACCACTTCATTTTCAAGACCTTTAAACTGGAAAATCTGCGCAAAGCTGATCTTCTGGGGTGGAAAATTGCGCATGGAAAATTCATCAAGAACATTAATTTGCCGGGTGAATTCAGGAGAGAGAAGAGATGCCACAGAATCTTGATAGGGAAAGGGCGATAAGATGGTGATGTAGCTGTATGGAATATTTCCAAAATCAATAATTTCCAAAAGCTCCTCTTCAAGTATTTTTACCTCATTCTCCTTTGAAGAACCGCTCTTCTTCCTTACCTTGGGGCCCGCTCCAGCCCCTGTAATTCCCATATCCACACCAAGGGACTGTTTGACGTTGTTAATAATATTTAAGGTATTCCGGCAATTCGTATTCAATGGTATTTTTGCAGGAAAAAGGCTTTCAAGAAAATCAATGGCCTTGGGCTCAGGCTTATTTGTTAATATGCCTGCCTGATTATTTGTATCATGAAATATACACCACTGTCCTTGTTTCAGCCCCCCCTTTAAGCTATGATCCAGCTGATCTAATTTTGATTGCTGAAAGATATCCTGGCCTTCATCCACGATCATGCCATCAAATTGATCCAGGCCTGCACGCCGGGTCTCAAGTTCAAGCGCATCGATATGCGTCACAGTCAGTCCAGGAATGGTAAATCGTGCTTCAAGGTATCTTTTTAACCATCTGGTACCGCAGGGCATAACCACTTTTTTGTTTTGATAAGTCCATCGCCTTGCCAGCTCCATGGCAAGAAAGGTTTTACCAGTCCCGGCACCCCCTGAGCAAAGGACTTTCTTATTTGCCTCAGCAATATCAACAAAGGCCATTTGATCCTGTGTTAATTTTACCACCCGCTCACAGACATTGCCAATTTGTCCGAATAAGGTCTGTACTGTTTCAAATTCCGGCCTCAAATAATCGTTTAATTGGGTAATGAGCCCATCATCCACACATTTTTTTGAGCGTTGTCTTTCCTCCCAGTACTCAAATAGCTCCTTGAGCCATTCTTCAAGATGGTTGAAGGATCGTGAATCAATCCATGTATGGTTGTCCCATTCCGCACCATTTTGATTCCAGTCACAATCCGGGAAAAGAACCCCATATCCAATGGTCATTTGAGATAAAAAGTGATGGGAAAAATGAGATTTCAATTTGCACATCAACCCATGCAGGGCGGATTGCGCCTGTTTAAACGGGCCTTCCACGGAATGGGTGGTCACCCCATAGCCATTGGTGTATTGCCAGACCCCTTTTTGACACGCCACATGGCCGCCCTTTACCTCTAAAACAAAGAGTCCGGGTGTTCCGCAAATCAAAAAATCAATTTCACCAAACCGTTTGTATCCGTGGTTTGTGAGATTCAATGAGTGATAAGCGGTAAGCGGCATACCTGTGTTGTTATTGACAATATTTCTCAGTTGATCAAAGACTTTTTTTTCGGCCATACTGCTCGTCCCGTGGGGTGATGACGGGATCATTCTCATTGGATGCAGCCCAGGATTTTATGCAGGTCTTGACGAAGGCGGCCGCAGATATCCTGCTTTGACAACTCCCTGTCCAATTGTTTTAAAAATGATGGCATATCCACCTCATGGCTGATTTTTTTTTCCGCCCCGTCCATGATGATCTGAACACCTGAGTTAACCACTTTCAGCTGGTACACGCCTTTACCCAGATCAATGATGGTTTGAAGGCAATCCCATTTTTTGTGTTTTGACAGGTGAAGAGCGGCCTTTTTCTGTTTTGCGGTCCATTTGTCATTAATGGGTTTAAACAGGTCTCGAAAGATGGGTGGAAGAGGTGGGGCCGTTCCCACATTAATGCCGGTATTCCAGAATTGATGGGCCAGGGCCGCCATGCCATGGGTCACGGCATGCTGAAGGGGCCTTGTCGCTTTTAATTCATTGGGCAAAGCCAGCCACCCTTCCCTGGCGCCAAAGAGAATTGCCGTGGCGATGATGTCTGTGTCATTGAGTTTTTCATTGCGATATTCAAGCAGGCTCTGGCAATCATCCCTTAGAAAAAATAGAATGATTGCTCTGGAAAATGGTTTAGGGTGGCGATCCAGCAATTCTGATATGGTGCTGTCGGATGTGCCGCCCAAAGACTCCAGCTCTTCAATGAGGTTTTGAAGCGCATTTTTTCGGTTTTCATTGGTTGCAACATCTTGCCAGCTGATTACCACATTTTTTAGGAAATCAAATACAGCATCCCTGGCATCCATACCATGCCCCCGGTGGAAATCTGCAATGGCATTGACGGCACCCCAGAACATTTTTTCTGACAATGTCTGCCCAGTTGAGGAAATTGAATCATCCTGAGCCCATTGCCAGGGCCGGTGAATCAAAGGATCAACGGGTTCTTGTCCGGTATCGGTATGGGGATCAAAGGCAAAGTAAAAGGCAAGGGCTGCAGCACTGCTTCTATCTGCCATGCGGTGGAGCATTGCCATAATACCCCCTGCCGCAATGGCTCTATTAAAGGATGTCGGGAGGTCCTTTATCAGATCTCCTGCCCGGGGCCAGGGGAACGCCTCATGGGTCACAAACAGTTGTTTGTCCTGTTTTGTTTTTTTTGATGGTTGAAAAAGCGTTTTCTTCGTCTTTATCTGGAAAATTCGATGATCCACATTTATAAAATCATCGGCACTTTCCTTGAACTGGCGAATGACGGCCATGGATTCAAAATAGATCTTGTCCACCCAAAAAATGGGCAGTGGAGCCGGAATTATCAGGGCCGCTTCATTGCCATCCAGTTCGTTGGGGAATGAAATACCTTGCCGAACCCTTCCCTCCTGATCAATGGAGGTGACCGGTCCGGTCAAGCCTTTCAGATTGACCTGGGCAATACAGGGGATCAGGTGGGAGGCCTCCTCCTTTGCCATGTCAATTGCCCCGGCTGGAACGCTATGGGGGAAAAGAACAATCCGCCCCGGGAACAGGGATAAAACATCTTTATAATATTTATTGCCGAAGCCGCTTTCCGACAGGATCAGCCCGGCACCTATTAAATAATAGAGATTTAGATGATTGGTCACCAAATACCAGTCCGGTGATGGGATTCTGGGGGAGGAAGGTCGGTCTATTGGATTGTCTGTCATACAAACCTCATGGATACTGTTTTAATATGTTCGTGTTTTTGGGTAAAATGCAATCGGCCGGGCAGCGCTTGCCTGATGATCTGAGCAGAATTACCTGATCCCTGGCCCGGGCCACCATGACATAGAAAAGGCGTTTCAGGCTGTCCTGGTCTTTGGATGGACAAAAATATGACTCGATATTTGCAAGGAAAACATACTCAAATTCCAATCCCTTGCAGGCCTGGGCATTGATCACCATGATGCCGCCTTCATGGAAATTGACGTGCTCCTGATGGTCGTAATGATAGGTTCTGATGAAGGGGCTCCCATTGTCCAGGCTGATTTTTTCAGTGCCGCACTGCAACGCGTCAAAAAAAAGTTTTCTGACCTTGTTGTCGGGGGCAATGATACCGATAAGTTTTGAGGGCTCCCTGTCTGCCATTTTAAGAATTTTGTTAATCATCAATTCAAACTGGTTATTCTGGTAAGTAAAAAGCAGCGGCATCTTTGCTTTCCCACCGCTGTCCTGGGGAAGCGTTACTTCAGGGCTTGCTATGTCGCCTGTGTAAAATTCCCTGGCAAGCCTGGCAATGGGGTACTTGTTTCGATGATTTTCTTTTAATTCAATGACCTGTTCGTGTTTAATGCCAAGTTCAATCTCAAGATCCCTGCGACTGCTGTTTTTACCGGAAACAATCTGCTGGTGCTGATCGGCAACCACAAAAAAATTCTCAAACCGGAGGCTTATCAGAACGCGATAGAAGTCCGGTGGCATATCCTGTCCTTCATCAATGATGATATATTCGGGCCTGGAATCTGTTCCTTCCAATTGCCGGTCCAAAATCAGATTGGCCCCTTCCCAGTTAATATCCTGCCATGATGAACCGGGGGATGCCGCCACCCGGGGCACGGGTTTTTTGGCGATCTCCCAGAATAATTTAAAAAACCAGGCCATCCACTGGAAACAGGAAATTTTACTCCCGCCAAGATGGCAACTGGCTTCATGGAGCAGCTTGTTGAAAACAAGAAAAACATGGGGTTCTCCAGCCCTGGCATGCCGTCTTGCCCGAAGCAGAGCAAGCACGGATTTTCCGGTTCCAGGTCCACCAATTACCAGATGCTGACCTTTTTTGGGCAGGGCCCTGACATCTTCCTGTTCTTTTTTCAGCTCCTGGATGCCCGGCAGTTCAAATCGGCGTTCAGCCATATCTCAGCTCCCATTTTTACTGGGTATTTCAGTTTGCAAAAAAGGAGGGATACCCTGGGCCGGGTCGTCTCCACTGCCTTTTATAAGCCCTCTGTCCAGCAAAACATTACCATAGGTACAACTGGGTTCAGGTATAAGGGCGCAGGCATGGCAGGCGGCACGGTTTAAATACCCCGGTCCCTGCCCCTCATGTTCTGAGCACACCGGGTCCAGGGAGCACCACCGGGCATGATTGAACACATGGGCCAGAAGCTGCAGAAATCTTTTGGGCGTTGCCAGTTCCGAAAGCCCTCCCAATGATCCTTCAACATCCGGAACGGCCACATAAACAAGGATACCGCCCATGGGATCTTTTCCTGATTTGCTGTATATGCGTTCCTTTAACGAGGCGGCCGGATATCCTGCCACCGTTTCAAGCTGCCGGATCAAGAGGTGGGCAAGGGTGTGCAATAATATAAACCGTGGAGAGACAACAACCGGGGGATCCAACTTAATTCCGGATACCTTGAATCTTTCCTCCAGGGGCAGGGTTCTTGACAGCACTTCCGGCGTATTTTCCCAATGGCTTAAAAGTGCTTCGTTCAATCGGAAAAAAATTCCTTCGCCATATAATTCCAGGGCCGGCAGCCAGTCTTCCCGGCCGACAATATCCGGGGGGACAAGGGTGCCGTTAAGTCGCCTGAAACCCTTGAGCACAAGTATTTCTTTAAGGCGGGTCACAGCCGTAAGCTGGGCAACGGCATTCTGGATTTTCAAGGATTCCGATTCTTCTTCAAGACCGATGCTTTTAAATGCTTCCGTATGATACCGTGTGACAAAATCCTCATCATCAAAGAGGTTGGGAATGGGGTGAGTCAATGCCTGGTATTCTTTTTCAAGCAAAATACCCGGGGTAATGTGCTGGCCAAAAAACGGATATCCACCTTTAATCTTCCCGATGGCTGCTTTTACCTCTTCTGCGGTGCAGGTGAACTCATCGCCCAGGCGCATTAAAAGGCTTCTTTCCTGGAGGGGGTTCATTTTACGATCTATTTCCCTGCGCCACTGTGAATGGGTGTAAAGACGGTCCACCACGCTGCCCCTTCTGATACGTGATTCCGGTGGAATCACAAGTGCACTGCTGGTCTGGGGGCTGTGAACCCGGGTATCGTTCACAGACAATACCTGGGCCGGTTCACTCTGCTGCTCCGGATTGTCAGTGTTCTCATCTACACCTTGTGCAAGCCACGGCTGGCGACGTAATGACCCATAGGAAGATTTAGATCCGGCATTAAATCCACTCCGGGCGTGGCATCGGCCGCAAACAAGCTCATATTTTGAACCTTGTGTTTCAATGAGCCTGAGATAAGGCTCATTCCAATCCGGTCGGCATTGCTTTTGATCTGGGCTGGCTGCATGGGAATGGGATAGACGATGCCATGGAACATCTGCCATGTGTCCGTCCGGATGAACAAACACCCAGGATACCTGCTCTAATTCCGGATGTTGTTCACATTTCTTGGATTCCAAGCGCCCTGGATGGTGATGTCGCCAAGGGTGGCAATACAGATGTCCACATTTTGGACAGCGCATCCATGAAGGAAACCTCATGGCAGGAATGCAAATACCGTCAACACTGCCATTTTCAAGTTCCCTGGCAATGGGGGGCTCACGAAGCTCCTGTCCAATACCCAGGGAACTTCTCACCTGATCAACATAGGGAATCAGGCGGGCGGCCACATGGCCGTTTCGATCGGTCCATTCCCGGATATCTTTGGGGGTTATTAAATATTCTGGTCCGCGAATCACAGACCCCACAGTACAATAGCGCAAAATGTGTGACAACCGGACAGGGATATGAATAGTGGTCATGATTATAGTTGTTTCAGTAATGCAATGTTTTCAACATTGCGCATGGATTGAAGCGTCGGCCATAACCCCTTTATTCTGTCGTCGTGGTTATGGAGCAATCTGTTTGCGTTATTTATTTTCTGGGGCGCTGAGTAGTGCAGACTGCGCTTGACGGATCTGCAATGGTCAGCGTGGCTCTTCCACTCCTGGACAAGCCTGTCAATGTGGCGTTCTACCTCCGGGCCGCGCTCTTTATCTGCCTGGGAACAGCGACGTTTTAATCGTTCAATCACCTGTTTTGTCATGGGCACATCCGGGTCAAACAGGCCCGCCTGTTTATTGTTAAGCAGGTGCGAACATCCATGGCGCAGGACAATGACAAGGGCGGCATGGAGTGCCCTACGTCTTGACTGGAATGTATAGGGGGTAATGCTGGTGGGTTCCACAAATCGATAAAAGGATTCATGATAGGGGCGAAAATGTTCATAGTGGGACAGGCTCCGGGCCTGGTCCCTGTAATAGTTTATAAACACCAGCCCCGGGACCTCGCTGCGTCCAACCCGGCTGCTGGCCTGAATATATTCTGCAGTGGTAAGGGGCTGTCCGTTGATGATCATTAATGCCAGCCTTGAGACATCCAGTCCCACGGAAATCATATTGGTTGCCAATGCGGCATCAAGGCATTGATCATGATCCCTTGAAAGCGCCAGGCGTGAAAAAACCCGGGCATTTTCTTCCGCTGTTGACACACTGGTCAGCTGTGCCACCTGTCTGGGTATGCGGTGTACCTGCAGGTGGGCCTCTTTTGCTTCTTTGGTTAACTGCTTGAAATAATTATTGACATCAACATTAAAAAGGTTGTGGCTGTTGCCCACCCCTTTCAGGCTGCCATGGTAAATCACCATGGTCCACCAGGCTTCCAGCAACGCCTCTTGGTCAACTTGTCCGGTGCTGAACAGGATTTCCGGTGCTGCAAGCAATGCGGCTGCCAGGGGTGCCATGCATTGCTGACGATTGAGAGAGGGGGCCAGATACCCTGAATAGATGCGGCCGGGACGAACTTCCAGGGGAATGGTCCTGGCAAAAAAGGAATCGTCACAATTTAATCCCGGCGGGGGAAATATGGCCACTTCTTTTCCGTAAAGGCGTTTCACCTGCTCCCGGGCCATTCGAATGGTTGCTGTGGAGGCAATATACTTAGGGTGAACGCCCCTGTGAACCAATACCGTATCCAGTGCGGCTTCATAGATGCCGGCAATGGAGCCAAGAGCCCCTGAAATAAGGTGTAGTTCATCCTGAATAATCAATTCTGGTGGCCTATTGCCGTGGGTGCCAAAAAATGAGTTTGTCC
>CAKZLA010000057.1 GCA_937124525.1 uncultured Desulfobacterium sp.
ATCAACAGATATGCTTGATTAATACAATCAGTTCGACATGTCAATAAAGAGTTGCGTGAAGCATCAACTGCTAACATCATCGAGGATGAATACTCAACTCAACCAACCGATATAATACTAATAATTTTAATAGAAAGAGGCCTGACAAATATCATCAAAGCGTAATCAACAGCATCCCTCGTCTGATACTTCGATGTTCCACCCGTAACAGCCGCAAAAGACTTGAAGAAGTACAAGCAGTATGGGCTGGGTGACATGGCCATGATATTACCTTATTTCAAGGTTTACTGCTTCTAAAAAATAACAGTGGGTATAGACGGGAGCCGATGGACTCCCGCTGACCTGATGTGTCTCCCAAGGGTGTGTGACGTCGGCTATGGGGTGTTATACTGATCCCGAAGTCTGTTTTTCAGAATTTTCCCAGACCCTGTTTTGGGAAGTTCAGAAATAAAGGCGATCTGTCGGGGCAGTTTGAATTTTGCCAGCCTTTCCCTACAAAAAGCTGATAGCTCCTGTTCCGACAGATCTGCGTTTTGCTTTAATACCACGAGAGCTGCGGGGACTTCTCCCCATTTATCGTCGGCAACGGCTATGACTGCACACTCCAGTACCTGGGGATGCTTGTATATGATATTTTCAATTTCCACAGATGATATGTTCTCCCCCCCGCTGATGATGATATCTTTTGCCCGGTCCACAATCAATACATAACCCTGGACGTCCACCGTGGCCAGATCACCGGTGTAGAAAAAGCCCTCTTTTATGGCCTCTTCTGTGGCTTGGGGCAGTTTCCAATATCCCTTCATCACATTATCGCCCCGGACGATGATTTCTCCCACGGTGGAGCCATCCCAGGGCACATCCGTGTCGTTAACATCCACCACCCGAAGATCCACTCCGGGCACTTCCAGGCCGGTGCGGGTGATGTAATCCATCTTTTCCGATTCGGGTTTATCTGTCAGGGTACTTTTCAGGTTGCCCACGGTGAGAAGGGGCGTGGTTTCGGTGAGACCATATCCGGAATAATACTGGCACCCCAGTTTTTCCATCATGCGTTTTGCATTGACCGGGGACATGGGCGCACCGCCCACCATGGTCCAGGCCAGGGAGTCCAGTTTGTAGGTATCAAGTTCCGGCAGATCCAGGAGGAAATTGATCATGGTGGGAACCATCATGGCGGCGGTCACCTTTTCATCCTGCATGGTCTTAAGTACATCTTTGGGAATAAACTGTCGCTGCATGACATGGCAGCCCCCTTGGTAAGTGACGGACCACATGAAAAAGGCATCGGCAAGGTGAAACAAGGGGGCTATGTGATGCCATACCGTGCTATCATCCAGTTTAAAGGAAATAATGGTGGTTAGAGCATTGGCATAGATGTTACGGTGGGTGAGCATGACACCCTTGGGATTTCCCGTGGTGCCGCTGGTATAGTAGAGGTTGAGCATTGCGTTTTCATCTTCCGGTTCACCTGCGATGGGGGTGTCATCGGCATCATCAATAAGTGCCTCATAGGTACCGGTGATCCACGCTTCATCTGCAGGGCCATCGGCAATATAAAAGCATTTCAGGGTGGGAACCGCTTCTCGCACCTGGGCCATGACAGGCTTGAAATCGCAATGGAAAATAATAGCCTCGGCTTCAGAATCTTTCAGGATGTAGATATACTCTTCCACACTGAGTCGGGTGTTGAGGGGGGAAAGAACACATCCCGATGCTGCCATACCAAAGTAAAGCTCCATATAGCGGTAGGTATTGTAATCCAGCATGGCGATCCTGCCGCCCTGTGGTATTTGCATTTCCTGTACAGCTTGAATCACTCGGTTTACGCGATTGTTAACCTGTGCATAGGACAACCGCAGGTCACCGTCGACAACGGCTGTTTTTTCTCCATACAATTTTACCGCTCTTTTTAGAATTCTGACAGGACTCATGGGTACTTGCATGTGTGGCCTCCTTTTTTATATTTAAATGACAACCATAGAGTTGAGCGAGGCAGGTTTGGGAATTAATCTGATGAATGCATGCCCGCCGTTTTCGTATATTAAACAACCCTGGCTAAAGACTCAGGGATTTTTTTGTCGATTTTGAATTAAAGTATTTGTTTGGTTTATATGTTTTTTTTAAATAGTAATTCTTTTTAATAATTCATAATAAGGCGTGTTGATAAGCTGATAAAAGTTATAAGGCAATGATATTAAAAGAATAATATACTTATTAAACCTACTTGAAATGATATGATTTTATGTTTAAAAAGAGTGGGTTTTGTGTTGATATTAAAAATGTGTTCATAATTGCCTTTTTATGAACATCTTATGAACATTTTTATATTCATAAAAATATCACCGAGGTTAATTGAAGTGACTGTGACACCACCTATTTAAAATAAATTGGAATCATCCTATTCCTTAATCTTTGAGGAGTGCATCATAGGTGGCAAGCTCCGTGAGAGGCACAATATCTTCCCGGTCAATATATTGCAGTGCAAATTTTGGCTACCCACTTAAGGCTGGAAAGCCTTTAAAATTAAGCGTCTTAGCAGCTTTAATTTTAGGGACTGAAAGCTAATTATCCAGATAAAAAGCCTTCAGAATATCCCGCCTTACAAACTTTCTTATCTGCGGGATAAGGTGTGGTCTGAATGTTATTGTCTCTGTCATGATTTTCTTTTTTACAATCTCATACCCTTAAATGTCATATCGATAGAAAAATAAAAAATTATTCAAGCTGTCTGTGGGCTTCACCAACCGCAAGATTAAACACCTCTTTTATTTGAGGAAAAGCCAGGAACAATTACGGACAAACAAGTTTAATATTGGGGAAATATGTCTTGTATTTTGCAGTATCTCTTGTGATTAAATCAAATGAAGATACGGATGCATGTGCACCTATAAAAAAATTTGGCAGTGTTGAACTCTTTGTACCTTTATTTTTTCGATAGTTAAGGAATACCTTTCCAGCCAGAAAAAGAGCTTCACGAGGTATCTCCAGAACTGTCACACCCACTTGGCCAATTGCATGTTCAACTTCTTCGATTCGATTGAAACCGATTGACACTTCAGTGTATACAATCGAATTTATGTATAATGTATTAGTACGACTGTATATACATAGTATCTTTTCAGACCAGTTAGCCCATTTGGGATCATCAGTAAACAGGTCAAGTAAAACACATGAATCTACAAAAACACCATTCATTTTTTTTCTCTTGTTAGATTCATGATTTCGTCTGTCGACATTTTAGCAGTAGCAATTCCTCGTAACTTGGTGAACTTGGAAGTTGGTTTATCTTTTGCTACCTTAACAATATAAAACCTGCCATTGTCTTCTTGAAACTCAATATTTGTTTCAGGAACAATTCCCAAAATTTCTCTAACCTCTTTAGGAATTGTCACTTGCCCTTTTGTCGTTACACGCATATCAGACCTCTCTTTTAAAGTAATACCATTATAGTATTACTTGTCGTTCCGCACAACTTTTTTTTACACTCAGCTATCAAGTTTTTTAAATTACTTCTCCGATCCACATTTTTTTCAAGTAAAAAATACAATTGTTTATTAAGGATATTGCAGAAAGAAGGGATGCTGCGAGATGTCATACAATAAAAGAAGGGAAGAACGGCGATGCTTTAAGCCCATCAGATGGGAAAGCACACCGTCACTATTAATATTTTATCAAAGGTTTGTGGGCAGGAGAGAAGCCCAGGCAGTATCAAGCAAAGTAGTAACATCAAATACAGCCCGGCCGGTAACCTGCCGGACTTCATCAGCATAGGGCGGCATATTGGTACACTCCAGAACAATGGGACCCACTTCGGGATGTCTGTTGATCAGTTCCCGGGCAGCAGCCCCCATCTCCCTGCGGCAAAGATCTTCATCCAAAGTTGTTTTCCCCTGGATAAACACCTCGTTAAACTCCCGTGTCTGATCCATACCCTGAATAGCCATGGGAATATTTTCAATGCCGATGGCGCTTAAATGTTTCTGGGTCAGGGCGGCTTTCCGGGCCGTGATAATCCCCACCTTCTGCCAGGGTTTTAAAATTGTCCGGGCCAGGTGCACCTGGAGGAGGCTGGATGAAAACACGGGGACATCCAGGGCCTGTATCAATTCTTGATGAAACAGGGCCAGGAATCCGCAGGAGGTACCAAGGGCAATGGCCCCCGTTTTGATCAGGGCGCGGCCCGTGTCGATGAAGGGCTGTATCAGATTTTCATCGGCCTGAATCACCAAACGTTCCACAGAGGCGTTCTTCACCACTTGATATTGGACCGGAAAATCAAATGTGGCAGGATTGCCGATATCTCCCTTAATGCGGGGAAATGTGGTGTCCAGCATGATAATCCCCATGAACGGGGCAGGGGATACTATTATTTTGGGGGCGGTCATATAAATCTCTTATATATTATTTGTTGTGTCGGTGATGGATATGGGGCCTATAAAGAATTTAAAAAAGCATTCACTCCCACATTTTTCACCGGTGCTCTGGTGTGGGAAGCGCCAATGTTCTCCGGTTTTTTCCGGGTTAACGCCGTAATAACATCAAAGATAACAGGCCCGCAGATGCGTCCCTGGCATCGTCCCATGCCGCATCGGGTGGCTTTTTTAAGGCCCACGGTGGTGTGAAAACCCTGTCCTATACTTTTTTTGATATGTCCCATGGTTATCTCTTCGCACCGGCAGATAATAGTATCATCGGGGATGGCAGCGTAGGCCGACGACGGCACCCGGCAAAGATCATTGAGAAAACTTCCATAATCCATCTGGCGACGACGCTGGGAGATCAATCGACGATACTCCCTTTGCAAGCTATCTTTTCCATCAGTCACGCCCGCTTGATCCATTTTTCCCTGTTTTTCCAGGATGGACAGGGCCACCAGTTTACCCTCCACATGGGATTTTTTGGCACCGGCAATGCCCGTGATCTCTCCTGCGGCATACACCGACGGTACCGAGGTCTCAAGATGATCATCCACCTGGATCACCCAGCCCCCCTTGTCTTTGTCATAGGAGACATCACACCCTGCCTGCACCGGCAGTTCAATATTAGGAACAAACCCATATCCCATGGCAAGGGAACGGGTGGGCCAGGTTGTCTCCGTGCCCCGGATCACACAACCTTTAAAGTTTGTTTTTGCCACGATCACTGACTCCAGCCTCTCTTTTCCACAGGCCTCAACAATGCGGACCCCCTGCTCCATGGGGGTGCGGGCCAGGGCCATTTTACCCATGTGAAAACCGCCTTCCAAAAGTTTGGGCCAATGGTTTTTAATGTGGGGCAGAAAGGAAAGTTTCTTTTTCAGGGTATTTTCATCCAAAAGGGCGCTCACCCGGCCGCCATTGGCCAGAAGTTCCGTGGCCAGAACCATTTGAAGCGGGCTGCTCCCGGCAATAAGGGTTTCCCGGGCGGGGAGCACCCCATGGCTTTTTATGAGAATCTGGGCCGCCCCCAATGAGATAACACCGGGCAAATCCCATCCTTTAAAAGGCAGATATCGTTCCCGGGCACCGGTGGCCAGGATCAGATGATCCGCCTGAACTTCCACCATGCTTTCCCCTTTGTCAGGGGAAAATGTCTGGATTAAAAGTCGGTTCTCACTGAAAATACCCAGCACCTGGGCCTGGATCAGCCGTTCCATGCCCTGACCAGAGGGTATCGTTGTTTTCCGGCACTGGCCTTTTACCCGTTGGGCCAGACTAAATCCCTTTTTTTTCATGCCATCGGGTTCCATGCGGGGAAACCATGGGGCTTTTTTGGGTACCTTTCGGATCAACTGGCCCCCGGCATGGAGGTTTTCATCAATGATGAGAATGTCCAGTCCCTTACCGGCAAGGGTGTTGGCAGCGGACATTCCTGCCATGCCGCATCCCACAATAATTACGTGATATTTACATGGGACCGTCATTTCTGCATTTTCCTCTGAATTTCTGCCCCCTGTCTGCCAGGAGAAAGGTCCATGTCCGGGTGGGTGTTATGGGAGTCATTCTGGTGGGTTAAAATGTCCATATTGCCTTTTACCTGTGTCATGCAGGCCCGTTGGTCCGGGATGCCATTGATCTCAACCCGGCATTGGTAGCAGATACCCATACCGCATAAAATACCCCGGTTTTGATGGGTCTTTCGGGTGGTCCCCAATATTTGAATGTCCGATGCCACCAGGGCCGCATGGACGGTCTCTCCCTCATAGGCGGTGACGGATTTTCCGTCCACAGTGAGGGTTATTTTTTTGCCCCGCTGCACAGACCTGATCCTAAGATCTGTGCCTGTTTCTATTCTCTTGCTATCCATTGGGTTCATGCTCCTTGGTTTTTAAATCGGTCCGGAGAAAAAGCATCCAGGTTAATGGGCAAGGGATGCCCTAAAAGCATCTGGGCCATGAGATCCCCTGTGATGGGGGACAGTGCAATGCCGTCTCCCTCGTGTCCGGCGGCCATGATAAACCCGTCCAAAGACTTCACAGGCCCCAGAAGAGGCAGGCCATCCGGGGTGTAGGGGCGAAGCCCTGCAAAGGTTCGGATCACCTGGAATGTTTTTAACACCGGAAGAAGAACGGCCGTCTGGGAGATGATTTTTTTGATGCCCTCCAGGGTGTTTTCCTTATTAAAGCCCACAAACTCCCGGGTGGAGCCCAACAGCAGGTTGCCATTGTCGGTCTGTTCCATGGAGATCCCTTCACCTCCCTTGTCTGCCAGGGAGGGATCGTATTTGGCGGCAATGTATTTGGCGGAAATCATGCAATGGCGAAGCACAGGTCTTGCCCCATGGGTCACCACTATCTGACCCCGACGAGGGCGGATGGGAATAGAAATCCCCACCATGTCCGACACCATGGCTGCCATGGATCCGGCGGCATTGACCACTATGTCAGCTTTTAAAAACCCCCGGGTGGTATGCACCCCTGTCACCCGGTTATTTTTTGTGCCAAGGCCCAGTACTTTTGTCTGGGTGACGATGTCTGCATGGGCTCTTTTAGCTGCCTGGGCAAATCCCAGTGACAGATTGATGGGGTTGACCTGACCGTCCAGGGGGGAAAAAGAAGCCCCCAGAATGTCATGGGATAAAAAGGGCTCCTTTGTAAGGGTCTGGGTGCAGTCCAGCAGGCGTACATCCAGATCGTTTTTCTGCTGCTCCCGGGTGTATTTTTCCATGGCCCGGTATTCGGCATCGGTTTCTATGATCACCATGCCTCCGGTCTGCTTAAACTCAATGTTAACGGGTAGTTCCCGCTGCAATGATTGAAAGCGTTTAAGGCTTTCCATGGCAAGTGAAAGGTGGATACCCGGTTTTTTGGACTGCATAAACACCAGACCGTCACAGGCGCCTGAGCTGCCCGAGGCAAGGTCTTTTTTTTCAACAAGGGTTACCCGGGCATTTTGTCTGGCCAGGTAATAGGCAATGGCGGTGCCGATTACCCCACCGCCGATGATGAGGATATGCGGCTTTGTCTGTTTCAAACGAAGACTTCCTTTATCTTGATGATCAGTTTGTTATGAACACTTCTCCGGGAGAACAGGGTCAGGCATTTTGCCCGGGGTTCATCCCTTTGACGGCCCTGGATTTTAGCCACAGGGGCCGGAACACAATCCCAGCCAGAATCATAATGATAGCTATTCTGGCCAGGGGCGTGTTTATCACATCGGGTCTGGCGCACAAAAAAGTGGTAAGCCCTGCCAGAACCAGCAGACCTGCCTTTGAAATCGTGTTCAAGTGTTTGAAAAAATATCCACTCAGTGCCCCGGCAAAAAAGATGATGGCCACTACCAGCCCCAGCACCACCGTGATGATTTCAAGGGGGGTACCCCGCATGAGCAAAGCCGGGTTGAACACAAATACGTAGGGAATTAAAAATCCGGCCAGGGAGAGTTTAAAGGCCTCTATGCCCGTCTGAAGGGGCTTGGAATTGGCAATGGAGGCGGCACAAAAGGCCGGGACGCACACCGGCGGGGTCACCCCGGCAAGGACGGCAAAATAATAGACAAACAGATGGGTGGACAGCATGTCTGCCCCCATGGCAAGCAGGGCAGGGCCACCAATGGTAATGGCGATGATGTAGGCCGGGGTGCAGGGAAGCCCCATTCCCATGACAAGGGAGGTGAACATGATCAGGAGCATGGCTGGCAGCATGTGGCCCCCGGACCAGTTGGTGATAACGGTGGCAATGCCAAGGGCAAGGCCGGTATGTGTGACAATGGCCACCACCATACCGGCCCCGGCGCAGGCCAGGGCAATCATGATCATGTTACGACCGGAAAGACTTAAGGTCTCCCAGATCCGGGCCGGGGTCATGCGGGTCTCTTTTTTCAGGAAACTGATGAAAAAGGTTACGCCGATGGCTGCATTGGCCGCCAGAAAGGGCGAATACCCGCGAAGCAGCATCACCACCAGAAAGATCATGGGAATGAGCAGATAGGAATCCCTTAAAAGTTGCTTGTAAGAAATGATATCAGATTCCGTCACCCCGGACAGTTTTTCTTTTTTGGCCGTGTAATGGACCCGAATCACCATGCTAATGTATAGCAGAAGGGAGCCGAGCATGGCGGCAATGACGATGTTGACATAGGATATGCCCGTTATTTCTGCCATGACAAAGGCGCCAGCCCCCATCACCGGGGGCATGAGCATTCCACCGGTGGAGGCAGCCGCTTCTACGGCTCCGGCAAATCGGCGGCGATATCCCAGTTTTTTCATTAAAGGAATGGTAAAAACACCGGTGGAATAGACATTGGCTGCGGCCACACCGGAGATGGACCCGAAAAGCCCGGAGGAGATAACGGCTATTTTAGCTGGGCCCCCATTGCTTTTACCGGCCACTCTACAGGCCAGATCCGTGAAAAACTGCCCTGTCTTTGTCACTTCCATGAATGCACCGAAAATGACAAACAATGCCACAAAGGTGGCAGAAACCCCGGTGATGGAGCCGAAAATACCGGCATCGGTGATCAGATATTGAATTTCAATTATTTCGGTAAAGGGTAGGGGTTTTGCATAGAACACCCCGGAAAGATAGGGGGCCGCGTAGAGATAGGCAAAGGCACCGGCAATAAGCATTGCCATGGCCGGAACCACGGCCCGGCGGACGGCCTCCAGGAGCAGGAGAATCATCATGGCACCAAGGATAAGCTCAATGGGCAGCACATCATCCACAAATTCCATGCGCTCGGTGAGCCGCTCATGGAAAATCACAATGTACAGGGGAGGGAAAATGGACAAGAACGCTAAGATCCAGTTGCCAATGCCCACTTTCAACCGTTCCTTGTTAAATGCCGGAAATAAAACAAAGGCAGCGGGCAACAAGAACATGAGATGAATGCCCCGCTGGATTCGGGGCTGGAAAATCCCCACAGTGGCTGTATACAGCTGGAAAATGGAAATAATGACAAGCCAGGCACCAATAGCCTTGTCTTGCCAGGTATTTAGTTTATTCATGACACGTCCCCTGAATTTTTAAATGCGGGTTGGGCTTTGACCTTTCCCAGGGGAACAATTTCTCGCCCTGGGAAAGGCTTTCTCAAAAAAATGCAGCATATTTTTGAGGAGAGATGAAAGATATCAATGATCTTACTTCATATGACCCGCATCTTTATAATATTTTTCTGCACCGGGGTGGAGGGGAAGGGCAACATTTTTCCAGCCGGTTTCGGGCAGGAAATTTTTGTTGGCCGGGTTTATGGCGTAGAGTTCTTCTGTATTTTCACAGATGATTTTAATAACGGTATAGGCCACATTGTCGGGAACATCTTTGTTGATGATCAGCTCGCCCGCAGACACAACCGTGGGAACATCAGCGGTCTGGCCTTTGTAGGTACCTTTGGGAATCATGCTTCTGCCCGAATCCCGGGACAGGGTACCAAGCTCGGAATTGAGATGATCAATACAGGCATCGGACAGTGAAACAAGGCTGGAATCACGACTGACGGTCATTTCAGTGATGGCTGCACCGGGAAGTCCCAGATGGGTAAATACAAAATCCACATGTTTGTCTTTATAAAGGTTGACCATGTCGGAATAAACGGCATGGAAGACCTTGCCACCTGCATTTTTGATGTCATCCAGGGAGATGCCGTAAAATCCCAGGATGGTATTCATCAGGGGTAAATCCGAGGTTCCCTTCATGGGGGCGGCCACCTTGACTTTTTTGCCGGCTTTTACCATGTCTGCCAGCTGAGCCATGGTGGAGACACCCTTGTCGGCGGCTCCCAGTACATGGATGTGATAGATCCCGAAAATGCCGCCCAGGGAGCGCACATCCGGATTGGGTTTTTTATAAACCGGTGCCAGACCCTTCAGTGCCATCTTGTCCACAAAGGTGATACCCCAGCCAAAATCGTCCTTATGTTTGGACACCCGTACGGGATTGACCACACCGCCGCCGGGAACGACCTTTAAAATAATATTGGGCTCTTTTTCTGCGATCATTCTGGCAATGCCGCCGGCCTGGACATACCAGCCGCCGCCAACGCCCCCGGCCACCCAGGTCATGGTGGTGGGTTCGGTGACTTTGAATTCGTCGGCCATGGTTGTGCCGGGCAGAGTAATAAGGACTGCCGCAAGAAATGTTAACATGCAGATCATTGCTTTTTTCATTGTTTTCTCCCTTTGTTGATGGTGGGGCCACACCCTGGATTCTCCGTATATACACACGAAACAATCGATTTGTGAGGAACCCCGTTAATGGTCGTGGGTCAATTTAAAATGGGCTTCATGAAATGTAAATCATAATGATTTCATAATGACTTTTGGGCTCATCTATTCTGCATCCAGGAATAAACCGGGGGAATATCATCGGATTCCGGTTCGCTTTTCACATCCAGGAATATGGGTGTTTTGGAACTAAAGGCAATATCAAGCCCCTGTTCCAGCTCTTCAACGGTTTCAATGGACAAGGCCTTTAAGCCAAAGCCCTCGGCCACCTTGGCCGGGTTGTTAGAATTAAAATCTACTGAAAAATACTTTTCTTTGCAATGGAGTTTTTGCAGGGCCTTGATCCATCCAAAGGCGCTGTTATTAAAATGGATGAGCACGGCGGGAATATTGAGTCGGGAAATGGTTTCCAGCTCTCCGGCGGACATGCCAAGGGAGCCATCCCCAAACAATCCCACAAGCTTTGCATCGGGCCGTGCAAAATGGGCACCCACCACGGCGGGGATGGCATAGCCCAGGCCGCCGTAGGAACGGGGGATGATATATCTGGAATTTTTGGATGCCAGTCTAAGATATCGGGTGCTGTAAGGGGTGGGGGTGCCGGCATCGGAAATTACGATGGCGGTTTCGTCAAGGTGTCGGTTCAGTTCGGCAATGATGCGATGGGGTTTTAAAGGAATAGTATCCATCTGAAAATTTTTTTCAGCCTCCTGCCAGAAGGAACAGCGCTGGGCATTGAGATCATTGAGCCAGTCCGATGCTTGTCTGTGGGCGGTTTTTTCCTTTAAAAGGGTGAGCAGGTCTTCCACCACCGACCGGGCATCCCCGGCCACGCTCAGGGTGTTGGGAAAATTATTGGACAGCATCTCAGGGTTAAGATCTATCTGGAGAATTTTTCTGCCGGTTTTTTTAGAGGGCATGGTCCAGTTGATGGTGGAAACGGAGCCCATTTTACAACCAATGTACAACAGCACGTCGGCCTCTTCAATGGCCCGGTGGGCATGGGGGTGAAAACCGTTGTCGCCGATGACCCCCAATGCCAGGGGGTGATTGTCCGGCATGATGCCCTGACCTGAAATGGTTGATACCACAGGGGCTGCCATCCATTCTGCCATGGCTTGAACGGCATCACCTGCCTGGGAATGGTTGGCACCGCCCCCCACGATGAGGGTCAGCTTTCTGGCATCTGCCATGTGAGCCACCATTTTTTCCAGCTCCACCCGGGCTCCCCGGGTGCGGAATGCCGGGTAATGGCAGCAGTTTTTATCGCCGTAAAGGGGTAGAGCTGCTTCGGGCAGTTCGCCATACAGCACCTCCTTGGGGATGGCCAGATGCACCGCACCGGGTCTACCCGTGGTGGCGATCCTGAAGGCCCTTCGCATCACTTCCGGGACTTTTTTAACATCTTTGACCACATAGGCCCATTTGGTGATGGATTCATAGAGCTTCTGGGTGTCAAGCTCGGTGATGGTCTGCTTTCCTTCGCCGGAAAGAGGGACATCCGATGTGATGGCAATGACGGGAATGGAGGAGGCATTGGCCTCGGCCACCCCGGGGACTGTATAAAGGGAACCTGCCCCGGATGGGCATTCGCAGATACCGGGTTTGTGGCTGAGACGGGCATAGGCATCGGCCATGAAGGCCGCTGATCTCTCATCTTTTGCCATGACATGGGTAAGGTCGTCTTGATTATCATAGAGTGCTTCATAAAGCTTAATACTGGTATCTCCGGGCACACCAAACAATACATTGACCTGGTATTGTTTTAACATTTCGACAATCGTTTGAGCACCATTCATTGTACGCTCCTTGTTACGATATTTGTTAACACACAAATTAAAGACATTTGGCTTGGTTGGGCTAATGGGATTTATGGTGGTACCCCTGGCCCCATGCCAAAGTGGCCAATGTTATAATTATACCCATACTGCTGATTCGGTGATTTTTTTCAAGTTCAAGTCAAAAAAAACAGCCCATAAAGCAGTATCAAATTTAAGTATATTTATTTTATTACTCAAGAGTCCTAAATTCTTATAACTCATTGAAATCATTACTACCTACAAAATCAACCTTTAAGGTACAGGTTCTATAATTTCAAGGGGTTAGCAAATCTCCATACACAACATGCAGAGAACTTAGGACTGACGAGTTTATTAAAAAGTTAATTAATTATTTAATAAAATTTTTGATAAAAAAATATGGCATAAAGAATACGACATGTCAATTATTAATTAATTAAAATTTTGTCTTGTGATTTCAGGATATTTAATGGAATATAGAGTTGTTTTCCAGGCCATTTTATGGAATGGGTGCCTGAAATCTTGAACAATTTTTGCGATTTTTCTCCCAAAGCGGCTGGTATCGTGATCAATCCCTGGGAATATATTTTTAGTGTAAAGGAAATCCATGCCTCGAAAAAATGATAAAAAAGAACCTGAAAAGACAGATATGACCAAAAAGGCTTACATGGCTATCCGTCAAATGCTGTTTTATAATGAAATTCAATCTGGCCAAAAAATAAAATATAAGGATCTTGCTTCCCGCATTGGTGTCAGCATGACCCCTGTGATTCAGGCATTGAAGTGGCTTGAATTTACAAATATTGTTCGGCATGAGGCAAATAAAGGGTATTATGTCAATGAGATCAGCGTTCGGGAGGTGGAGGAGATTTATGATACCCGCCTGCTATTGGAAGTGTCTCTGGTACCAAAAATTATTAGAAATATGGATGATGAGGGGGTCGAAGCCCTGAAACTTGCCGTGAAAAATTATAAAAAAGCAGTGGAGGATGATAATTACTATAAACGGATCATGACGGACATGAAATTTCACATGACCCTTGCCGCCTTGTCCCACTGCACCATTCAAATAAAGATGCTCCAGGGGTTGTTTGATGTTCTGATGCTGCGTTACAGCCAGAACCTGGTATTTCTAAGTGTCACCGATACCTCCCTACCCGAGCATTCCAAAATATTTGAAAGCCTTAACAACCGGGATGAAGCTGCGCTGGAAGCCAGTGTCAGATACCATGTGGGGACGGTGCGCAGCCATATTATTAAGGGAATGAAACGTCTGGTTGTGGAGAAAAAAGAGTTTTTATAGTGTCTTTAATGGCAAGAATTGAAAAACAGGGGTTAACTCCAGCAGCAAGCAAAATGGTTTGCTTTGACAGCGGGGCTGAAGAACAGCATCCTCAGTTATGCCCATGGGGCAACCTTTTTGAAACTTGTGACTCTTCAATTAAATGAACTGGTTCTTCCAGTCGCTTTAATTTATTATCAAAAATACAAGCCGGACCCCGTTGCAGCACCGACTCTTAACAGTGACAGAGGTTGTGATTAAGCCTTAAAAATACGATATGGTCACATTTAAGTTTAAAATAAAAGAGGAGTGGAGATGAAAAATCAGAAGAACACAAAGGATACAATTGCTATTATATCAAGGGTGATGCTGCCCCAGGACGCAAATCCGGCAGGTATCGTTCACGGAGGTGTTATCATGAAGGAAATTGATAATGCAGCAGGTGTAGTAGCGGTACGCCATACAAGGAGAATTTGTGTAACAGCATCCATAGACCGCCTGGATTTTCATAATCCCAGCTTCATCGGGAATCTGATAACGGTAAAAGCCAGCATTAATATGACAGGAAAAACATCCATGGAAATCGGTGTACGTGTGGAAACAGAGGATCTTCTTGCCGGAACCAAGGTTCATCTGGCCTCTGCATATCTGACCTTTGTGGCTTTAGATGAAAACAACAAACCTGTCGAAGTTCCCCCTTTAAAGCTGGTGACACCGGAAGATATCCGACGTAATAAAGAGGCAATGGACAGAAGAAAATTACGGCTGGCTGAGAAATCCAAAGA
>CAKZLA010000058.1 GCA_937124525.1 uncultured Desulfobacterium sp.
GTTTTTCATGATAACCGGGTGTGACAGTGGGTATGCAGCAATACGATGCATCTACCGGGATAACACAAGTATACCAAAGGTCTCCCGCAACAACTGCAGTGGAATAGACCACAGATTGTTGCGCGAAACCTGCAAGAATCAATGTGCTGACCTGGTGCTTTCTTAGTACAAGATCTAAACCGGAATTTGTAAAGCTGCCTATTAACCAATTGTAAACAACCTCATCGCTTGGAATTTGACCCATCTCGTGCATTACTTCCAATCCTGCACGAATGAAATCATCGGTAAAATAGGGGCGGTCAATTTTGGCAGCTTCAATTTCACGAAAAAGATCACCATACGCAGGAACTTTTCCTGTCGGATTAGGAATGGCATTGACAAAAATTACTGGCAGATTTCTTTCACGAAAGGCATCTGCCAGCTTTCGACATTTTGGAACCATGCCTGACTCTGCTATACCTTTGGCCGCATGGGGCCCCCAATTGGGAATAAACATACCTTCACCTGCCAAGCCTCTTTGCATGTGCATCAACACTAAAGCAGGCTTTCCTTCCATTTTCCATTCTTTGTGGTCTGATCTAAGGTATTTTATAGAATGGTTATTTGTATCCATCGAAAATCTCTCCTTTTTATTGATAGTTTTTATATTTTTCTCGTCAGTCATAAATTCTCCAACTTGCCACCACATAATGTGTTTCATTAAAATTGAAATAAGCACATGTGGTATGATAAATGAGAGATTAAGACTCATGATTGTTTTTTTAATTCCAACTGTTAGCATACTAACAGTTGGAATAATAAAATTTAATTCTTTCTAAAGTGCTTTCAGCAATGTGTCGAACAAGATGATTTTTCAGGTCATATGCCAATGATATTGGTTAAGAATGCGGGGTTGGTCATAATATGGCCCATTTTGAATCATTTTTTTGGGGTCCAAAAATAAAGTCAGTAATTACAAATAATTGAGCATACTATATATTCGTTATCCGTATAGTGGCTCAGCTTATGGCCAAACCTAAGAAGGCACTGATCAGAATATGATTTTTGAAAAATAAATGACCAAAATTTATTTTTCCAAATTTTTTCTTATTTTAGTTAGAATTCGTTTTGTAAGTTCAATATCGTCAGGATTAATTCCCTCATAGGCCTTGCGCAACACCTCTCTTGAAATATCATAAACCTTATCATATACTTCTTCTGCAGTAGCTGTCACAACCAATTGTTTAATTCGACTGTCGTCAGGATCAACTCGGCGGACGACCAATTCATCTCGTTCCATCCTGTCCACAAGTCTAGTCCCAGTTGCTTTTGTTATTTGAAGGAAATTTACCAGTTCGGAAAGGGATATAGGACCTGCGTCAAAAAGGTACACGAGCGCCCTAAACTGTACGCTTGTCACGCCAGTGCCTGCAAATTTGAAGTCGAGTTCTTTAACGAAAGCTTTGGCCGTTAGGTTGCTATGAAAACCAATACTTTCATATGGATCTATAAATTTTAGCTTTTTCATAGGTTTGTATGCTAACTAAAAATAATTATTATGTCAAGAATATATTTTTTTTCAGTTGGTGAATATATCGGAGAGCATTCAATTACCCATACTGACATTCCCTTTAATTTTATTCAGTCTACCTCTTTTGTATTTTTCGGTTTATGAGTATTGAGAGCAGAGTACCTGCCAAACTCAAGATCCCGAATAGTAAAAAACTGAAATGCATACTCCTAACAAAATGATTTGTATTGTTTGACATGACTGGCTGATTTCCCAGAAAACAAAAAAGAACTACTGTGATAATGGTAGTGCAGAATAGCATTCCAAGATTGCGCATGGTAGATACCATGGAAGCTGCTAATCCATGATATTGGGCGCTAACGCTACTCATTACTGCCGTCATGTTAGGGGTGGAGAAAAAACCAAGACCGATTCCCAGGAGCAAACTTACGACCACAATAAAAGGAAAAGAGGACCCTTTGTCGATCAAAGCTGCGGAAAACAAAGCTATTGTGCAGATTGCCATCCCGGCGGTGGCGATTCCTGAAGGTTGATATCTATCGGCCAACCTCCCTGCAAGGAGTGAGAAAACGGCCTGAGCTATCGGCTGTATTATGAGAAACAGGCCAGCATTTTGTGGTGATAATTCCTTCACATATTGAAGATAAAGACTGAAGAAAAAAATAAAACTGGTAGTTGAAGCGTAATTGAAAAAAGTATAGATGTTGTTAAAGGTAAAATTCAAATTGTTAATCATCAGATGCAAATCCAGAAGCGGATATGATGAATTCCATTCAATGAAAATAAAAAAGCCCAGGCCGATAATGCCAAGAAGCATAAGTAAAAAAGCTGATTCCTCTTTGGCCATCTGGGTTACTCCGTATGTTATCAAGCATAAAGATACCGCAAATAAGCCAGCTCCTTTATAATCAAAAGGTTCACCTTTCGAAACAACCCATTCTCCCTTAAGCCAGATTAATGCCATCAACAAAGCCAGTAATACGATTCCGAATACAAGGAAAAAAATCCATCTCCAACCCAACTGGCTTATGATAAACCCCGACAAACTTGGACCGGCAGACATGCCGGTATAAATCATAGCAACGACGATGCCTATGGCCCTTCCGCGACGTTGTACCGGCACAATGGTTATCAGGATGGCAAATCCGCTTACCATTATCATTGCATTGGCCAGCCCTTGGAAAAACCTGAGAACCAGAAAGGTCCACATAGTATCCGTTATTCCTAATGCTAAAGTTACAATAGCGATCATGGCTGCACCAGCAAAAAATATTCGCTTTCTCCCATAAATATCCGATAATCGCCCAACGGGGAGGAGGAAGGCCACAGTTGCCAGCACCATTACATTATTCACCAGACCCAGTTGAGAAGCGCTTGCACTCAGTTCATTGCCAATGGCTGGCAGAGCGACATTGACTGAAGAAACCAGAAATGGCCCAAGGAATTGGAAGGTCGCTACGATGATTAAGGCGATAGTCCATGATGATAACGGTTGTTCAATATCGTGGTCGGGAGATATGATCATATATTTATTTCCATTATAAATCAAGGTGTAAATTGCTATTATTGTGATTACTCGCAGTATCACCAGGGCTAATGCGGCGTTCTTCCCTGGACACTGTCTGATTCATATTTTAGTCTCTTTTGAAAGCTCGGTTTTACAATAAATTGTTTGCCTTAATAGACTTAGAAAGAATTTTATTGCTGATTGTTTTTTTGCCTATTATTGAATTTAAATTGACCATAAAATCTTCCATCTGCGCCACCAGGGTGTTTAGCTCTTTGGTGGTTCCGGCCGAGGTCTCTGCACTTGCTGCATTTTGCTGAACCACTCTGTCCATTTGTGCAACTGCCGTATTAATTTGTTCGATGCCCTGGGATTGTTCTTCACTGGCTGTTGCTATCTCACTGATGAGGTCAGCCACTCCTAATGTACTTTCAGTTACCTTGGAAAGTGCCTCGTCAGAATCCATAACCAGGCGGGCACTTTCGTTGATTTTACTGCTGGTGAGTTCAATTAAGTTGCTCGTATCACTGGCCGCATCTGCTGCTTTGATTGCCAAATTACGGACTTCTTCTGCCACCACTGCGAAGCCTGCTCCCGCCTCTCCTGCCCGGGCCGCTTCAACCGCTGCGTTCAAGGCCAACAGATTTGTTTGAAAGGCAATTTCGTCAATTGTTTTGATAATTTTTATTGTTTCCTCAGTGGCCCCTAATACATTCTGCATTCCATTTGTCAATTGCGTCATAATGCGGCTGGCGTGGCTCCCCATGCCAATGGAAGTTTTCATAAGGGCATCAGCATGGGATGCATGGGATGCGTTCTGTTTTGTCATTGAAGCTATCTCTTCAAGGGAAGATGAGGTTTCCTCAACGGATGCCGCCTGCTCTGATGCCCCCTCGGACAACGCATGGCTGGAAGTGGTCAAGGATTCCGACACAACTGTTAATTTTTCACTACTATCCGTCAATCCATAAAGAATCCCATACAAAGAGGTGGTGATAATTCGCGCCATGAAAAAAGCCGCAAAGATTCCAATAAGAAGTCCCAGAATTGTACCTGCAAGCATCATTGTTTTTGCCTGATGAGACATTGAAATCATTTGTTCTTCATAATAGTTTCGTGCTTCGTAGCATAAGGATTGAGTGGTCTGAGCGGCATCCAACATCTCCTGAGCCACTATAGTTTGATTTTTCAGCACTTGATCAAAACGGACAAAACCATCTTTAAACGCCGTCAATGCCGTCAGAATCGACTCAATGTACTGCCTTCCCTCCTGTGTTCCAAGGCGGCCACTGAATTCTTTTACCTCAGCAAACAATTGATCTATACCAGTCAGAATAAATAAATGATTATCGGCATCTTCAAACAAAATATAATTCTTTACCGCTGTTTGAATGCCATTCAACGTTGAATATATAGCATTGGCCTGACGGGTGTTGCTCAAAAGGCCATTCATCTGGGAATCGTTTTCGTCAAGGGTGCTTTTCAGTTTATCCATAAAACTGATCCGGGCTGCAATGCCTGCATTTACAGCTTGCTGAGATTTTTCTATAAAAATCACAAAAGCCTCAAAATCATTTTCAATCTCTGTTTTATTTTTTTTTAATAAATCCCGAAATTCTAAAACATGGGCATTGTAGTTGACGATCATATCGTCCATAAGTTGTATTTCCCGCTCATCATGAAGTTCTTTTTTCAACTTATCCGCTACTTCGTGAGCTGTGGTATTGTCCCAATCCCATACCTCCATAAAATTCTCATCAAAGCTGAAAATAAGTTGCGTTGCAAGGGCTCGATTTTCCAGGATTCGAATAAGAAACTCGTTTATTCCATCGGTTTTTTTCATTTGCTCCCGGAGGGTTATCTGCCCCCCTTTACGAATTTCAAGGAGCTGAACAGTCTGTTTTTCCCTGAAATCTTGGACGGCAGCCGTGGCTGCATCCACCTTTGTCTGCAAGTCCTTTAATGTTTTGTCTTTTTCTGATTTTAAAGCCACATAATCATTAAACGCCTTTCCATATAGCGACAACTGTTTTTTTACTTTTTCAAACAAAGCCCCATTGTCCAGGTTGGAAATTTGCTGCTGGAAGTCAGCAATGTTGGATTCAATGGCATGAACTTTGGTATTTACCTGCTGAACAGCTGCCTCATCTCCTTTGAGCATATAGTTTTTTTCATACTGGCGTGTTTCCAGCAGATCTCGAACTAAATTGTCCACTTTAATGACATCTTTACTTAACCTCATTACCGATGCAAAACCATTAAAACCCACCCATGAAACCGCCACCATCAAAATCAAAATAATGCTGAATCCACCAAAAATTTTATCCCGTAATTTCATGTTTTAAAATGTATCATCTCCTTTTTTCCCATTTTACAAGGGAGTCGATAATTGTAAGATCAAACCCCCTTAAATTTTGGTTAATTAAGTACCCGAACTGATATTCTTCAAGATAAAATCCAGAGATATCATTAATATTTATCCATGTAATACGGAAAAATATATGTGTGGGTAATTAAGCCGCTGGGCGGCAGATTTGCGAAGTCTGCCATTTCAACATTCTTTAATAGGAA
>CAKZLA010000059.1 GCA_937124525.1 uncultured Desulfobacterium sp.
CTGGCTCATAACACCTTGATAAAAGATATTTTAGGCGTTGAGGGAAATACCCTTATTGGGACCAGCAATGTGTTTTTAGCCCAGCATTTCAACATCAAACCCATTGGAACCCTGGCCCATGAATGGTTCATGTTCCATGCCGTTCTAAACGGCTATCGAATGGCCAACCCCACCGGTGTGGATGCCTGGACCGTCGCTTTTCATGGAGACCTTGGTATTGCACTCACAGACACCTTTACCACGGATGTATTTTTATCAACCTTTGATACCATGCATGCCAAGCTTTTTGACGGTGTCCGCCATGATTCAGGTGACCCCTTTGAATACATTGAGAAAGTGATCCAGCATTATAAAAAACTTCACATAGACCCCACCACTAAAACCATAGTATTTTCCGATGGACTGGATATAACAAAGGCGGTACATATTCATGAAAAATGCTTGGGTAGAATCAATGATTCCTACGGCATTGGTACCAATCTCACCAATGATGTGGGGGTTACCCCTTTAAATATCGTCATCAAACTTGCCAAATGTAGAACGGCACCGGATAAGGCATGGCACAAGGCCATTAAATTATCTGATAATATAGCCAAACACACCGGAGATAGGGAAGAGTTGAACCATTGCATAAAGGTTTTAAAACGGGGAATCTGAACCAGGATGCTTCTTTATTTGATCTGTTTGGTTTTTATAATTTTCCTGGGTTTCACCCCTTTTTTAGGGCATTGATCCCCAACCACACATTGATCACAATGGGGGGATACCGGTCTGCATGTTCCCTGGCCAAAGGCTACAAGAACAGAGTTCACCTCTTTCCAGTGCCGTCTGGGTAATTTTTTCCGCAGGGCCAACTCTGTTTCCAGGGGAGTTTTGGTTTTAACATATCCCCAAATGTTCATCATGCGGTGTACATGGGTATCCACGCATATTGCGTCTTTGTCAAAGGCCACACTCATCACAAGATTGGCCGTTTTTCGTCCTACCCCGGGTAACGTCACCAGTTCATCAATGGTTTCCGGCACCTTTCCCCCGAATTTTTCCAGAGCATGGGGAAGTTTTTCCAAATAAACTGCCTTAGATTTATAAAATCCCACGGGATAGATCTGTTTTTGAATTTCATCCCGGGATAATTTTGCAAGGCCTTGTTTATCCGGAGCCACTTCAAATAATCTCTGGGCTGCTCCGGCAGTGGTCTCATCCTTGGTACGGGCCGACAAAATGGTGGCCACCAGTATTTTAAAAGGATCATTTGTCTGAACAGCAATGAGATCCACCACGGGTACTGCATATTCACGGACCTCTTCTTTTAACGTCTCAATGAACGTAGAGATATTTACTGCCATTCGATGACTCCAATATAGCTGGATATGTTTATTTTGTGAAACTCCATCGAGTGTACCCTTTTTGCAGTATTCTCCCCTTCAATTCCTATAAACCCACATACAACGAATATTGAAAATGGTATTATGCCGCCGCCCCCCGAGGGGCAATGGGCCCGGCCCGGAACCGTAGACGGCCCAATTGGCCGGTTCCTATTGCCCCTCGGGAGGCGGCTCTGCTGAGGTTGCCCGGAAGTTTTATTTTCTAATAAAATGACTTAGGGCGAGGTATTGACCAGGGTTAATCTAAAAAGGGTACACTCAACTCCATCCAAAGGTTTGGAATTATGAGAGTTTTATTTTCCGTTGTGGCTGGTAGTTACAGCCATGTGGGTTTATATGAAAGAGTAGGCACGCCTAATATTCTTTCATGCTTCGTTGTGGGCAGGCCCAGGTCCCCCATGCGGTCTGCCCGTGGCAGTTTATAAGAAACTCCGTCCAATGATTTGTAATAACTGGAGTTTCGATATTTGTTGTGGGCAGGCCTAACCCCCAATACGGTCTGCCCGTGGCAGTTATAAGAAAACACAGCATCGGAGTGCCGCCAGCAGAGCCTCCGAGGAGTGCCGGAACATTGGAAACCAAAGGGCAAAATATCCCCCGACGTTTCCGTTCTGGTCAAGGCAGTCCTCGGAGGCGGTATAATACCATTTTATATCTTCATTGTGGTTAAAAATGATCGAAGTCAGCTCCCCCCCTCAGTTTGTTGTAAATAACAAAATAAAAGTAAGTAAACAAAGAGGAAATCAAAAATAAAATAACCAGCAGGGCCATGGCAACAGGCCGCAGGGAAAGATCATGTCGAAAATAATAATCATACACCTGAAGACTGAGCATTCCCGGGGTGCTGCTTCCCAGGATGTAGGGAATTTCAAATGCTCCAAAACTATAAATAAACAGAATCAAAAAGGTGGTGGTGAGAATTTCTTTTAAATGGGGCAGCACCACAGTTAAAAAAATCCGAGCTTCCCCGGCTCCCAGCTGCCGGGCAGTTTGAATGTAGCGTTTATCAAATTTCATCAGCACGGACATTACCATCAAAGTGACAAAGGAGGTCTCTTTGACAATATACGCAATGATCTCCCCCATACCATACCGGCTGAAAATCAGATTTGGAAACTGTTTCATTTGTGAAATAATACCAAGGTGGTAGCACACCGACGCAATGATGCCGGATCGACTGAGAAAAATCATGGTGATAAAGGCCACGGCAATGTGGGGAAGTACAATGGGAATTTTGTACACCACGGTTTTGTTCTGCAAAACCACGGGCAGATGCCAGATTCCATAGGACAGCAGGGTGCCGAAAACAATGGACAGCCCAGCTGAAACAAAGGCCACATAAAATGAAAACAAAATGGATTTCATAAAATGACCATGGGTAAAAACGGTTTTATAGGCCGTCCACATGGAATCGTAATGAACAAGGGGGTTCATCATCCCCAGAGACTGGATCATTGTCAGAATAATACCACCGACAAAAAACAACGCAAAAGGAATCAATGCCGGGAGCAATTTCAACCAGGGTTTCATTAATTTTTGTTCCAGTATAAGGCATCTTTCAAAAGTACTTTACAGTTTCTTGGAGCATTCCACATTTGTAGGGGCTTTTTCCCAAAAGACTGTAAAGTACTTTTTGGATCATATGAAGGATGCCCAGTATAAACCAGTTAAAAACGGGGTCAAGCTTGGCTTATGGGTGTTATTGCTCCCGAGCCATGCAAGTTGGTAACTTTCGGAAAGAGTGCCCATAACGCAAGCCGGACTTCTCCAAGGGTTTTGATACAATCTATTTTTTCCCCAGTACAAACCGACTCCAGTCATTTTCCAGCCGTGTGAGATAAGCCGCCGGGATTTCGGGCACACCGTGCTGGTTCAGAACATCAAGGGGAAGGGTGGCTTTCCCCAGATCAAGGTCATCAAAGGCCTGACGGTCCGATGCTTCCAGTTTTGTCATGTCCAGCACCGTAAAATCTCCCCAGTTTTCAGGATTATTTTTTGAAAGTTGTGCTTCCGGAGACAGCAAAAAATTGGTGACCACCATGGCTCCGGCAATGTTGGGGGCATTATAAGCAATGGCCGTGAAGTGGTTGTTGTAAATGGCCCCTTCTTTCATCACAAAGGTTCGCACAGTAGACGGGTATTTTCCCTCCAATATCTTACTTGACGCATGGGCCTGGTGGTATGACATGTTCATGTCCACCTCTCCTCTTTCAAATAAAAGCCCCAAAGCCGCGATATCTTTGGGATAGACCTCTCCTTTCTGCCACAGATACGGTTTTATTTCCTTCAGGTATTCCCACAATGCCGGAGATTTATTTAAATAAAGATCCTCGTCAAACTCCTTCATATATTGCCCATGCCCGCCTGTAGTGGCGTAAAAAACCTGGCGGAGAAAAGCAGATCCTGTGAAATCCGGTGGCTGGGGATAGGTAAATTTCCCTGGATGGATGATGATCCATTGTTTGAGTGCAGCAAAGCTTTCAGGGGGGGGCTGTATCTTGGCAGTATCATGGACAAAGACAAACTGTGCCTTGCCATAGGGGACTTCATAATCTTCAACGGGAAAGCCAAAGTCAGATGCCACCGTGGCTGGATTAATATACTTGATGAAATTTGGGAGTTTATCTGCCACCGGGCCATACAGCAGTCCCGCTTCCCGGGCATTTTTAAAATTTTCCCCATTGATCCACATCACATCAATGGTACCGCTTTTTTTCCCTGCCTGTTTTTCCGTGAGAAGTTTATTCACAAACACGGCGGCATCCATGGGAACCATATTCAATGCAATATTATATTTTTCTTTCAGGGCCTTTGCCACGTAGCCATCCACCCACTTATTTATGGTGGCAGAACCACCCCACATGTAAAAGTTTACCGTGGTTCCCCGGGATTTTTCCAGGGCCTGGTCATAGGACAAGGCGTGCTGTTCAGGCGCTTGCTGTTGACAGGACAAAAGTAGAAAAACCAAAACCAGAATCAAACCACATTTTTTCATATAGCTCTCCCTTAGAATAAATTCAAATCCGACGACTACCCAACGGTTCTTTCAGAATCTTATTAATGGTAAGATCCACTGTATCTCCTGCTTTAAAATGACTATTAAAACTGTTCACATAAAAGCTCAAATTGTCATTTTTTATATGATAGCTGATATTTGCCCCAAAGAAAACGATTTCTGCAATTTTCCATTTTCCTTGGGGATTGCAGGACATGGTGGCGGCTTCCGCCCGGAAATAATATCGTTGTGTGGTAAAATCCAGCTCTTCTTTTATGGATATTTTACCAACGGCCTCCGGGGAAAGAATATTCACCTGGCCCAGAAAGGAGGCAATTTTAATGGATATGGGCTCATGGTACACCCGGTCGACAGTGTCAAACTGCACCAGCTCTCCGTCCAGCATCACCCCGATTTTATCGGACATGCGAAAGGCCTCCTCCTGATCATGCATGACGGCAATGGTGGTGGTTTTAAATTTCTTCTGGGTATGGTGAATAAATAAAGCGGTCTCCGCTTTGAGATTTTTATCAAGGTTGGCAAAGGGTTCATCAAATATGATGATTTCAGGATCCATGACCAGGATACCGGCAATGGTGAGCCGTCGCTTTTCTCCTCCGGACAGGGTGGCCGGATGCCTGTCCCTGAGACGGGTCAGGTCGAATTTCTGGAGAACAAACTTCACCTTTTTGTCTATGCTCTTTCTGTCCATACCCAGATTTTCGGGTCCAAAGGCCACTTCGGCAAACATTCCATTTTCAGCTTTCAAATAGGCTCCACCAAACAAATCAACCTCAGCATCCAACTTATTTAGGGTTGAACCAGCCACATGAAGTTTATTTCCTAAAAACAATTGTGCTGCTCTCACGGTGTAAGCTGCAGCATCTAATAAAGAGCCTCCACCCAATGCCGCTTTGTATCTAAAGTTATTTTCATCCAAAGGGGGGAACCCAAAAGAG
>CAKZLA010000060.1 GCA_937124525.1 uncultured Desulfobacterium sp.
TTGTAATAACTGGAGTTTCGATATTTGTTGTGGGCAGGCCAGATACCCAATACGGCCTGCCCGTGGCAGTTATAATAAATTTAATTTATGGAGGTTTATGATGAAAAAATTGGTTCTTTTAATCGTAGCAGTTTCCTTCCTTGCTCTGCCCATGGCAGGATTTGCGGCAGACCCTGTGAAGGTGGCGTCCAAAGGCTTTACCGAGCAGGTTATTCTGGGTAAAATCATGGTTCAATTGCTCAAGGACAGAAAAATACCGGTGGAAGACCGCACCAGCCTGGGCGGTACCAATGTAAATCGAGAAGCCCTGGAGCAGGGACAGATTGATGTGTATATGGAATATACAGGTACGGCATGGCTTTCGCTTTTTAAACAGACGGAAGTTATTCGGGATGCCACAGAGCTTTACAAAAAGGTGAAGGCCCATGATGTTGAAAAAAAACTGGTATGGCTTGAGCCAGCGAAGTTCAACAATACCTATGCCATTATCATGAAAGCTGATACGGCTGACAAGATGAATATTCACTCCCTCTCCGAGTGGGCGGCATGGACCAAAAAAAATCCCGGTAAAATGACGGTATCAACCAACGCAGAATTCTATTCAAGGGCGGATGGTTTCAAAGGAATGATGGAATTTTACGGTCTAACCTTCGGCAAGGACATACCGGACGGCAATGTCACCAAAATGGAGACTCCACTGGCCAAAAAGGCTGTACGGGACGGTCAGGCTCTCTGTGGTATGGCCTTTGCCACAGATGGAGAGATCAAGGATTACAAGTTGACCGTTTTAGGAGATGACAAAAGCTATTTCCCCATTTATAATCCCGCACCGGTTGTCAGGGCTTCAGTGCTTGAGGCATATCCACAATTGAAACTGGTATTAAATGAAATCGGTTCTTCTCTGGATACGGGCACCATGACACGTCTCAACTACCGGGTTAATGTCAATGGAGAAAAACCCGATGCCGTGGCAAAAAGCTGGCTTCAAGGTGTTGGGCTGATTATCAAGAAAAGAAAGTAAAAGAATTTTGGGCGGGGATGTGTGATCCCCGCCTTTGAAAAAACCATGGGGATCAAAGGGTGATTTAATACTTTACAATTCCCATAAATTTTTTTGCGCGTCCAATGAGCTGTCTGAATGGATTTGAGAACTTTTTGGAATATTCATTAACCATACTTTCTGCATCTTCTTTTAAGATATTATCCGGCACCATTTTATTTTTATATTTTACGATCCATATGTAAAAATCCGTCTCTGTCCTGTGTGGAAAAGCATTCATTATTTTGTTTTTTCGGATCATTTCCGCCATGGGGGTATATATGTTATCAAACCAGGATGCGGCCGCCTCTTCGAGGTTAATTCTTCTTTTTTTATTTTTGGCAAGAAAAAATGCATGGCGCTGGATATGTTCCATGATGATGTTATACCCACCAAGTCTTGTCAGATGAAGATCAGGATTTCTTTTTTTCAAGCCGGTTTCTTTCAAAAATTTGTGATAGGTTTCAAGGATGGTCAGCTTATATATATCCGTGCTGTTGTCAAGGGAGACATCACAGTTGTACTCGAAAACCCTGGCATCAATGGTGCCTGTATTTCTTGATTTTGCGACCGATATCCGGTGATGTCCATCCTTAACAAAGTATGCTTTGCAAACCTTGTAGAGCTCTACCGGTGGGAGCGTTCTGCCCGATGAAATCGCATTTTCGATCTCCTTCCAACGCTCCCTTGAACTCTCCTCCAATGGGAAAAAGTGACGTGTAAAGCTTTTATAACGCCCCTGGCTTCCAATGATGGCATCAAGGGGAACAGAATGTATACCGATATCCTTGACAAACCAGAGTTCAAGTTTTTCTTTTACGGCTTCAAAGGGAAGCAGTCTACTGGATTTTCGCGTAATCCAGCTGTTCAATTCCTCTTTAAATGCCCTTGACATGGCTTTGGAAAAATGTTTTTCCGCCTTGTATCTGTTTTGAGCATCTATATCCGTATTTGATTTAAAAAGGTTCATTTTAAACTGTATATTCCCTTTGAATATTGTATTCCAATATCATATGATGCATCTTCCATTCACTGGTTGACACTTTTTCACAACACTCCCTTATTTTCTGGGAATCTCTTCAAAAAAGTGTCAACTACTTTTCATGGGATATGAAGGATGCCCATATGACCCCACATTTCGTTTGTCCGGGAAATAAAGGATGCCAAAAAAAGGGGCGCTCATTTAAATCTGTCGATATATTTAATATCTGTAATGATCGGCTTTAAAGGGCCCTTCCACAGAAACCCCGATATAATCGGCTTGCTCCTGGCTAAGCTTAGTCAAGTGAATGTCCAGTCGATCCAGATGGAGGCGAGCGACTTCTTCGTCCAGCTCCTTGGGGAGCGTATAAACTTTTTTCTCGTGAGGCTTCTCGGCCAGCCGGATCTGGGCCAGCACCTGATTGCTGAAGCTGCAACTCATCACAAAACTGGGATGACCAGTGGCACAGCCCAAGTTCACCAATCTTCCTTCAGCCAACACAATCACCGATCGGCCCGATTCCAGGGTCCATTTATCCACCTGGGACTTGATGACGGTTTTGGTATGGGCGGGATTGTTCTCCAGATATCCCATTTCAATTTCATTATCGAAATGGCCGATATTGCAGATAATGGCTTCATCCTTCATTTCAACGATATGCTTGGCGCGAATAACCTGATAATTTCCCGTGGTCGTGACAAAAATATCACCTTGGGGCACTGCCTCCTCCATGGTCATTACCTGATACCCTTCCATGGCCGCCTGAAGGGCACAGATGGGATCAATTTCCGTGATGATCACCCGGGCACCGTACCCTTTCATGGAGTCGGCGCACCCTTTCCCAACATCGCCGTAGCCAGCCACCACAACTACCTTTCCGGCCAGCATGATGTCGGTGGCTCTTTTAATGCCATCGGCAAGGGATTCCCGGCACCCATAGAGGTTATCGAACTTCGATTTGGTAACCGAGTCGTTGACGTTGATGGCGGGAAAGAGCAGTTTGTTCTCTGCGGCCAGATGGTAGAGCCGGTGTACCCCGGTGGTGGTCTCTTCGGATACGCCTTTGATCTTCTCGGCAATACGTGTCCACTTTTTTGGATCCTTTTCCAAGCTGTATCGAAGCCGCTCCATCAAAAGACGCTCATCGGCACTGCCCGGTGTTTTGTCGAGAAGGGATGTATCCTTTTCCACTTTGACTCCTTGGTGAACAAATAGCGTGGCATCGCCGCCGTCATCCACGATGAGATCCGGCCCACTGCCGTCGGGCCAGGTCAGGGCCTGTTCCGTACACCACCAGAACTCATCCAATGTCTCTTCTTTCCATGCGAAAACCGCAGCAGAACCTTTTTCCGCAATGGCGGCCGCTGCGTGATCCTGGGTAGAGAAAATATTACAGGTGGCCCACCTGAGATCTGCTCCCAGTTCATATAGGGTATCGATCAGCATGGCCGTCTGAATGGTCATGTGTAGGCTCCCCATGATCTTGAGTCCTTTGAGGGGTTTTGTCTCTCCATATTTCTCTCGGATGGCCATGAGGCCGGGCATTTCACGCTCGGATAGCTGCATATCCTTGTGGCCGTCCGAGGCAAGGGAGATATCTTTTATTTTATACGGTAATTTTAAATCCAGCTCCATGAACAAGGATTTACCATCGGCTTGGTACATATTGCAACTCCTGAATTAAATATAATCAATTTTAGTTTTAATTTGCTTTAGTACATTAGTCTCCAGTTCTTGTCAAAAAAAACGAGGATAGGCTTATGGTTTGGGGTTTTCCGCATTATATGATTATTGGAGGCAGGTTTAAATCTGTCTCCAATAATAACAATTGTGTCAGGTAAACTTAACACAATTGTTATTTGGATATATTCCGATTAGAGTCCGGCTTTGGCCCGAATCTCTTCGGCTTTGTCCGTTCTCTCCCAGGTAAAGTCGGATCTTGTCTTCCAAAATGGCCGTAGGCGGAGGTTTTACGGTAAATGGGTCGGAGCAGATCCAGCTCTTTGATGATACCGCCGGGGGTGAGATCGAACACGTCGCCAATGATCTCCGTGGCTTTTTTTTCGGATATTTTCCCCGTGCCCATGAAATCGACCAGCATGGAGACCGGTTTTGCCACGCCAATGGCATAGGCGAGCTGAACCTCACATTTTTTGGCAAGGCCAGCAGAAATGAGTTTTTTCGCCACATAGCGACCCATGTAGGATGCGCTCCGGTCCACCTTGGAGGGATCTTTTCCGGAAAAACAGCCGCCCCCATGGCTTCCTTGACCGCCATAGGTATCAACGATAATCTTTCGTCCGGTCAAACCGCAATCTCCCATGGGACCGCCGACAATGAATTTTCCCGTGGGGTTGATGAAAAATTTGGTATCTCCATCCATCATATCTTCCGGGATCACCTTTTTTATCACCTCTTTGATGATCATTCCTTTCAGATCTGGTCATGTCAGATTTCCCTCTGGACGATGGCTTCGATCCAATTGAGAACATTGTCCGGCTTGGGATCCACCTGATGGGTCGATAGAATTTTGCGCGTTTTTTCCGTACAACGTGATTTGAGATCTTTTCCGCCGTCCTGGAACCAATGATCAAAGCGGGTGCGATCCATGAGCTCCGGTAAAAGATGGGCTGTCTTAAAATTTTTGAATGTGTGGGGATCTGCTAAAAATATAGATCCATTGGGACCCTTTGCCACGCGATCAATAACTTCCAGTGCCAGGGTTTCATCGTTGACGAGGATACCTTCGGTGAAGAATCGACTAATGGCGACAAATTCATCGGCCATGGTCACCATCTCCAATGAAGATGTATGTCCCGACTCAATATAGCCGACATCGTGGATGACGTTGCAGCGGGAGAGCATGGAGGTCATGATGGACATCATCCCCTCGGCACCGGCCTGGGCATCCAGCAGTTTGGAATCTGTGGCGCCGGCATAGGACCAAATGGGAATGTCGTAAATCTCGTCCCGCATATCCGCAAAGGCCGCCTGGGTGAGACACCACTCAGTACAACCATAGGAGACCACCGTACTCTTCATGTCAAGAATGCTCACATTGGGGGCGAATAGAAAAGGGGAGCCTTTACCGGCCAATTGATGGATGACAAGCCCCACCAGGTTTTCGGCAATCCCCAGGGCCATGGCCCCGCTTAAGGTTACCGGAGCCCCGCTTCCGGCGTTGCTGCCCGACGGCAGACAGATGGGAATCTTTTTTTCTGCACAAAACACCAGTTTATCCATGACATTGGCCGGAAATCGTAATGGACTGATGGCTTCGGAGTAGTTCAACAAAAAAGGTTTTTTCTGAAATTCTTTCTCTCCCCCGGCAACAGCACAGGCAATATCGTATATTTTTCGGATATCTTTTCCGCTGTCCGCAATGAAGCAAATGGGCTTGTTGCTCTTTTTAACCATCTCTGCAAAGACATGAACGTAAATCTCTTCTATCGGCACATCTTCAGGATTCCCCATGGACATGGAAAAATGCATGTTGGGAAGGGCATCGACCAGGGTAGCAAAATTGCCGGTGTCCGCCAGTCGTGTTCGGCGTCGTTCTCCGGTCGCGATATCCACTGTAAAGATGGTGTCCGATCCGGTGCCGTAGAAAAAATTACCCTCAACCAGCGGCATGCTCTTGTTACCCTTTTGGTCATAAAGATTGATCACACGCGGGGCGGAACGAATGGCATCTTCCGCCAGATAGGCGGGCATGGTCAACCAATCATCCTTTTCCACTCGGCATCCGGCATCAAGGAGCATCTCCCGTACACCCGCATGTTCCATTTTGAAACCGGTCTTTTCCAAGATTTCAAGGGCGGCGGTATGGATGGCCCATGCCTGTCTTTTATTCAATACTTTGAGCCTGGGTTTGAATGTTTCGATTTCCAGAGGTTTCACGTCTCAACTCCTTAAAATTAAACTGCCTTTCGACAGTGTCAAAATATAAATTTCAATAACAAAGTACGATATCAATGAATCCGGTCAATGAAATAATTTTGCTCATTGCAATGAAAAAAACCAAATTTTTATCATAAAGGGGAAACTGAAAAAGGCGGGAGAATCAGCTATCGAGGAGTAGGCTGGCAGGGATATCTTCTTGTTTTTTTCCAACGATGGCATAATAATTGAGAGAAGTACCATCCTGACAGAGTCTGTGAGTGTAGTGTTTCCTTGACTTTATTTCAAATATACTGTTTTCAGAGATATTTTCAATCAATTTGGCAAAACCGGTCTGATCCTTTTCCGAACAAAATTCATCTTTGATGTTAAAGGCAATCCATCCGGAATCATCAATAAAATTATACGCTTTTGCAAATGCTTCCGGTGGAATGTCTCCAAATCCCAAGGCAGCGACCAGTGTCATGCAGTTCAAACGCTCTTGGTTGATTTTATTTTCAACTTCTGAAGGAAGCTTCGTAAGGTCTTCCACGAAGTATTCATCATAGATGCCGGGTTGATCCCGTTTCGTAGCCATGGCAGCCTCTTCGATAATATCAATGCCGATCACCGTATCTACGCCAGCCGACATCAATTCTTCACCGACCATACCATTTCCGGCCCCGACATCGAACACCCTGAGTTCGTCCATTTTTTGATTAGATTTTCCCACTGCCTCGGCCAATTCGGAACAGATCACCACGGGAGAGCTGCACTTATATTTTTTATAAAAGAGGTGTTCGTAAAGCCCGGGAATTTTATAAATTTCATCATAATCGTGAGCGCGTAGCTGTACTTTCGTTCCATCGTTACAACTAATGATAAACTGCTCTTCTCCTTGAACGATTTCACAGGTGTTGTCAGGTATACCGATTGTAAATTGTGGTGTTTCCATTTTTATCCCCATGTTTCTATTGTTGTCATTGGAGGCTTTCTTCAAATTTTTATAGAATGAGTTTGCACTTTCTTGAAAATATTCCCTGAAGATGGGATGCTAATGGTAGAAAGTGTAAAACGGTCAATGAAGCATGCCTTTTGAATTGAACCAGCAAAAAATACAAGTCAATGAGCAAAACCATTGGCTATTTTCCAAAAACATATCGAACACATTCTATATTGTCAAGAAAATGAAAATGTTTTTTTGATTAAAACCAAAATTTTTCATATTAAATCCAGCATATTTATTAGGAAATAAGATGCTAATGTTATCTTAATATACATTAATAAAATAAAATGGACCGTATTCTTAAAAGAATGTCATATCGCAAGACAGCAAAACCATAGTGTTCAAAGTTTATTTCTTATTCTGTATATGAACTGGCACTGGGCTCCAATAATTCAAAGAACATCTTTTCAAAACGCTAATTTTATGTTTCATCGTCACTATGAATCCTCAAAACACCCCTAAGTACCCACACATAAATTCTTCGGTATTATTATGCTTTTTAACTTCTACTTGTGAGTAAGCACGATAAATCGTGGATATTTTTTGGGGTTGAGTCTAACGTCGGCCAGTGGATATGCAGCAAGTAGTCGACAATTAAATACAATGTTAAATTTCAGTTAGTTAATTGTTACTATCTGATGTGGGCTTTCAAAAGTGGCCGAACTTAGAACCAAACCCCATTTTTTTCAAGCTGTGCGGGTACCAAATTATCCGTATGCTTGGCAAGGCAAGTAGATCAAATTTAGCCCCCAATTGGTATTGTTAGATTAGAAATAGCACGAAAATATTCCTTCAAATCAGGTCAGCAAAGTGCTAACCGCACCGGTCGCATTTTTCAGCTTAATTTAGGCAGAATTTGCTTTTCCCCCAATTATTTTGGATCTTCGCGGATTAGTATAATTTTGATATATTGTGGTGCGCAATTCATAGTGTTTACGCATTGGGAATTATGAACTTTCACACAAATACGTGATGGGCCTTATTTTTTTATGCTTGACAGAACCTGCTGGGGATATAAGATTCGCTGGAGAGACATCCACTCACCAATTCAACTTGCAGGCTTGATCACAACCCCGGTCACTTGGGCAAGGGGTCAGGCTTGCTGAAATAGACAATCTCTATTCAGGAGAGACCTTTTGGATCAGACAAATGATCAACGCTGCCGGGAATTACTTGTATCCATTCGAAAAATAATTCAGGCCATTGATATTTATTCAAGAAATCTTAATAAAAAATTCGGACTGACCGGTCCCCAGCTAATAATTCTCCAGGAAATATCAAATAGGGGGGAAATCTGCGTCACGCCCCTGTCCCGTCATACCAGCCTGAGCCAGGCAACCGTTACAGACATCACCAAACGACTTGAAAGTAAAGGATATATTCTGCGTGAAAAAAAAGAAGGTGATAAACGTTCTGTATACCTTTCCTTGTCCGAAAAAGGGCATGATATCATAAAAACCCTTCCTCCACCCCTGCAGCAAACCTTTACCGATGGATTTTCCAAACTTGAAAACTGGGAACAGCTTATGATTTTAAGTGGATTTGAGCGGGTGGTTCACTTAATGTCAGCCCAGGAGATTGATGCCTCTCCCATCATGACCACGGGTCCCATCGATGACCAGCAGACTTTATATGAAACTCCACCCAAAATGCTGTAATGATAAGGGTTTTAATTTTCGTTGTGGGCAGGCCGGGTCCAGAATACGGTCTGCCCGTGGTAGTTTTTATAAGAAACTCCGTCCAATGATTTGTAATAACTGGAGTTTCGATATTTGTTGTGGGCAGGCCAGATCTCAATACAGTCTGCCCGTGGCAGTTATATGAAAGTAATTTTAAATGTCATAATTTCATTTACTTTTATTTTGTTCTATTTGAGAGTTTTTTTGGGTGTATATCCCAAAAAGATCACCCTGATGAGTCTCATCTTTTACCTTAATGAGGCTGAGAATCCTATAAATGACCCTGTTGATTATTATAGATTGCTGGATTATAGAAACAATATACTGTATTTTAAACCAGCCAAGACCATGCATGCTGTGTAATCATTTCTCAAAAAGCGACTAAACCAACTGACTCATAAATCAAACCCACATGGGTCGATAAAAACTTCATGAAATATGAATTTTATCCAAGAATTCCATGAATCAAAAAATGTCAATACTGATAATACTTGATTCAAAACAATTTCCATACATCACAAATTCCGGACTTGATCATAAATTTGCCCACGTGTGCAGACATATTTAACAATTGATAAATTAGATATTGATTACAAAGGGTTAAAAAGATATTGTATTGATTCTATGCAAGGGTGACCCATCTTATGATCAAGCCCATCATCCCAGGGAAACACCATGGATGATTCTATTAATCCATGAAAGATGATTACAAAACCTGCCATGGGCGGGTGAACCATGGATGATATGATGAAAGAACTCGATCATTCATTGTAAATTCTTTTTTTTTAATGTATTAAATCCAAGGAAACAAAGAGAGGAATATATGTTTAAATTAAGGCATCTTTCCCAGGGTCTCAACAGACTAATGGATGACGCATGCCAACATTAATTTGATTTATGACAAAGGAACGCCAATAAATGAGTCCAGATTCTCCCACGCTGGAAAAAGTAATCAAAGCCACATCACCCAAAATGACACCTAAAAACAAAATCATAGCGAATTATGTTCTGGACAATCCCCAAAAGGCGGTCTTCATGACCACACGTCAACTGGCAGCAGCGAGCGGTGTCAGCGAAGCCACCATCGTACGTTTTGTGCGTCAATTGGGTTATGAAAGCTATGCGGTATTCATCAACCAATTGCGAAAACACATTGACACGGGCCTGACACTTCTGGAAAGAAGCCGCATTACCATTGAGTCCAAAAGTGGGGAAAACAACGCATTTACCCGGGTGGTGGAGCAGGAGATTGAAAACCTTTCTTTCCTTGGTAAAAACCTGGACATGGATGAAGCAGATGAAATCATCAAGCATCTGTCAAACGCATCCCGGGTGCTGGTTATTGGTTCACGCCTTTCTTACTCATTGGCCGACTACATGGGATGGACCATGACCAAAATCCGACAGGATGTCACCACACTCAAAGGGAGTGATCGCACCACCATTGACTGTCTGGCCATCGCCCCGGAAAATACAGTTGTGGTTATTGTGGCCACCTCCCGCTATCCCAATGAATTGATACGCATAGGCAAAATGGCACGTCGACAGGGCCATCCCCTCATCGTCCTTACTGACAGCTCCTCCTGCCCTCTTTTGCAGTTCAGCACCCATGCATTGATCGCCCCCATGCTCTCCATCCCCTTTCTTGGCAGTATCACCTCCCTTAGCTGTCTCATCAACTACCTTGTCCATGCCCTGGCAAAACAAAGGGGGGAGGACCTGAACAAACACCAGGAAAAGCTTGAACAGGCCTATCTTGAGAATGATATCCTTTTTAATCTGGAAACCCGACCTGAAAGGCCTTAAGGCTTTTTAGTGTCTGGACCCAAACACTTTACGCCAAGCGAATGGCTTTCTCAGGACAGATCTCCTGGCAGCAAAAACAGGCAATACAGGTTTCTGCCTGCACCACAGGAATATTTTGTTTTTCATCCATGGTCAGGGCCGATACCGGACAATGATCTACACAGGCGCTGCATGCCGTGCATAACTCTGGATCGGCCGTGGGTTTTACATGTGCCCTGCTGTCCAACAATTCCTGAATCGCCTGATTACCGGAAATGGCCTCTCCACCCAGGGGGGGCAGCTTGAAATTTGAAAGAACCTGCATTTCCCCGTGAATCTCAATACTGCTGAAATCAAAATCGCCAAGCCCAAAAGCCTTTGCTTTTTGCAGAAAACGCAGACGAGCAGGGTCAATACCCATCATGCTGGCCACCACAGAATCAAGGGCCACGCCATTATCTGCCGCAAGGATTAAACCGATTTCCCTCAGATCCGGGGACGCAGGTCCATTGCCCTCCATGCCCCACACCGCATCCATGATAAAAAGATCCGGCACACGCAGACGAAACACCTCCACAATCAGTTCATGAAAACGTTCCGGCGTACCGGCAATCTGATGCAGCCGGGCCTTTTGTGCCCCCGGCAGGATACCATAGCTATTTTTAATGGCACCGGTCATGACGGTGAGGCCGTGGGTTTTGAACTTGGGCAGGCTGATAAAGATATCTGCATCCATAATCTCTTTTGAAACGCCTATCTCTGGCATGAAATCGGGATTAAAGGCAAGGTGTTGCGTGGTGTCGCCAAGATTTTTGTAATATCCTTTTGAGACGGCCATCAACCCGGTTTCCTCAAAACTCTTCTCATTGTCCCCGTAATTGACCACACCGGGATTATCCCCGACCACGATCTCAGCCGGAGACATCTCCTCCACTTTTTCAATGACTGCTTTCAACAATGCCGGGTTGGTCACGATATGTTCTTCGGCCTTGGATTTCCGGAGGACATTGGGTTTTATCACCACTTTTTTACCGCTAATATCCTGGGGGAAAAGCTTAAAAGCTCTATCCACGGCCTTTCGGCAGTTCTCATATGTGGCTGGATCTATCATTACATGGTGCATTTTTTTCTCCCTTACTTGAAAAATCATTGCTGTGGTGATAGTCAACTTAGGCTTTTATAAGCCCCTTCTGAATCTCTGATTCAGGAGGGGTAGTTGACCGATTCATATGTCCTGAAGCACTTTAAACGATAAGCCCACAACAATATCATCAACCTTTTCTTTGTACGTCAGCATGTGAGGGGCCGCCAGATGGGCCTTTAAATCCGCCAGGGTTTCCCATTGCTCAATAATAGTAACAACATCTTCATCCCTTTCCTGGGGAGGCAGGCCGGAATCCACGTCCATGGTGGGCAGATACCCTATGCAACCCTTTTCCTTGAGAACCAGAGGGATATTTGCCTTGAAAATTTCAATAAACTCTGGAACCCGGCCTGCTTTGATGGTTATGGATGCGATTACATTGATCATTATTTTTCTCCTTTCTGATGATTATAACTCGATAATATAGGAATTTTCAATTTTTGATACATAATAAATTCCATGCAATTATGACCTGAAATAAAATGTTGAGCCAGGTAAAAGCCCGCCCAAAGGGCGCTAATTTAATGATCAAGTTTTTCTGTTTTGACAACTATCATCCCTACCTTGGTGACAACCCTTCAATACCTCAAGAGATTTTGCAGCAAATTGCCTCCGAACCTCCCATCTTCTTCCCTTTATCCTGGCAATTTTCATTGAATCATAAACCATAAATCATACCATGCATTAATACTTAAAATCCATTCAAATCACTCTTCCCTGACATTGCATCCCCGTAAAAAATATGTTAAAAGACGGTCTCTTTCCGGCCATTTGAGGTCATTCATAAAATTTAACAGCCTTGAATCATTCCACGCCAGATAAAATTTTGCAATTAAATTAATAGCACTTCACAAGTGCGGTTGAAATAAAAGGAACCCCATGGGCCCACACAAAGTAAGAGAGATGATGAAAAGAGAAGTCCAGAATGCCCAGCGGCGTTTCCGACGTCAAAAGCAGAGAAATGTACTGGCAAAACCGGGCATCCATGAAATGATCATTGTGCTGGATCATCTCAAACCCTCCTATAATGTGGGTAAAATTTTCCGCAGTGCCGATGCCTTTGGGGTCCACCGGGTGGATCTGGTGGGTATCGACCATTTTGATCCGGCCCCGGGAATGGGGGGATTTAAAAATGTTCCGGCAAAATTTTACGATGATTTTGACGAGTGCTACCAGCCCCTGGCCCAGAGTGACTATACCCTGGTAATCCTGGAGCCGGAAAAAGGCCATTCTCTTTTTACCACTGCCCTTCCCCGAAAAAGTGCCTTTGTGATGGGCCATGAAGAGTTCGGTATCAGCTTTGATCCGAATCAATACGCCAATGTCATGCGGGTGGCCATTCCCCAGTTTGGAAAGGTGCAAAGCCTTAATGTGAGTATTGCCGCATCCATTGTGATGTATGAGTATGTGAAACAACATGGTAAAGAATCATAAGGCATTGGAATCATTCTCACCATCATAATTAAAGCCTGATGATTTCAGATGATCAACCGGCAGCAACACAGAGTATGCACAGAATTTATGTCTGATGACCAGCATCTTTGAAACGCAAAAAACCTGATCCAAGACTGGATCAGGTTTTATTTTTGGGGCTTGACCCTCGATGATCAAGTGAGCAGAGGCTTGGCTTATGGGTATTATTTGAAAAAATTCCGGCTTGCATAAATCTGGACTAAGAACCCGAGCATATACTCCTCAAAATAAAACCCAGAGATATCAATGATTATATATCCATTGAATACTGAAAAACATATGTGTGGGCACTTAATAACGCCCATAAGCCAAGCCTGACCGCCATTATCTGAATCCATGATCCCATCACTGGGACCATGGATATCATTAATAAAACTATTCTTACAAAGACGCCGCCCAGGTGGAAAATTTCTCTTCACCTGCGGGTTTCATGTTGAATTCAACCCCAGCGTCCAGAAGGGAGTGGATCATATCCTTTCCATAACCCCTGGAGCAGGTCAGGATAAGGCCAGCCTTTTCGCCATCCTTGGAAAGGGTGATGATCTGGCAGGGCACATGGCAGCAGGGTCCCTGGAACAAAAACGGAGCTGTCATCTTGGGGTCCAGGAAATCCAGGTTAGTCACTTTTTCCATGAAGGCAAAAACATCCTTTCCCATGATGGCCACGCACAGGGTGTTTTCTGTGGTCTCTGTGACAAACACATCCGTTGGAAGATCTGCACTGTTTCCGGGCAGCTGAAATACAGAGGCCTGGATACCGTTCATGCGGTTGATCAAAATGCCGTCTTTAAGCACTGATTGTCCCGGCACTTCGGGGATGGCCACGCCAAAGGGGGTTACGCCTGACAGATCACCGGTCTGGACATCCAGACGGGTTACGTGGCTTAAATCCACAATGGACAGGCCCTGCCCTTCTCCATCATACTCCATGGCGATGGTCCAGTTATCCCGGACTTCCGTACGTTTGGGCGATTTACCAAAGGAAACCGGTGAAACTCTTTTAATATCTACCATTATTTTTACCTCAACTCTTCATTCTTGTTCCGTCAGGATCATAAAATGGCATGGGAACCACCTTGCCATAGATACGTTCATCGCCGCACTCATCTTCATAGATCTCAAGCCGGGTACCCACCTTGGCAAGTTCTGCTTCAACCAGGGCCATACCAACGGCCTCGTTCAATGTAGCGCTGTCCCGGGCCGTTGCAATGTAACCCCGAACCTTGGTATCCACGATAAGGGCACCATCCCTGGGAGCACGTCCGTTGTTTTCCATCTTGAAACCCACCAGCTTAAAACGGGTGGGATCATTTTCTGCCTGGCGCAGGGCCACGGCACCAACGGTTTTGGCTTCGGCTTTTTTACGATCCCACAAAAATCCAAGTCCCACATCCAGAAGGTTGGTCCGTTGTTCGGACTCCTGACCCAGGATGATATGGCATTTTTCCATACGAAGGACATTTTGTGCTTCCACACCAAAGTTCTGGATGCCAAATTCTGCACCGGCTTCTTTGAGTAGCTGCCACAAAGATGTCATGTAGGAGGATGCCACATGGAACTCATAGGAGAGTTCACCCACAAAGCCCAATCTCATGACCTTTGCCGGGATGACATCTTTGATGAGCATCTCTTTGTAACCTGAGTAAGTAAAGGCCTCGTTGGAGACATCTTCTTCGGTGATTTTTGCAAACACCTTGCGGGCGTTGGGGCCGGAAAGGTTGATAACACCCATGGAGTCGGTGATGTTCACCATGCTGAAATCCCAGCCGTCATACCGGGTGTGATACCTGATCCACTCCACGGTTTGTCCGGCTCGGCCGGTGGAAGTGGTGATATAATAATCATTCTCACCAAGCATGATCACAACACCGTCATCAATGACACAACCGTCGTCGTTACACATGGCTGAGTATTTCACCCGGCCGGGTTTGAGTTTGGACATGTCGCTGACATAAACCCGCTGCAATGCTTTCAAGGCATCGGGGCCGTGGAGACGAAATTTACCCAATGTGGAGCCATCCAGCATACCAACGTTATTGCGAACATTTTCAATCTCTTTGCGGCAGGAGTAATCCTCGCTAAAGTACCGAACCCGTTCCCACACACCAATTTTTCTCAAAATTCCCTTGTCAGCCACCTGGAGATCGTGGATGGGGGTTCTTTTGTGCATGGTGTGGTTGGTACCGGCATAGGTGGCAATAAAGGTAGGCACAATGGGAGCACGCACTGTGGTTGGTTTCACAGGAACCCCAGCAAGAGCCTGGTATTTAGCCACATAAAGGGGCAGGTTATGACCGGGGATACCGCTCTGCCCTGGCCCAAGACCCGCAGAAGAGTATCGTTTTACAAGCTCTGGCACATCAAATCCACTGTCAATGGTCTGCTTGACACTTTTGATGGTGGTATCTTCGTCAAAGCAGATAAAACTTTTTCGACCCTGCACAGGCGCTGTAACCAGCTTGGAGCCGCGCACCGGACCGGGAAGATCTTTCATGGCAGCTTCAACAGCTTCCACATCAGCAGCTTCACAGGCACCACAGGCTTTGGCAGCCTTGATTCCGGCAAGGGTTCCAGAGCATTCAATGGAAAAGGCGTTATTGATACCCAGGATACGACCCGCGGAAAAGGTGTTCTCCGGCATCTCATCGGCCACAAAAAAGCCTGTAAAATCATCGTGTCTGAGTTTAATCTGGGCCATGGTCAAGGGACCGGTCACCGGGGTCAGACCCGCAGAGGCCACCAGTACATCGCAGTCAAAATCCCGGGAGATCATGCCGTCAATGGAACTCATGGTCACCTTGTTGACCTGTTTCTTACCATGGGCAACGGTGGCAACCCAGCCTTTAAGGAGGAGAATATTTCGTTTGGCCAACGCCAGTACAAGTTCCGGGTCCTGGCCATCTTCACGCACATCTGCCACGCAGCCAATCTTCATACCCATGTCAAACAGGTCAACGGCTGCTTCAAGGCCCAGATCATGGCCCACGCTGAAGATACCGTTTTCACCGGGGAGAATACCATAATTGCGGGCCATGCGAAGGGCACATCCCACCTGCATGACGCCGGGGCGCTCGTTGTTATCAAAAAGCAGGGGACGCTCAATGCAGCCCGTGGCCACAATGACACTGTTGGCTCGGATCTCCACATAGCGTTCGTTAAAAGCATCCGTATCAGTTCCTGTCTGGAAACCGGTGACCAGGCAATTACTGTAAGCACCCACCATGGCGGTGTGTTTGAGTACCCGGATGTTTTCATTGGCTTCCACCTGCTGGGCCAGATCCTGGCCCCGCTGGTACAGGGCAACACCGTCTTTGTACTCGGCAGTACGGTAATCAAAGAAGCCACCCAGCCAAGGGCGGGATTCCATGATGATTACCCGAAGCCCCTTTTCAGCAGCAGCAAGGGCAGCGGTCATACCGGCAGGGCCACCACCGATTACCACAACGTCGGTGCGGGGAAAGATTTCGTCAAACTTGCCGGGCATTTCAAAGTCAGGACTGATTTCCCCAAGACCTGCAGTCTTACGAATCTGTTTCATGGCAATGGGCCAGATTCGAGCGGGCTTGTGCATCATTTTATAGTAGAAACCGGCAGGCATGGCCCAATCCAGCTTGTCCAGGAAGCCCAGCATATCGTTTTCAGCGGAGCCCTTGACGTTCTGCTCTTTCACGGTCATCCCCTGTTTGAGCAGGGTGTTTTCCGTGCGCACATTGGGGATACCATCCACTTCCATCATGGTGTTACTGCTCTCACCATCCAGGCTGTAAAGCCCCCGGGGGCGATGGTACTTCAGACTTCTGGCATAGATGCGAACGCCGTTGGCATAAAGGGCACTGGCAATGGTATCGCCTTCCACGCCGGAGTAAGTCTTTCCCTTGTAATTGAATATTACTTTTTTCGTTGGATCTATTTTCAGCGTGGGCAGCTGATTAAATCGGGTCATCATTTGTCAGCCTCCGGACCTTTAACTTCAAGGTTGGTTGTTGTATCGCGATGGATGCTAAACCACGAACCGCAGCCATCCTTGTGAAACCACCACTCTTTTTGAACGCCTGCAACGCATTTGTTCATATGTACATAGTCACACCAGGCCTCGGGGGTGATGCCTGCTTCTTCAGGTCTTGGCCCTTTGTCTTCCCCACCATACCTGAACTCATATCCGTTTCTTTTTCCGCATATGGGACATGTAATTGTTAAAGCCATTTTTATATCTCCTTAAATCCCACCGATTAGTTATCAGGTGTATAGTTAACCAGTGCGGCGGTTTCACCCATGAGCTGGTGCTTTTCGTATCGCCTGTAGTTAAAGGGCTTCAATATTTCCGGACACTCTTTTTCCGCCATGAACTGGGCCATATATTTACCCACGGCAGAGCAGGATTTAAATCCAAAATATCCCCAGCCGCAATCCATATAGAACCCTTCAATGTGCTCATTACCATCCATGATGGGGGCCATATCAGGTGTCATGTCTGCAAGGCCACCCCAGATTCTCATGAATTTTACGCCCCGGAGACAGGGGAGAAACTCAGAAAGGGCTTCGGCCTGGTGCTTGATGTAATGGGCTGTGTTCTGGGTGGTGTAGTTGGGCCATTGATCCATGTGCGCACCGGTGGCCACTTCACCCTTGAGGGTCTGGTTGGCATAACAATGATAGGCACCAGAAGAAACAACGTGATTCAAGAGCGGTTTCAGGGGCTGGGTTACCATGGCCTGGATGGTCAATACGCTGATGGGAAGCTTAATGCCCAGCATGCCGTAAATAAGGGCCGCAGAATAACCACCAGCTGAGATGAGAACTTGCTTGGTGTTTATGGTGCCCCGGCTGGTTTCCACAGCCGTGACCTTACCATTCTGGGTTTTGATGCCCGTGGCTTCGGTCTGCTGGTGGATCTCAACACCATATTTATTGGCACCCCTGGCAAGACCCCACACAACGGCATCATGGCGTACGATTCCTCCGGGGGGATGGAACATGGCACCATGGATGGGAAAGGTGATGTCTTCTGAAATGTTCAGGGCGGGAACCAGCTCTTTGGCCTCTTTTGCGTCAATGAGATGACTCTCAACACCGTGGAACTGGGCCGTTGCAATGGTCATGCGGGCCGCTTTCATGGCCGCTTCACTGTGCATGAGGTTCAGGTTGCCGCAGTTGTTGAACATCAGGTTGTAGTCCAGTTCCTTGGTGAGGATGGGCCACAACTTAAGGGCCTCATTATACAAGGGGACATTGTGCTGGGTTCGCTGGTTGGCACGAACGATGGCGGTATTTCTACCTGCGCCACCAAAGCCGATGTAGTTTTTTTCGATGATGGCAACATCTGTGATACCGTGTTCCTTGGCCAGATAATAGGCCGTTGCCAGCCCGTGAAGTCCGCCACCGATGATTACCGCATCATAACTTGACTTAAGTTGGGTCTTCTCACCCCACATGGGTTTTTGTTTACTGAACATAAGCATTCTCTCAGTTTTGTACTGTGATGTTATTCAAATACTGACTGTACTTCATATAGACGATGGACTATATTATGTCAAATTATTTTTTCAAAATGAGTAAATTTATTTCATTAAGAATTCCAAATATTGACAAAGTAATGATTACCGACTATTTATACCATGCAACTTCAGTGGGCTTGGATTGCAAGAACCCGCACACAGCAACTTGATTTCTTTGAAATTAGCATGTGTGACCACTTGATTCTCAGCACCTTGATTCTGCAGCATAAAGGTAGTTAAAACAGTAGTTTTACAGTAACAAAACACAAGAGACAATACATAGAATAAATAATGTCTCCAAAGCAACTGATCAGACTAAACAATCGTGATGAAATATTCATGGGGCGTTGGACAGGGGCCACTGCATTATACTCTTGCCCACACCGGGCTGTCTGAATCAAATAAAGTTTCAAAATTTTACCAAACGGCAACCAATGACATAAATTTTATCATTTTCACTGAATATTTCTGAAAGATGAGCGATATGACTTCAAATTCTGTAATCACAACCATTCTAAATAAACTGGATTCCTTGACCCCCAAGGGACGGATCATCGGAAATTACATTACCCAGAATCCCACCAAGGCCGTCTTTATGACCATAAAAGAGCTTGCAGATGCATGCAAAACCAGCGAGGCCACGGTGATTCGATTCATTGATAGCTGTGGATACAAGGGGTATGGTGATTTTCAACAAAATTTAAAAGGATTTCTGGATACAGGGTTGAGTCTTCTGGAACGGGGGGATCTTCAGGGAATCAATAAACCGGGAATGAAACGATTGAACAACGTGGTTCTGGATGAATTAAGCAATCTTCAACATCTCTATGAAACTATTGATATCAA
>CAKZLA010000061.1 GCA_937124525.1 uncultured Desulfobacterium sp.
CCACGGCAGAGCCCGCCTGCCTGTTATTGTGAAAATTGGCCACCCCATTGGCAAATCCCGGGCCAAGATGAAGCAGGGTCATGGTGGGTAATGTTATGACCATCATCCGACAAATCCATTCATAGACCATAAAACCGCCCATGGAAAGTACTTTTTAAACTGTGGCTTCTTTTTACTTATGATAACACCCCTGGGCCTGGCAAGGGTTTTTATTTTAAAGGACATTTCCTTTGAACTCACCGGAAAACATCTTGAAGAAAAAGATATTCACACCGGACTTGATTGCCTGGAAAAGGCCTTTACGAAAACCATTGAAGATTTCAAAAAATTTGGGGCAAGGTGGCAAGTATTAAGAATCCGCTTTTTCACGGCAGCACAAAAGACCGGATTCTTTCGGGACAATGCCCTGAAGATGCCGTTGTTCAGACAGCCCATGACCTTGTGGTGATCTTCAGGGAATCCCCGGATCTCAAGTTCAGAGCCAGGGCCGATGCTGTGGAGGAGTATTGGCTGTTAATGACGTTTTCTCATTTCAATGGCATTTTCTGGACACATGGGAACACAAACCCCGCATCCATAACAGCGCTCCGGCTCAAAAACAAGCCAACTATCAGCTAATTTCCTGGTTTTAAACGGGCAGTTTTCCGTGCAAAGGCCACAGTCTGTACATAGGCTTTCATTGGTGCTTGCAATGAATTCTGAATGCACCACCAACTCGGTCCTATTGTATTTAATCAGCAGTTGCAGATCATGGCAGCAGCACGAGCAGCAGTTGCACAATGCATACACTTCCTGGTCCGGCCGATATAAACTCATATGAACAAGACCGGCTTCTGCCGCGGTGTGCAGCACCTGTATGGCTTCATTGAGATCAATTTTTCGGGCCACCTTTTTTTCAACCGCCTTATCGGCAACATCATTTAATAAAAAGCAAACATCTTTGGGTTTATCACATTGATAATGAGTTCGGCATGCACATGCTGTTAAAGCAAAAGAATTGGCCTGGGTGAGTATAGATATGGCCTGTTGTGTGGGCATCACCCATTGCCTGGCTTCAAGGGATTTGTTAATGGGGATCACCTTGGACACATACGCAATTTTAGTTTCACGCATCCATTTATCGTAGCGATTGGAGTACTTTGTTAAATATGAATCCATACATTGCTCCCAAGTTTAAGATACAGGGCTTGATAATAACTTCGGCCACCTTGAATCAATATTTTTTCAACTGAAAAATAAACACTTTAATTACAAGCCGTTGACTATGATATAAATTCAGCATCCTTATAAATAGTCGATATTATAATCAATTCCAAAAAATAAATTCATTACCAGCACTCATTCAACCATGGGTTTTAGCCAATTTTTTAAACATATTGCCAAGGCCGGTGGATAAGGCATAAATGTTTTCTATGGGCAGATTTTTATCTGCTGTAATGTCAAAAAACAGATTTAGATCCGATTCCAGTCCTTCTTCGGGATGATTGTAGCAAATCAACATGGGCAGATAGAGACCTCACGAATCAAGACCTTGCAGTTTACAGGGAGAGCATCTTTTGTGTCCTATTGTTGCATTTAATTAACTATAAGTTTAATATAAATACATCCCCCATTTGGGGGATTTCTAAAATATTTATAACCTGCATGGCAGATTGGTCTGCCACAACGAATTTGAAACTATTATAATTCCGTTTTGTTGGACGGAGTTTCTTATAATTACCACGGGCAGACCGCAGGGGGGGCCCGGGACTGCCAACAACGAAGCATGAAAAAATATTAGGCACACCTACTCTTTCATATAAAAATAAACCTATAAGCCAGCAAAGGTTTTCATCTGCTTTCCAGGGGGGTGGACATCTGAGTGGTTGTATCCTGAGGCTAAAAAAACAATTGAGCAAACAGTTATGACTTCAAAACATTCCAATATTGGATTTCACGATTTACGGGTATGCTCCATGGGCCGGGGACCTGCAACCCAAGCTCCAGATAACCTCAAGGCATGTATGATGGTGGCTTTTAATTTTTCCATGGACATTGAATTTTTATTTCCTTATATCAATGCCGTGGCTAAAAAAGTGCAAATGCACAAGAATCCACCCCATATCCGGTTTAATTTTGATCATACCCTGTGTGTGCTTCATCCTGACAGAGGCATTGCTTCCCCGGTTGATGATAGTGAGGACGCAAGGGCTTTCATGGTTCGGTTGATGAAATTTTTAAATGATATGTATCTTCAAAAAGATCAGATCCCCCCCCGGTATAAATTTTTTAGTCAGACTGACGTCACCCAGATATTAAAACTGCTGCCCCAGACCAATTGCAATGAGTGCGGATTTAAAACCTGCTTGGCCTTTGCCGCCATGCTCAGTAAACAACAGACCATTCCAGGACGCTGCCCGCATATCAGCCAGCCGGTGCAGGAAAAAGCTATTTTCCCCATCCATGACAGCGCTGGCAAGCTTCTTTCCACCATTACCCTGGATATCGATAATACAGAGAATGTGTCCGCCTTGAATTCAGCCAATCAATATATTGAAAATATAGGAACAATCGCTTTGAAATTTTTGTGTATTGTTGCTCCTGCTTGGAGTCCTGAAGAAGAAGAGATTTTGTAATTAGCGAATAGAATATAGAATCTTG
>CAKZLA010000062.1 GCA_937124525.1 uncultured Desulfobacterium sp.
CAATACCAAGCTCATTGAACATTTCATGAAGCAGGAAAAGGCCAAGATTTCCACCCTGCTCAAGAGAGAACGGGGAGAAAACCCCTACGAGCTGAAAAAAGAGATGCAGCAGATCATGATGGACAAGGTGGGTATTTTCAGAAATGAAACCGATCTTGCCCAGGCCGTGGAAGAACTTAAAGTCCTGCACCAGCGCTCCAAGAACGTGGCCCTTAGAAACAAGATCAGCTCGTCCAACCCGGAACTTGTGGAAGCCATAAGGGTTCCCAAGATGATCAAGCTTGCCCAGTGTGTGGCCTATGGCGCCATGCTGCGTAAGGAAAGCCGTGGGGCCCATGCCCGGGAAGATTTTCCCGAAAGAAACGACCGTGACTGGCTCAAACGAACCCTCACCTATTGGAAGGACGACAATGCCGATCTTCCCGAGGTGGAATACGAGGCCCTGGATGTCATGAAGATGGAGATGCCTCCGGGATCCCGTGGTTATGGTGTGGACCAGACCATCCATCATCCGGACACGGAAAAACGGGTGGCGGAAATTGAAGAAATTAAAAAGGAAAACCCCGGTGCCGATCGGTTCAAGCTGCAGCGGCTCCTGAATCCCATTGAGATACCGGAGAAATTTAAAGGAAAGAACGAGCGCATCGGGAGGGGGTTCAAATAATGAGTGACCAGGAAATAAAAACGGATCAGGAAAGAGTGCTTAAGTTCAATATCTTGAGATTCAATCCCCAGGTAAAGGGCGACAAGCCTGTGATGAAAACCTATGAGGTCACCGAAGCCCCGGGGATGACCATCTTTATTGCCTTGAACGATATCCGGGAAAACCAGGAGCCGTCGCTGCAGTTTGATTTCATCTGCCGGGCCGGCATCTGCGGTTCCTGCGGCATGGTGATCAACGGCAGCCCGGACCTTGCCTGCCGGACCCTGACCTCCAAGTTCCCCGACGGAGAAATCACCCTTTTGCCCCTGCCTGGATTTGAGCTCATTGGGGATCTGTCCGTGAACACCGGTAAATTCATGCGGGGCATGAGCGAGCGCGTGGAGAGCTGGGTCCACGACGACATAGCCGAACATGTGGATCTGAATCGACTGGAAGAGCGCATGGAGCCCGATGTGGCAGATGAAATCTACGAACTGGAACGCTGTGTGGAGTGCGGCTGCTGCATCTCTGCCTGTGCCACCAAGCGCATGCGGGACGGGTTCCTGGGAGCAGTTGGGTTCATGAGACTTGCCCGGTACTACTTAGACCCCCGGGACAAACGTACCGATTCTGATTACTATGAACTCATTGGAGATGATGATGGCGTGTTTGGCTGCATGACCCTTTTGGGATGCCAGGACTATTGTCCCAAGGATCTGCCCCACCAGACCCAGATTGCCTTTTTGAGAAAAAAGATGGCCCTGGTTAAATAAGCTGGAAGGAGATTTTCAATGGTTGAATTTAAGTATGAAAAGATGTTTCCCCTGGGTGAAGATACCACCGAGTATCGGCTGCTGACAAAAGCGTATGTTAAGGTCCGGCAACTTGAGGGAAATGATGTGCTTTTTGTGGAGCCCCAGGCCTTGGTGGAACTTTCCCAGGCAGCATTCAAGGATGTGGCCCATCTGTACCGTCCAGAGCATCTCAAAAAACTGGCAGGCATCATTGATGACCCGGAAAGTTCAGACAATGATAAATACATTGCCCTGGAACTTTTAAAAAATGCCGTTATTGCAGCAGAAAAAATTTACCCCATGTGCCAGGACACGGGAACGGCCATCATCATGGGTAAAAAAGGTCAGCAGGTATGGACCTGGTCCGATGATGAGGAGGAACTTTCCCGGGGGGTTTTTAATGCCTACACCGAGAATTACCTCAGGTATTCCCAGAATGCCCCCCTGAACATGTTTGATGAGCAGAACACCAAGTGTAATCTGCCGGCCCAGATTGATCTTTATGCCACCCAGGGAGATGAATACAAATTTCTATTCATGGCCAAGGGCGGTGGGTCTGCCAATAAGACCTTTCTTTATCAGATGACCAAGGCCGTGCTCAATTCCGAGGAAGTTTTGCTTGATTTCATGACGGAAAAAATGAAATCCCTTGGAACCGCGGCCTGTCCTCCCTATTATATTGCCTTTGTCATTGGCGGCACCTCTGCTGAAGCCAATTTGAAAACAGTGAAGCTGGCTTCGGCCCGGTATCTGGACACGCTTCCCCTAAAGGGGGATGAAACAGGACATGCCTTACGGGATATGGATCTGGAAGCTAAGGTCATGAAACGTGCCGAGAAATTGGGTCTGGGTGCCCAATTTGGGGGCAAGCATTTTGCCCTGGATGTCAGAGTTGTGAGAATGCCGCGTCATGGGGCATCATGTCCTGTGGGCATTGGTGTCAGTTGCAGTGCCGATCGCCAGATAAAGGGAAAAATTACCCGGGACGGTGTCTTTCTGGAACAGCTGGAAGAAAACCCCTCCCAGTACGTTCCTGCCACTGAACCGAAAATGCCAAAAGCCCTTCAGGATGATCTCAATCCTTCCTGGCCTACATCGCCCCCTTGGCCTTCACCAGCAATGTCTGAGCCGGTGCATGTGGATCTCAATCGACCCATGGATGAAATTCGGGCGCAATTGAGTCAATACCCCGTCTCCACAAGGCTTTTGCTTACGGGTAAAATTATTGTGGGTCGAGATATTGCCCATGCCAAGTTCAAAGAGAGACTTGATCGTGGAGAAGGCCTGCCCGACTATATCAAAAATCATATTATCTATTATGCCGGTCCAGCCAAAACACCGTTAGGTCAGGCATCGGGTTCCTTTGGGCCCACCACTGCAGGGCGCATGGATGGTTATGTCCCTGCTTTCCAGAAAGAGGGGGCTTCCATGATCATGCTTGCCAAGGGAAACCGTTCCCAGCAGGTAACCGATGCTTGTAAGACCTATGGTGGTTTCTATCTTGGTTCTCCCGGTGGCCCTGCTGCCCGTCTGGGTAGGGATTTCATCAAAAAAGTTGAAGTGCTGGAATACGAAGAGCTGGGTATGGAAGCGGTGTTCATGATGACTGTGGAGGATTTTCCTGCCTTTATCATCGTGGATGACAAGGGCAATGATTTTTACAGTGACCTGTTGTAAAATCATGGATTAAATGTACAATCTCATCTGTCATAAGTTCTCCACATATGTTTTGATGATATCGGTTAACGACTGAAATGATTAGATTTGAATCTTTACGGTTCATTTTAATGGGGATAATGATTTCTAAAGGTTATGAGGACTTATGACTTATGAGGTACAATAATGGCTTGGGTTTTGATTTCGGCCCCTTTGGTGTGAAGGGCAGCACGGGATCAGCCCAAAATCCATGATATCAGGGCCTCGGAAATAAATAATTACGCTAATCTTGCTTGCCTTTCAGCTCGTCTCCTGCGTTGCACCGATGGGTGTTTTTACTATACTCCCATTGGATACGTGTTGAATCTTTGCTCATATCGGTGTAACTGTTTGCTTCTGAGGCCCTTATAAAATTATGAGTAAAAAATACCAGATCTCTGTAAGGGGATCTGGTATTTTTTTTTATGGTGAGTAAAAAAATAATGCGGGGAATGGTTCCAACATCGGCCACTGGATATGCATAAAAAAGCTGACAATTTAATAGTATAGGAATTTGCACTTTTTGATGCATAATAAATGCCATGCAATTATGACCTGAAATAAAATATTGGGCCAGATAGAAGCCCTCCCAAAGAACGTTAATTTAATATGTCTATAAATTTTAAATATTTAGCTGTTGTCATATGCTGTGTACTTTCGAGTTTGTCAGATCTTAGAACCAAGTCCATAATGCGATTTGTCAGTTAGCATGGTTTGCCGGTATTGAGGAATGAGCTATATTTATCTATCTGTCCCGGGGAAAATGGTGAAGACTTACAAGTTCACAAAATAAATAAAATGGTGTAAGAAGGGGATGACGTCGGAATTCTCAGGACAGACAATGGTTAAAATCGTTCAATGGAAGTATCCGATATCATGCCAGCCGTTGCTGGCAGCTTTTACAATCGGGAAATTTGAAGTATCAGGCACGTCGGAAAAATAAGGATATGAGGAAATTGTATGGGCAACTCGCTTAAGGAGCAGCTTCTCAAGGCCGGACTGGTCAGCAAGAAACAAGTGAAAAAGGTCAAACATGAAGAACGGGTCACCAAGCATAAGAAAAAAGGGAAAAAACCTTCCCCTGAAACCAAGGAAAGCAGCATTGCCCGGGAAGAACGCCTGGCCTATGAAGAGCGCAATCGGGAACTCAACCGGAAACGCAATGAGGAAAAAAAGAGGCGTGAAAATGCAGCCCAGGTACGACAGCTTATTTTGACCAACCGGTTGACCCTGGAAGAACGTGACGATGACGAGCCATACAATTTTGTCGTGGGAAAGCGGATTAAAAAGTTATTTTTGTCGGAAAAGATCATAAACCAACTCACTTGCGGGAAATTGGCCATTGTAAAGCTGGAGGGTAAATTTGAGATTGTTCCAGCCAACGCGGCAAAACAGATCACTGAGCGTAACCCAAAAAGTGTGCTGGTTTTTAATGAGGGGGGTAAAGACGAGGAGGATTATTGACCCCATGGCCCAAGAGCTGAACTGGATGGCAGATATTAAAACCAGGCCCGGATATTCCTTGGGATCTGAGACTCTGTTTAAAAATTCAAGCTCTGAGATTTAAAAATGTCAGAAAAGAGGCGGGCCATGAATTTCAAGAAAAATTATCTTCTCATGGGCATTTTGCTGTTGGTTATTATTATTCTGGCGGCCATTACCTGGAACACCACCCGGATCATCACGGAACGCACCGTTGAAAGTCATCAGCAGAGCATTGCCACGGAACTTGCCAAAACCGTTGAGCTGTGGCTGAAACAGCACATGAACATAATTGATGCCACGGCCATCGCATTGCAGGAGATCTCCATTGGTGAAACTCCCGAAACCAAGCGGATTCTACAGATGTCCGCAAAGGCCGGCAACTTTGCCGATGTTTATATAGGACAGCCCACCGGGGCCATTATTCTGGGTAGCGATTGGATTCCTCCCAAGGGATATGATCCACGGATACGCCCCTGGTTTCGCAAGGCCGTGACAGAGAACCGCACGGCCTTCACCAGCCCTTACCAGGATCTGACCACCATGAAAATGGTCATTGCCATTGCCAAACCCCTTTGGGTTAAAGGTGAATTTGCAGGTGTGCTCAGTTCCGACATCATCCTTGATACCCTGAAAAAGAATGTGCTCAATGCAAAGATCGGCACCTCTGGTTATTCATTCATCATTGGCAGTCAGGGAACCATTCTGGTTCATCCCTATGCTGCATTGGAGATGACAACCAAATTCCAGGAGTTGAACTCCTCTCTTTATGAGGTTCTGGAAAATTTTGAAAAAAACACCACAGGCTCCTATCTCTATCACATGGATGGAAAGGAGATGATTCTTTCCCACCGACGTCTGGCAGGCTCCCCGTGGTATTTGTGCACAACGGTGGAAAAAAAAGAGGCCTATACCCTGGCCAAAAACACCGCCATGCTGTTTGCCATGGGGGTGGTGTTTAAAATCCTGGGGGTATTGGCCTTGTTGACGATCCTGGTTACCTTTGGCAGTGCCCTGGCTTTTTTTATTGCCAAACGGCAATTTAATATCATTGTTAATAAGCACAAACGTCTTCTTTCCGGTAAAGATGCTGATTTAAAAGACGAAATTACCCTTCGTAAAGAGATGGAAACCCGGTACCACACCATTTTCAACATGGCCACCAACGGTATTATCTTAAGCCGGGGAAATGTTTTTGTTGAATGCAATCAAAAAGCAGCTGAACTACTGGGCATGGGACGTCGCAGAATTGTGGGAAAGCGTTTGCTTGACTTTTCACCAGAAAGACAGCAAGACGGCAAAGAGAGTCGCTTTGTCCTACAGCTGATTAACCAGCAACTCATTTCAGACAGCCAGCAGAGCTTTAAATGGTTTTTCATCCGGGCCGATGGTACCCAGTTTCCGGCGGAGGTGAGTGTTAAATTGCTCCAGCTGGGTGACGACGTCATGACCCTTTTCAGTATTTGGGATATTTCCAAGCGGGAAAATGCGGAACATCAGCTCCGCCAGGCCCAGAAACTGGCGGCCATTGGGGAGATGATGAGTTCCATTGCCCACCAGTGGCGCCAGCCCCTGAATGCGCTTTCCACCTATGTAGCAAGTTTGTTGCCCGCATTCTATAATGAAATGATCACCCAGCCCTTTGTGGAAAAATTGGTGGGGGAGGCCGATGCCCAGATTCAGTTCATGTCCTCCACCATCAATGATTTCAAGGAATACTTTAAACCCTCCAAAACAAAGCGGCCCTTTGACGTGAATGATGCCGTTGACAGAGCTGTTAAGCTCATGAAGTCCCCGTTGAATCAGAGTTGGGTGCATCTTTATATCCACAAAGATGATACAGACAAAAGGATTCCAGTGCTTGGATATAAAAATGAATTTGTCCATGTGCTGGTAAATATTATCTCCAATGCCCGGCACGCCATTGATGAGAAGCGCACGACCCTTGGTAAAGAGAAGCCCGGCAGCATTGATATCACCATCAAAAGGGACTGCTCCCATGTGAACCTGATCATCATGGATTCAGGAACCGGGGTACCCGGCCATTTGCTGGAAAAGGTGTTTACCCCCTATTTCACCACCAAGGGAACCGCCACCGGCACCGGTATTGGACTTTATATGGCCAAAATGATTGTGGAAAAAGAGATGCGGGGCAGCATCACCGTTGACAATCATTCAAAGGGGGCGCAATTTACCATTACACTGCCGCTTTCTGAAACAACGCAATAAAACCCTCTATTCGCTTATTTTTTTATAACTTATTGAATTTATTAATACCAAAAAGTTGGCCATTAAAAAATTAAGGTAATATTATGTAGTAATTACATAATCTTATAAAAATGAGTGAAATATGGGATAAAAGGCAAATCATGATTCATGTCAGTCAGAAAAATCTGGATAAATCATACCGGCATTTGAAACAGGAGTGCCAAAGAAACCGTTCCGGTTCCAATGCAAAATTGTTGTTGTTCATATACGCCATTGAGTGTGGACTCAAAGCCCTGTTACTTAAACGCAAAAAAAGGAAAGACACATTTAAACTCCGGGAAAATGAGGGAACAAAAAGTCTGACCCATGATCTGAGATCACTTTTAACCCAGCTTCATTCTCCCCGTCATCTTCCTGAAAATTTTCAGTTCCAGACCCGTTCCAAGGTTAATGAAACAGTACCGTTAATAGATTTGCATCAAGCTTTGAGATATGGGGGAACATTTCATATGCAGGAAGAGAAGATAAACCTTGAAAGCAAATTGAAGGAAATAGATTCCTGGTTACAGGAGGCGTTGGTTTTATGAAATTTTTAAGTTGGCTGGATGTAAAAAGTAAAATTCGGAAAGAGACGGATAACTTCAGAGCATTTCCCAAAGGCATTCAAAATCTTCATTTTTATCCGGATGAAATAGTTGTTGAGCAACAGGAAGAAGATAAAGATTGCGTACGAAAAGCCTTTGAAGGCTGGTTTCCAAATCCGGATACATATCAAGCTGAAGCAAACAAAATTTGCCTGGATATCGGTCGTTCATCACTGGATATAACAATTGAAATCGGTATTGCAGATCATATAAAAATTCAGGAAAGGCCGCGTTTTGATCATCTATATTTTTCAAAAGTTTTTCTTTCCGATGAAGCCTTATCCAAAGTACCTGAACCTGAACACAAAATCATTGCATTTCATTCCTTTAAGGGTGGTGTGGGAAGGACCCTTCACTTGGCGGCAATGATCAAAGCCCTTAATGAAGTCATAAAGGGAAAGGGAACCCCCAAAAAAATATTGGTCATAGATGGAGATCTGGAAGCACCAGGGATTACCTTTTGGGAAAAAAACAGGATCGGGGGAGCCCCCCATATCGGTTTTACCCAGTTCCTGGATACCATACAATACTCAGATCCTGAAATCGGATACACAACAGATGAAGTGATTGACTATTTTGCCCAGGAAATAAAGCGATTTGAACATGTTGTTGACGATTTGAAAATATATGTTATGCCTGCTTTCAGCAGTCCCCTTGATCTGTTCCAGATCAATGTCAGGCCGGAACACCTCTCCCAGGACGACAACCCATGGAAATTGCGTGAAAGTATTGATAAGCTGGCCACACAGATTGATGCCGATTATGTTTTTATTGATTTAAGAGCGGGTATCAGCGAGTTAAGCGCCCCTTTTTTGCTTGATCCCTATATTGATCGATTCCTGGTTACAACCCTTTCTGAACAGTCCTTGTATGGAACGGAATTAATCTTAAAAGAGATGATCAAGTTAAACAAAACCGGTTCCAAAGTACAGCGAAAAATGTTGCCGGAGATCATCGTCTCCATGGTGCCGCCGGAGCAGGATGAAAACCGGTTGATAAAAGCTAAGGCCAGATTTGAAAATACCATATTTGAAAGTGAAAGTGACTCTGGGCTGGATTCTGATTCAGAATTACTTTCAGAGCCCATTTCAATCCAGGCCACTCCCTTTAAAACTGAGTTACTCAATGTCCGCTCATGGGAGGATGTATGGGATAATGCCGGTTCTTTAAATGAATTTTTTAAAGATTATTTCCAGGGAATTGATGACTCTGAAGAAATCCTGGAAGACGTCATTACAGATAAAGATGAACGACTTTCTCCGGTGAGGAAATTAAAACAGTTTTGCTCCAAATATATTTTTGCAGAAAACACGGAATCTGAAGATTTTTTAAAAACCAATTTTTTTAAGGAATTTCCCAGGCAGTACTTCAACTCATTGCCCCTGGTAGTATCTCTGGGTGCCAAAGGTTCGGGAAAAACATTTCATTTCATGCGTATGACAGGATTTATGACTTATAAAAAATTCTGTGATCGAATTGAGCCGGATAAAACAAAAATAGATGCGGATTTTTTTCCCATACTTCGTTCCAGTGAAATTCAGGGGGATTCCTCGGTTATCATTGCGCTGAAAGAAAATCAGTCTTTGTTTGACCAATTTGACTATGATGCGTTTAAAACGCACCTGGAACGATTCCGGGATGAAACGCATTCTGAATCAGAGTGGAAATTTTTTTGGGAACAGCAGATTATTCAAGTTATTTCTGAAAACAAAAGGGATATCAAAACGTTCAGGCAGCTCAATGAGGCTTTGAAGGAAAAGCCCATCACTCTTCTTTTTGACGGGTTGGAGAATCTTTTTCCGGATATTCATTCCGATGAAAATCAGCAGAATGCCATTTCTGCCCTGCTTGACATTCCTGCACGGCTCAGCGAAATCCGTGATCGGAACATTGGATTGGTGATTTTTCTGCGCCAGGATTATCTTGGAAGTGCAAAACGGCAAAACAGCGGTCAATTTGAAAAAAAAATATGAAAATTTTCAACTTTTATGGGATGGAACTG
>CAKZLA010000063.1 GCA_937124525.1 uncultured Desulfobacterium sp.
AATAGAAGTCTCCAATCCCAACTTTTGAATAATTTGTTTTTGTAGGTTCGATGGCTACCCACTTAAGGTGGGACAGCCTTTAAAATTAAGGTTCTTGGGAACCCTTAAATTTGGGGACTGTGATGTTCAGCCATCTGCTGAACCACGCAATCCAGGCAGCGCAACGCTATGGGCGGCAGCTGGCCGTCTTATTTGTCGATTTGGATCGTTTCAAGATTATCAACGACACATTGGGCCACGAGGCAGGCGACCAGTTGCTGCAGGATGTAGCCACACGGCTGAAACAATCGTTGCGAGCGGTTGATGTCGTCGCCCGTCTGGGAGGGGATGAGTTTGTCATACTGATCGAAGAGATCAACGATCTGGAACAGGTCGCCACTGTGGTCCGCAATGTCCTATCTAACATTATGAAGTCGATGACAATTATGGATGAGGAATGCCGTGTAACGGCAAGCATCGGCATTAGCATATACCCAAAAGATGCCGAGAACGAGCAATTTTTAATGAAAAATGCCGACATAGCCATGTATTTCGCCAAGAGTGAAGGTAAGAATAACTACCAATTTTATTCCAAGGATATTAAAGCTCAGTCAATCGAACGTCTCTTGATTGAGACGAACCTGCGCATGGCACTGGAGCGAAAAGAATTCTCCCTGCACTACCAGGCCAAGCTGGACTTCAAGACCGGCGTGATCACCGGTGTGGAGGCCCTGCTGCGCTGGCAGAACCCATCCCTTGGTTCGGTTCCCCCCCCTGCAGCTCATACCGGTAGCCGAAGAGACAGGGCTGATCGTGCCCATCGGCAGATGGGTACTGAGAACTGCCTGCGCTCAAAATGTCGCCTGGCAACGTCAGGGTCTTCCTCCTGTCTGTATGGCGGTGAATTTATCACTCCGTCAACTCACAGATCCAGCTTTGATCGAGGATATCAGAACGGCTCTGGAGGATTCCGGGATGGAGCCGAATCTGCTGGAACTCGAAATCACTGAAAGCATGGTAATGCATAGCCCTGAGCGCATGATCAAAGTGCTATCGAGGATCAAGAACCTGGGCGTGCGGCTCGCCATCGACGATTTTGGTACCGGCTACTCTTCTCTCTCCCAGCTCAAACACTTCCCAGTGGACACAATCAAAGTGGATCGATCCTTTATTCGTAACATTCCTGATAATTCTGAGGACAAAGCGATTGCCAAGGCGATCATTGTCATGGGCAAGACCCTCTGCCTCACCGTAGTGGCCGAAGGTGTGGAAACGCAGGAGCAGATGGATTTTCTGCAAGGACAAGCCTGTGATGAAATGCAGGGGTTCTACTTTAGTAAACCCGTTATGCCCGACCAGTTTGCCGATTTACTGCATGCACATGCCCTGGTCAAACAAGAGTGAACCGGGAACGCTACAGTACAAAATTAAAACACACGTTAATTCGGACAAACCACAATTATGTATGATTTGGTGAACATCCAGGGTTCGGTGCATGGTGATCTTTTGCCCCCGTTTTCGCAAACTTGGCCGGAAAAACTTGAACATAGAGTATAAGTAAACGGCTTCCTGTTTTGGGACAGGGCGTATTTTTGCTTGACAGAGATATTCGTTTCGGCTATTTATACCCCAAAATTGCAATAGAAATTGCATTGTTTTTAAAAAAAGTCAGATTACCATAATAATAAAGCCAGGAAGGCCAGATGTAAGAAATTATATCCGGTATTTCTGGCTTTTTTTATATGGAACTCTCTCTAAGAGACTGCAATTATTAGAGTTTCATTTTTCGTTGTGGCAGGTGGTTACTGCCATGTGGATTTTATATGAAAGAGTAGGTGTACCTACTATTCTTTCATGCTTCGTTGTAGGCAGGCCGGGGCCAGAATACGGGCTGCCCGTGGCAGTTATAAGAAATTTCGTCCAACGATTTGTAATAACTGGAGTTTTTATGTTTGTTGTGGGCAGGCATATGATCCCCAATACGGGCTGCCCGTGACAGTTATACAAAATTAAAGAACTGGAAGACAGCAGTGTATCCGACCAAAGAAGCATGCTGTCTTCCAGGGGACGTCCACTGGATACCCAGAGAGCGCACCTTCTAATAACACCATTGTAAAATTGTGTCAATTATCATGGTGCCTTCCCCAAGTGACCGGTATTCAGGTGAATTTTTAAACAGATATTATATGTACAAGTCAGCCAGATTCGGCCTGTATGATGATTTTAAAATAACAGCCACATTAGTTGCTGTAGCAGTGGTTAATAGGTTTAATGCTTTGGAGATCATTGCCAGCCGGCAGCGTTAATGTATGGTATAACTTCAAAGAGGGGATAAAGGAATCGGTTTTATGAAGAGATTGCACAGGTATTTAAAATTATTTTGGATGTCATCCATTATTATATCATCAGCAATGCTATTTGCAGCCAATGTCCCTTCTGCCATTGCAGAAGAGACATTGGCAGGGAATATCGTTGAGCTGAAATCAATAATTGTAACGGCAACCAGAACAGATACCACTGTCACTGATGCTCCGGGAAGTGTCTCGGTGATAGGTAAGAAAGAGATCGAAGAGCGCAACATAAAAAGTCTTGACGAGGCACTCAACACAACAGTTGGTATTTTTCACGACAATAAGGGCAAGGGGCTCATGAGTACCACATCATCTGTCTCCATGCGGGGGCTCAGTTATGACAAAAGGGTCCTCTTTATGCTGGACGGCATACCATTAAACGACGCTTATACAGGTGGAATAACTTACCAGTTGCAGTCTGTCGAAGATGTAGAACAGATAGAGGTAGTAAAAGGGGCAGGCTCCAGCCTTTACGGTGGCAACGCAATGGCAGGTGTTGTCAACATCATCACCCGGATGCCGAAAAAACGTGAGATCACTCTCAAGACAGGTTACGGCTCTTCATTCGATCGTGGTACAGCCCTTGATGATCTGTCAAAAGTGTACATCTCCTATGGCGACAAGGTTTTCGACAAACTTAGTTTTCTTGGAAGCTACGGCTACAAGACAACCAACGGATATTCGACAGTCCTTAATGTGCAGAGTAAGGATCCCTCCTTGAGCGGTATCAGTGGCGGTATACCGACAACAGACTCAAAAGGTTCGGCACGTTATTTGATCGGTGACCGCGGAGATAATACCTGGTGGGATGACCAGCTCATCTTCAAAGGTGCCTATGAAGCTTCTGCAACAACAAAGGCATCTGTCTCTTATATGCGCAGCCGTTTTAAATATGGATATGATGATCCGCACACATATCTTCAGAATGAAGAAGGCAATCCGGTCTGGAGTTACAGCACCGTCAAGGAGAATTCGTTCCTCTCAGGAGATGGTGGTCGTACCCAGAATCTCTACACCGCCAAATTTGAGACTGAATTTGCGAATATACTGGCCAAATTGACTCTCGGCTACCTGGATATGGAGGAGAACTGGTATGTAAGCAAGGGAACCACTGCCGAGACAACCCTGGAGGGTGGCCCCGGAAAGATCAGCCAGACTCCGTCATCAAGTTACAGTGGTGATATGCAGTTCACTATTCCGGCTGGTGACCGCCAACTGGTGACAATAGGTACCTCTTATCGCGCTGGTGAAGCTGACAACAAGGAGCATAACCTTTCGAACTGGAGAGATGAAGATTCTCAGCTTGACCTCACCTATGAGGCCGGAGGCAAGGATCGAACATACTCTGTCTACCTTCAGGATGAAATCACCATTCTCAACAATCTGACCTTGTATATAGGAGGTCGTGAAGACTGGTGGGAGACCTATGACGGTTATTCCAACACCGTTGGATCTGCCGACGGTTCGGTCCACTATGAGAGCAGGAGTGATTCCTCATTCAGCCCAAAAGTGGCCATGGTCTACAAGCCGTTAAGTGAAACCACCCTCAGAGGCTCAATCGGAAAGGCATTCAGGGCACCCACTGTTTATGACCTCTACCGTACATGGCTCTCCTCCACCGGACGTACCTATGCCGCCAACCCCGACCTTAAGCCTGAAACAGTCATCTCCTGGGAGTGTGGGGTTGAGCAGGGACTCTGGCCCGGGATGAAGGTGGCAGCCACCTATTTTCATAATGATATAGACGACATGATTTACCGCAAGACGGTAAGTACCACCCTTAGTGAGTACATCAATGCAGGAGAGGCCCGCACACAGGGTCTGGAACTGGAGGCGGAGCAGAAATTTGATTCCGGCTGCACCCTGTTTGCCAACTACACATATACGGATTCCAAGATGCTGAAAAATGAGGCTCAACCAACATCTGAAGGAAAAAATTTGATTCAGGTGCCCCAGGAGATGTTCAACGCAGGAGTGCGTTACAACCATAAGCCATATAAAGCGTCAATCATCTGCCGTTATGTCGGGAAGCGTTACGGCAACGACACCAACACCGACATTGTCGACGGAGTCTACACATCCTATGATCCCTACACCACGGTGGATACCAAAATCTCCTACCAGATCAAAAAGTTTGCAGAACTCTCCCTGGCACTGGATAACATCTTTGACGAGGAGTATTACGGCTACTATCCCGGCACCGGTCGATCATTTTACGGTGAGATGGCTATCAGGTTCTGATGGCTATGCATTGGCTATCTAAGGTGTGTAGTACAAGTACAGCAAATTTCCATACACAACATGCAGAGAACTTAGGACTGACGAGTCACGAATAATCCCGAGGAATTTATGATTCGGTGTAAGTACCCACACATATATTTTTCAGTATCCCATGGATGTATATCATTGATATCTCTGGGTTTTATTTTGAAGAATAGTAAATATTCGGTTTGCTTATGTAAATGTTTGGACAGTGCCCCATATTCGCCTGTTTGGGGCTGCGTAGCATACTA
>CAKZLA010000064.1 GCA_937124525.1 uncultured Desulfobacterium sp.
GGCAGGCCGCAAGTGCTGGGATTTTAATACCAGGGGCACCACATTTTTATGGTCTGCCTTGGGAATGGCATCAAAGCTGGCACCACCGGAGATGAGATCGTGCACCGTGGCATCCTTGTCGCCTCCCACGGCCGTTGCCACATCAGAGCCCAATACCCAGCACCGGCCATGGTGGGCACCAATATCTGAGGTCATGTATCCCAACATCATGCCAGGGGCATTGCGGGATTCATATCCGGTCCACTCCAGGCCCTTGACATGGATGGCAAACTTGCTGCTCTCATGTCCGATCTTTTCGGCAGCATCCCGAACTCCCAGGGCCAGGACATCGCCAATACCTTCCCGCTTGGAAATAATTTTAAGGATATGAACAATGGAATCCAGATCCCCCCATTTCACATCCATGCCCATCTCTTCTTTGGAGATAAACCCCTTTTCGTAACACTCCAGAGCAAAGCTGACAACGGCACCCGCAGAACAGGTGTCAATGCCCAACTCATCGCAGATATAGTTGGTATAGGCGATGCCGTGGATGTCATCCAGCTCGCAGTTGCTTCCCAGGAGTGAAAGGGTTTCATACTCAGGTCCTTCCACATAGACATTGCCCAGGTTTGTTTTGGCATGGCCATATTTACCACAGGGAATGGGGCAGGCAAAACAGCCCTTGTCCGTGATTTTCAACTCTTTTAAAATGGCTTTCCCGTTAATTTTATCGGCGTAATTACAATTAGATGTCTGAAAATTCCGGGTGGGAAGAGCCCCTACATCGTTGCACCAGTTGGTGATACCTGCCGTCCCTTCGGGGGTCCAGCCTTTAAATCCGGGTTTTTCCCGGCAGGCCGCGTAGGTCTCTTTCCCCTTTTTCAAGAGCCCCTTGGGATCAAATACCGGAATACTTTTGCTTCCCCTTGCCACAATGGCTTTGATATTTTTGGAACCCAGAACCGCCCCAATGCCGATACGACCAGCCTGACGGCCAAAATCGTGGGAAATACAGGCAAAATTAACCAGATTTTCACCGGCTTCACCAATGGTCAAAATCTGATAATCATCCCCCAGCTCCTCCTTCATGGCCGCCTCCACCTCCGTGGAACCCCTGCCCCAATAGTGTCCGGCAGGTCGGATTTCCACGGTGTCATTGTCTATGAAGATGTATGAGGGTTCTTTGGCCTTACCTTTTATAATGGTCACATCATAACCGGCATACTTCATGTTAACCCCAAAGTGGCCCCCCATGTTGCTGTCACCATATCCACCGGTGGCCGGAGATTTAGTGCAGAAATGGGTTTTTCCACTTGCCGGTAAAAACAGCCCGCTCAAGGGGCCCATGGCGATGATAAATCTATTTTCGCCGTCAAAGGGATCCACATTGGGGGGATTTTCATCGTATAAAATTTTTGATGTAAATCCGCGTCCACCGATGAAGTCGTCCACCCACTCTTTTTTCAGGGGTTCTTTTTCGATTTTTCCGGCACTTAAATCAATTCTGAGGGTATTTCCTGCATATCCGTATAACATGTTGTCCTCCAGACTATTTAAATGAAACCCTGATCAACATTTCGTAATCATGGAGTTTCAAACTTTGTTATGGCAAGTGAGCCTGCCATGCCCACTGTGTAAACCTATAATCAATCACCTGTAATCGTAAATCGTTTTAATTGAACTGTGAGAGGTAATTTTGCCCTTGCCATTATTCAAATGTTAACGCATCCCTTGGGCAGACAGTAACGCACTGTTTACAGTTGATGCATTTATAGGGATAGCCATCGTCGTCAACTTTTACCAAATTGACCGGACAAGCGGGGACACAGGCCATACACTGATCACATTTATCTTTGTTTATTCGATAGGTCTGCCCTTTAAGCTCAATGGCATCCTGGGGGCATGCCTCGGCACAGGCGCCACACTGATCGCAAATATCCACAAAATACTTGCCTGGATCTGGAAACTTTCCATATACATGTAACATTGCCTTGGAAGGATTAATCTCCTTCAGGTTCTGCAGAGTACAGACAAGCTCGCAGGCCTTGCAGCCCGAGCAGGTTTCATTGTTGAAGATAAGTCCCATGTTTTATTCCTCATACGGTTACTATTTATTTTTAACTGCTTCCGGGGCGAACTTAAATATTGACAAATCCACCACAAACACAGAAAAAACAATCTGAGTCGTGGATCGCAAAACAACCTGTTATTTTTTGTAAGCCATTGGCAGTTTATTACAGCAATTAATATGCCATAATACCAAAATTTAGATTTTTCAATCCTTAACTACTTGAAATATAAAATCATTTTATCATTATAATGAAACCTTAAAAATTCCATAAAAAAGAAAAGATTTTTTTAAATTTAAAAAAATCTTTTCTTTTTTATGGCACCCGTCGGGATTGGTCATAACATAGACCAGTCATCATAATTAATGGACCAATGGGGACAGGCTTTAAAATCAAGCCTCTTAGGAGCCTTAAATCCAGGGGACGAAATCTGATTTTCCACATAAAACTCTTTGAAAATATCCCGGGTTAAGTGGGCTATAAATGAAAAGATTTCTTTAGCCCATGGCTACCCCTTGTTAAATCTGTTATGCTTACGCTTGGTAGTGGTTAACACTCGGTGATCAAATCTTGTAAGCAACTTTCACAAGAACGGGTAGGAAAACGGGGTCAGGCTTGGCGTATTGGCGTTGTTAATCCAGATCTATCCAAACCATAAACGTCCAGAAACAATCCCCATAAGCCAAGCCTGACTCATCCCCACTATGGCAACATGAAAAAGCGCATCATAGATGAGTAACCGCAAATTATCATCTGAACAAAATGGAAATATATGTTTAAATTCAAACCCATGCAGGCTTCCCTGCAAAAGCGCATAAAATATCTGCTCTGGGAGCGAAATCCCCTTGAACTGGGCCTGCCCCAACGCATTGTACTGCGACAGATCCAAATCATTATCCTTGTCATCCGGGATTTCACCGTCAATCAGTGCCTGTTGCGGGCATCGGCCCTGACTTACTACACCATGCTCTCCCTGGTTCCCCTGCTGGGGCTCACCTTTGCACTGCTCAAGGCCTTTGGCGTTCAGAATCTTCTGCAACCCTGGATTATTGAAAAACTCAATGTGGGGGATGGACAGGTGGCCGAGGCCATTCTGGGTTATATCAACAACACACAGATGACACAGCTGGGGGCCTTTGGCCTTGTCTTTCTCATCATCGCCGTGGTCTCACTTTTAACCAATGTTGAAAAGACCTTCAACCATATCTGGGGAGTTGAAGAGGTACGCCCTCTGCTGCGACGCTTTTCCGATTACCTGTCTGTGGTTCTCATCGGCCCGGTATTAATTATAAGCGCCATCTCCATGACCTCCACCCTGGCCAGCAACAATTTGGTAAAACAGCTCATGACACTGCAACTGGTGGGAGGCTCCATGTTCCTGTTCTTCAAGTTGGCTCCCTATTTATTTATGTGGCTGGCCTTTACCGGACTCTATGTTTTCATGTCCAACATCAAGGTGGAGTTGCAGGCCGCATTTGTGGGGGGTATTGTGGGGGGAACCCTTTGGCAGCTTGCCCAGGTGGGATATGTTTATTCCCAGGTGGGCGTGGGTAGGTACAACGCTATATACGGCACCATGGCTGCCCTGCCAATTTTCATGGTGTGGCTGTATATCTCCTGGGTAATTGTATTGTTTGGGCTGGAGGTCTGCTATGCCCGGCAGAACTTGAGGGCCAGTGGGCGGGATCTGCGGCTCTCCCAGGTAAGTCGCAGCAGTTTTGAACAGATGACCCTGGCACTGCTGATCACCCTGGCCGATAATTTCCACAAGGGGAATCCTGCGTTAAGCCATGGAGAACTCTCACACCGACTGGGCATTCCTCCCCGGCTCTGCAGGCGGATTATTCATTTTCTTACAAAAATCGGTTTTGTGTCGGAGCACTGCAGCACCACCGGAAGGCGATGCACCTTTCAGCCAGCACGTTCCCCGGAGACACTCACCGTGGCGAAAATATTTACAAAAATGCGTGATGTCGGCGAGGCTGCGTCTCATCTTCCCCCCCTTTCCCACACCACCGTGGCAATGGATATCTGCCAACAAGTTGACACCTTTATGGCAGAGGGGTTAAAAGAGATGACCCTCAAGGATCTGGTATTACGTTGTCAGGAATCCGACGCAACTGCGTCACCTATCACAACTTTGTCAACTATCAATTGATAACACCGGGCCTATATATAATTTTGACCACAGTGTGGGTGGGCAAAACAAAACCCATAAAACTTTTATATGAAACTCCGTCCAATATTTTGTAATAACTGGAGTTTCGATATTTGTTGTGGGCAGACCAAATCCCCAATACGGTCTGCCCGTGGCAGTTATATTCAACCAAAGGAACTATTTATGGATTACCCTATGATTCACATTTGTTACCGAGTTATGGACCTGGATGCGTCGGAGAAATTCTATCAAGATGCATTTGGATTTGAAGTATCACGGAAAAAAGATTATCCCGAGGGCAAGTTTACCCTGAGTTACTTGACCGCTGCCGGTTTGCCCTTTGAGCTGGAACTGACTTACAACTATGACCAAAAGGAACCCTATGTCATAGGCAACGGATATTCCCATCTGGCGGTATCCGTGGATAATCTTGAAGCCTCACACCAGCGACACACCCAAATGGGGTTGGAATTGACTCCCTTGAAAGGGCTGACCCAGGGCCAGCCAAGCTTTTATTTTGTCACAGATCCCGATGGGTTCCGCATTGAGGTGGTTCGAAAAAAATAATCCGACTCCCCCTTGGCTAAAGGCCCAGGGGGTAGAAAGAAAATCTTGAACATCCGGCTTTTCCAACTTAGGTCTTCTGCCATGTGGGGACGGGTGCAGTATACCTCCCTTGGCATGCCGCACCACTGAAGGAGTAGCCCTCTTTAAGAGACGATGGCCTCCAGTCCCCGCCGAAGTCTGGTTATATGGTGTTTCTTATTTGTCGCCTAACCTCTGAAGTTCATTTGCCAGTGTGCTATATGACCACTTCTTTCCAGTTCTTGTTTTAAAATCACGTTTATTCAAAAGGGTTACAATACGCTTCTTGGAAAGGCCTTGATCCACACAATCGCTTACCACAGTCAGCGCTTTTTTAAATTGCTCTCTATAAACCTCTCTGCCAGCTGCATCTGAAAGGTCTGCCAACCATACAGGTCCCTGTTGATCGCGCATCAGGTGGTGATCAAGAATGAGGGTTCTCACATTTTGAGCCAGACGAAGACCATTCTCCCATGCAGCTTGACGCATTGCAGGCGAAAATATCTCAAGATATAAAGGGGGACCGGCTGCCAGGACAATATCCGGTTGCCAGGTAATAAGATAGTCAATGGTCGCAGCATCGAGCAACTGAATATCCGAAGCATGGACAAAAACGGTGTCGCCCAGATCAATGCGAGTCATCATCACGGTGTCCTGTGAAGGGTTTCTGGCTCCCCCATGGAGCACAGCTTTGGAAAAACGCATAAAAGAATCATCCATGAGATCCTCAGCGCCATGGAAATTACAGCCCAAATGTTCCTTTAAATCCTGAGCACGCTGCTTCATCTTGGTGCCAAGAGAATCTATGGATTTGCTCCAGTAGCAAATATTCTGAAAACTTGCAGGAAGGTGTTGAATTGCCAGCTGATATGGATTTGCATGGCGCAGAGGGATATGATCGCCGTGAAAATGACTGAAGACTGCATCTGTTGCCGTAGTTAATGCTGTGATGATTCGTTGCCGTACACGTTCGCCTTCTGCCACCTGCAATGGGTGGGGCAAAAAGCCATGGCGCAAATAACCAAGTGCAACGCCAGGATCAATGACGATACGCCTTTTCCCCACCTTAACCAAACAACTCAACCCCCGAACGCCCAGCTATTCTGTACCGATTATTTCAATGGATCTGTGCAAGTTCTTACTGTTTTCCTCTTACAGACAAACTACATATTTTTAATCTTCTCCAGTGCGTGTAATGTTATCTATTCCCCATTCACCCTCCAAGAGAACATCCAGTTAAGCCCGTCAATATTCCTACAACAAAATTATTCGACTTTGCCTGCAAAAAATCCCGACGTGATTCAGCAAGTAATGGCAACATACCATGACCATCCTGGACAATGGATAGGGCTCAGGCTTTTTGATTATTATCCGCGTCGTCCCCCGCCACCCATACCACGGCCCTGACCACTTCCACCCCCCATACCCTGGCCTCCGCCACCGCCCATACCACGACCACCTCCAGCTATACCTCGTCCTCTTCCGCCACCGCCCATGCCACGACCACCTCCGGATAGACCTCGTCCTCTTGGTACACCCTGTCCGGTAGGAGTTGTTGATGCACCACTCTGGACCTGACCATAAGAACCTTGTTTAAATTTTGCCAGGGCCTCCTGTACCGTGTCTTGGGGAGAGGCCCCTTCAAACAGGTTAACACCGCTTGTTTGAAACACACTGGTGGCATTGGGACCGACACTGCCGGTGAGAACCGCATCGACATTTTTATCTGACACGAGCTTAGCAGCAGAGATTCCTGCTCCCTGTGCCTGGGCAGCCGCCGTATTTTCCACGGCCTCAATGATGGCACCAGTGTCTGTATCGATAATCAAAAGCCAAGGTGCCCTGCCAAATCTGGCATCAATGTTCGCATCAATGTTTTTTCCTGTTGCTGTTATGCAAAGTTTCATGTCATTCTCCTATAATTGTTTAATATCAAAAAATAATTTTTAAAAGGTTGGCCATCTGTTAAAAAAATCTTTTGAAACATAAACACATAAAGTTAATGAAAAACATGGCGAGAATTATTATATTTTATACGTATTATTAGTTCCTAATAAATATATATAAAGATAAGGAACCTCGTCAAAATGCATAATACGCCGGTAGCGCCCCAAGATCAAACAATAAACCCTGACAGGTTCAAAATTTCCTTTACACCCCCTTAAGGGACTGATATTTCTCCAGGCATGATTATCACACACTTCTTACTGGCTCTCCTGTGGATCATCTGGTGTACATTACATAGCACCATGATCTCCCTCACAGTCACCAATTACCTGGAACACCTTCTGGGACAGGCTTATCGATTTTATCGACTGTTTTTCAATGCCGTGGCCGTGCTCACCCTTTTACCGGTTTATCTATACGGCCAGGGGACCGATAGCCCCCTGTGCCTTATTGCGCAAGGCCCCTTGCAGACAGTGAGAATTATTTTATTGCTCACCTCATTGCTGCTGTTCGTGATGGGTGCCAGGATGTACGATCTGAAACATTTCACCGGACTACGCCAAATCCGGCAAAATCCTTTTTCATCATCTGGCGATACCATCCCCTTTAAAACCAGAGGCATTCTCACAGTCACCCGCCATCCCTGGTACCTGGGCGGCATTTTTCTGATCTGGACTTACCAGGCCCGGATGACAATGGCAGATGTCATGGTCAATGCCATTTTAAGCTTTTACTTTGTGGTGGGGGCCATGCTGGAGGACAGAAAACTCAAAAAAACCATGAAGGGTACCTATGATCAATATGCTGCCACGGTGTCCATGCTTTTTCCAGTCAAATGGTTACGGTACCTACTCAAACATCGGCGGCTGCCCGTCAGCACCCGGCTGTATCCAGCCCACCCTGTGCTGGCCGTGGGAGCGGTTGTTTTCAAGGCAGATCATGTACTGTTGGTAAAGCGAAAGAATCCCCCATCTCAAGGGGTTTGGGCCATCCCCGGCGGTCGGGTACGACTGGGTGAAAGCATTCAGGAGGCGGCCCAACGGGAAGTCATGGAAGAGACTGGGGTAACCATTACCCCCCGGGAGACGGTATTTGCCTTTGATTCCATTGAAAGGGATCGCTTTCACAATGTCCGGTATCACTACCATATTGTTGATGTGGCGGGAGATTACGTCAGTGGAGAGCCCGTGGCCGGAGATGATGCTCTGGATGCCCTGTGGATATCCAGGCAGGCCCTTGCCAAACTTCCAGTGAATGAAAAGACAAGGCACCTGCTGGAAACAAAATTTAATTTTCGAGGACTGTAAGAGCTGTGAATCAATGGTTCTCTCAAATTTTTTATAGAAAATCGAGGCATCCTTCAAAAGTACTTTACAGTCTTTGAGACCATTCACCATGTTTAAAGACTTTCTTCAAAAAAAATGTAAAGTACTTTGGGGCATATATGAAGGATGCCGAAATCGAAAAGGTATCCCCTGGGTCTTTAGCTCAAGGTTGGTTGCCCATTATCGTTTACACATTCAAACCAGCGGGGATTGCTCATCACATCGACATACTGTTCAGCGGGGTATTTACCATG
>CAKZLA010000065.1 GCA_937124525.1 uncultured Desulfobacterium sp.
CCCATCGGGGGGGCTCTGCTGAGGCAAACTTGGAGGCTACCTTTTCATATAAACTGCCACGGGCAGACCGTATTGGGATCTGGCCTGCCCACAACGAAAAATGAAAGTTCTTTTATTTCAATGCGTGCTGGGACTTTCATGTAAAAACCCGGCAAGAACACCCCCGGGTCTTTAACCCAGGGGGGGTGACGATGACTGGATTAAAAGGGAATCGCTTCTTTCAGCTCTTCTTCGGTGATGTCAAACACGGTATCCACGGAATCCAATGTTTCAACATAGAAGAAATCAGGCAGCTTATCGTCCTTTGCAGTGAAGCCCGCCTTTTTATTAAATGCCTTTTCCATGGCAATGGTCTGAACGGCAATGCCCATGAGCCGGTCCACATCCCATTCACCGCCAAATCTGGCTGCAACCATGTTTACCAGGAGCTGAAGATTCTCTGGAGCTGCAAGGCAAAAACCGGAAAAGATGCACATACCAAGATTGTCAAACAGACACATGCCCACCTGTAGCTGGGTGGAGAGAGCCACCTGACCTTCCTTTTTTGCAGGTTCCACCGATGGATCTCCCAGGGCATTTCCAGCGGTGTGATCGGCTCCCATGGGGGAGGTGGCATAGGTGACGCCGGTTCCCTTGAGTCCTCTTGGGTCATAGGCTGCCAGGGCCTGCCCCTTTACAACGGGGATGCGTTTTACACCCAGATGGGTTCCAACGGCCAGGGTTCCCTGGCCGAGAATTTTCCCGAAATAGGTGTTATCCTTCATTTCCTGAACCAGAGCAATGGCACCCTTTGCATCTCCAAATTGTAATTTGCCAGCCTCCATGCACACCCCGATGGAGACCCCGGTTTCCATGGTATCTATACCCAGATCGTCGCACATTTGATCCAGAAGAGCCACGGTATCAATATCATCGATACCGCAATTAGAGCCCATGAGTCCAATGGTCTCATATTCAAATCCTGAAGTGAGATACTTGCTGTCAGGACCATGGTACACGCTGGAACATTGGATGACACATCCCGGAGAACATCTGTGGGTCATTTGACCTTTGCGATCAGCCTGCAACTCTGCAATGTGCTCACCGCTGATGGCCTCTGCCTGTTCAAAGCAGCCCTTCTGGAAATTGTTGGTGGGCAAGACCCCCTGGGCATTGGTGGCATTGACCAGGACCGCCGTTCCCAAGGCGGGTAATCCCTGACCTGAAACAGGATTATCCATGATCGCCTTGCTGTAGGCTTTGCTGTTTGTGCGAAATCCTGCCTTATCCTGGTAGGGTGCTTTAACCTTTTGTTCCGTGGAAATGACAACGGCCTTGATGCCCTTGGAGCCCATGAGCGCTCCAAGCCCTCCCCTTGCTGCGGCCCGGGCAGGACGGCCCTCGGGGTCGGACATTTGCACTGTGGAGTTTAGATATCCCCGTTCCCCGGCCTGACCAATGGATATAGTGGCGATATCCTCGCCGAAATCCTTTCTCAGCTGCGCCACCAGTTCATAGTTGTTCATGCCGATGTATTTTGATGCGGGGAGCAGTTTTGCACCGGAATCATCCAGCATCAGCAAGGACCACTTTTCATCGTTTTGTGGAATTTCCTCCACAACAATGGCATAAATGTCCAGTGCTGCCAGTTTTTTGGCAGCCATACCTCCGGCATTGGCCTCTTTGATGGTGCCGGTCAAGGGGCTTTTACCGCCAATGGAGATCCGTCCTGAGCAGGGGGCAGAGGTGTCTCCCATCAGCCCGGGACATATGATAAGTTTGTTGTCAGGCCCCAGGGCCTCACAGGCTGGGTCCACCTCTTTGGAGAGAATGGCAGCCACGGTTCCCCGTCCGCCGAACAGGACCATTGATTCCGGCACAGTCTCAAATTCAGCTTTTTTCCTATTCATGTTTATTCTGAGAAGTTTGTCCATAGAATGTTTCCTATTAATACCAGGTTGGCCCAGGGCAGTTATTGTGTCATCTTATCCTTTAATTCTTCAAGGGTCTCAAAGAGAATATCAAGGGATATATCCAGATGTTTTTTAGAGATGGTTAATGACGGCATAAATCGCAATACATTGGCGTGACGACCACAGGGAACGGAGAACAGTCCCTTGGCAAAAAGGGCCGGGAAAAGGTCTCCCAGGAATTCGGGGCGGGTGGGTTCCTTGGTGTCAGGGTCTTTTACAAGTTCAATGGCCTGCCACAGCCCCTGGCCCCGGATATCCCCAATTTGTTCAATACTTTTCTGGGCCTCTTTAAATCGTGATTGCATGTATTCGCCAAGTTCGGTGGCCCGACCCATGAGGTCCATTTCAGGGTCCAGCATGATCTCGTAATTAGCCTTGACCGCAGCCAGGGTGATTGAGTTGCCGGTGAAGGTGTTTGGCTGGGACTGGAGAGTCAGCTTATCAAGATATTTGGAGTTGGTCATAACACCTGCAAAGGGTTGATCATTGCCCACGCCTTTACCAAAGGTGATCATATCGGGGTTAAAATCATAATGCTCGCATGCCCACATTTTTCCGCTGCGGCCAAATCCCGATTGTACTTCATCCGCGATGCACATGGCTCCGGCTTTTTCAGCGGCTTTTTTGATCATGGGCCACCACTCTTTGGGGGGAACGATGTAACCTCCCTCTCCCTGGAAGGCTTCGCAGATCACTGCTGCCACATCGTCAATGCCGGTATAAGGGGTATTGAGCTTGTAGTCCGCATATTTGGCACATTCCACACCGCATTTTGGGTATTCCATGTTAAATGGGCAGCGATAGCAGTATGCATAGGGAAGGTGGTGTACATAGGGCATCAGTGCTCCGTATCCCTGGCGATAATTTTCACCCACTGTCATGGCGTTGGTATGTCCGAAAATACCATGGTATCCACCTTCAAAGGCCACAATCTGGTTTCTGCCTGTGATCATTTTACTCTGTTTTATACAGGCTTCGGCCCCACCGGTACCACTCTGGAAGTAGGTCATGAAACAGTTGTTTCTCAGATCATGGGGAGCCGTGTCCCGCATGATTTTTACCACCTCATATTTAAGGGGGGTTAAAGCGTCAATCATGTGGCCCATTTTCGGGGCCTGTTCCTGGATTGCTTTTACCACTTTTGGGTGACAGCTGCCAGTACTCTTTACACCGACACCGGCACCGAAATCAATGAAAATATTGCCGTCCACATCCTTGATAGTTACCCCTTTTGCCTCTTCGGCCACCAGGGGAAACACGGTGGCTGCAGGTCTTTGGGGGGTTTCAAGGGACATCATTTCCTGGTAAATTTTTCCGGCTTTGGGGCCTGGGATGGTGTCGGTGACAAGTTTAGGAGCTTCCGGGTGACTTAATGCTTCAAGGGCCTGTTCTATTTTGTCGTTGGTCATGTAGTCTCCTTTGGCAAAGGTGATACTGGCTTAGCGCATCAAAACCGTTGCCGATGAATGATATTAGATTCTCATGGATTGAAAGATAATTATCCGCATAAAAATCTTTGAAAGTATCCCGGCTTAAGTGGGCAGCCTTTTATTTTTTGGATGTAGTAATGCATAAGCAATTTTTGTTCCAGGGTTGGAAATATAAACGGACTTTTAGCTAACTTCCTTAAAATAAAATGAAAAAAAATTAGCTACTGGCGGGATAGGAGAAAGATGAAAATTTTTTTGGAATTTTGTCCTTATATTTAAGAAAAAAGCTTAAATGCAGGGGTTGAATTTCAGGAATTTTTGGGGTGATGTATGGAAAAAGTGTCTCTGTAATGCTCTAAGTATAGGGATGAGGTTTTCAGGAGTGTGTGGGACGATGGATGGCCAGTTTTTTCATGCGGGATTCCAATGTTTTGGGATTAATTCCCAGAATTTTGGCAGCACCTTTCTCGCCGCTGACACGCCAGCCGGTTTGATGGAGAATTTTCAGTATGTAATTTCGCTGGTGGGCTTCAAGGGTGAGATTCGTTTTCTCAGCCATTGGCTCGTCGTCTTTTGGACGGAGGCCTTCCAGGGAAAGCACCTGGCCCCTGGCAAGGATGATGGCCCGCTCCAGAATATTTTCCAGCTCCCGGATATTTCCCGGCCAATGGTAGGACAACAGCTGATTAAGAGTGGTTCGAGGAATGATATCCACGTGCTTACCAAGTTTTCGGTTATAATGCTCAAGGAAATATCGAATCAGGGAGGGGATATCCTCCTTT
>CAKZLA010000066.1 GCA_937124525.1 uncultured Desulfobacterium sp.
GCTTGGTCATAACGTCGGCCATTTTGTGATGTAATTTTAACATTAAGAATCAAACCCTGTCATTACAGTGGTTTGCGATGAGTAAAGTTTTATATCCCGCACAGTGGCCCAGCTTATGACCAACCCCGAAGATTCAAACTCCAATTATTGCAGTCTCTTATACGGAGTTTCACATAAAAATCACTTCCAAAGGATTGATATTGTTAGGGTTTCATTTTTCGTTGTGGCAGGTGTTTACAGTCATGTAGGTTATAAGATATAATCATAGCCAATGCCACGGTTTTTTTAATCTTTCTTGTGGGCGAACCAAGTCAAAATATAGGTCCCCGTGGTGGTTTATATGAAACTCCGTCCAAAATACTGGAATCATAAGAGTTTCAATTTTCATTGTGGCAGGCGTTTACTGCCATGTATGTTTATATGAAAGAGTAGGGGCACCTAATATTCTTTCATGCTTCGTTGTGGGCAGGCCCAGGTTCTCCATGCGGTCTGCCCGTGGAAGTTATATAAAAGTCCGCACAATAGATTGAAATCATAGGAATTTTGTTTTTAATTATGGCAATCAAAATCTTTATGCATGCAATAAGGAAATTTAGATATACCTAATATTATTTTCATGGTACGTTGTGGGCGAATTCGGTCCCGAAACCCGGTCGCCCGAGACTGTTATACGGTAAACCAAAAACTGCTGCGTCCCTAAGTTCTCTGATTGCCGCCACAGATGGCATCCAACGGGAATTAAAAACCAGATATATGGCATTAGAAATGATTTGAATGGAGATTTAAAGATGCTGAAAAATGTTAAGCTTAGTACAAAATTGTGGAGTTTAAGCGGATTGCTTGTTATAGCGGTTCTTTTGGTTGCCCTTAACTCGATCTGGTCCATCGACACTATTCTCAGAGTCAATGACAATTATATTGAAGCCGCTGAATTCGACGACTTCATAATGCAAAGGGAAATTGATCATTTAAACTGGATAAACAACCTCAAGAATGTTTTTTTGAATAAACGAGATCATACCGATGTTCAGCTGGATCATACCCAATGTAATATCGCCCCGCTTTTATACGGGGAAAAGGGCAAAGAACTTATCAAGAAATATCCTGAATTAAAAAGTTCACTTGAGGCCATTATCGAGCCACATAAACATCTTCATGAGTCCGCTGTTTTGATAAATAAAACCATCAAAGAGAAGGGGTATGATGAGGCGCATAAGGTTTTTTCAACAAAAACCTTGCCCATGCTGGTGGAAACAAAGAGAACAATGGAAGTTCTTGCGGATAAAATTCATGATATGAAACAAATTTCGGAAAACAAGATGTTATCCACAGGGACCGATTCCCGCTGGTCAGCAATTGTAATTACCGTGATCGCCATTGTACTGGGGGGATTACTGAGCAATTTTGTAATAAGATCCATAAGCAAGCCTATCCACCGCGTCATTAAGGGGCTGAACGTGGGTTCGGACGAGATGATTGCTGCTTCCATGCAGGTATCCGATTCCAGTAAGCAATTGGCGGAGGGCGCATCGGAACAGGCGGCTTCCATTGAACAGACATCCTCTTCCTTGGAAGAGATGTCCTCAATGACCAAACAGAACGCAGAAAACGCAATTCAAGCCAGAAACCTTACCAATGAGGCCAGCCAGGTAATGGGCCGAGCCGACAGATCCATGGCCGGACTTATAACCTCGATGAAAGAGATGTCAGTGGCAAGTGAGGAGACTTCCAAAATTATTAAGACCATTGATGAAATCGCGTTTCAAACCAATCTGCTGGCCTTGAATGCGGCGGTGGAAGCGGCCCGGGCCGGTGAGGCTGGCGCAGGGTTCGCCGTTGTGGCGGAGGAGGTGCGTAATCTTGCCATGCGGGCGGCTGAAGCTGCCAGGAATACCGCAGACCTGATAGAGGGTACGGTGGGGAAAATTACCGATGGAGCCAAACTTGTGGACGAAACAAATGAAGCATTTACGGAAGTGGCCCAAAGCACCACCAAGGTGGGAGAATTGGTGGAGGAAATCGCTGTTGCCTCTGGTGAACAGGCCCAGGGAATTGACCAAATCAATAAAGCCGTGGTAGAAATGGATAATGTTATCCAGCAGAACGCGTCATATGCAGAAGAGAACGCAAGTACATCCGAGGAAATGAACACCCATGCTGTTCAAATGAGGAGTTTTGTGGACGACCTGGCGATGTTGGTGGGTAGCAGCCTTTTTATAAAGGACGGGAAAGACTTGGATTCACAGGGGGCAGAGTCAAAGAGGTCTCTCCGAGAATCTTCTCCAACCCCGGTGATGATAGAAAAACCGAAAAAAAGATCTTCCGAGGTTCGCGTTTTAAATAAAGTTGATCGGAAGCTTCTCGCACCCATGGATGATGGGGCTTTCCAGGCTTTTTGAACTTTGGGCACTGGTTCAGCAGAACCAGTGCGTGAGCGTTTTAAATCGCTTGTAATGATTTCATGGGGTTAGAGCTTTTTTATAAAATTTTTCTGCCAAAATCAAAATAAGCTACAACTCTCTTGATTTGACTTAAAAAAATACAATGATAACTGTGATTTGTTAAATAGACACAAAATCTCAAGCAAGTCAAACTAATGTCAATAACCCATAGTTAGGCTGCAAATATGTCGAGAAAAGCGGATAAAGGCTATAAACGGCTACCCACCTATACTTGGATAGTCTTGATATGCATGATTAGCAAGGCTGAAAATTATCCCGCTTTAGACTGGTAGCCCAAAAATGAATGCGCATTTTTATATGGCTTACTGAAAATCAATAACCACATTGTCCCGTACAGCTTCCCTGCCAATTAATGCAGTTACGGTACTGGTACCGCTTTGTTTTGAGGAAATACGGCCTGCGGCCCTCCCTGCTGCATCGGTTTTTCCCGGCTGCTCAAGGTCATCGCTCTGCCGGCTGGAGACCAGCCTTACCTGGATACCAGGCACCGGATTGTTGTTTTTATCGCGGACTTCCACAAGAATTTCTGCGGTGTCCTGTCCATTGGCCCGGACAAGGGGAGGCTCGGCTCTCAGCCGTGTGGTGTCTGGATCTGGATCACCAGCAATAACCGTAACATAGGACTCGGCATGAATGCCATTCGTGGTTGCCACGACTTTTCCATTTCCCTGAAGGGTGGCTGAAAACACACCTGGTTTTTCAAAAAAACCGATGTCTCCACGAACCTCCCAGGTAAGCGACGGAACCGTTACGCTGTTACCGGCCACATCCACCCCCGTTACCTTAAATATCCGGGGGGTGCCAGATTTCAGGGTCACCGGGTTGGGCGACACAAATAGCTGGGCCAGATTTCCCGGCACCACCGCAACATCCAGAGATGCCACGATTCCCTGATGATACACCTCGATGGAACCGTTGCCAACCCGGGTGGCCTTGAACATTCCTGTTTTTCCATCAATGGTGCCGATGTGTGTGGTGACCGCCCACTGGGGGATAAATTGCACCGGATTGCCCCCGACATCAAATCCCCGGGCCTCAAAGGCATAGGTTTGTCCACCTTTTAAGGAAGATTCGGGGGCATGTATGGTTATGGAAGCCAGGGCCCCCGGCACAACGGTGAGTTTCACAGGGGCTGACAATGTGCCATGGTGGGCGGATATGATTCCGGAACCGGCTTTGCTGCCTGTGATCAGGCCCGAAGGGCTGACCACGGCCAGGGATTCCGGGATAATCTGCCAGGTCACATCGGTGGGTACAAGATTGCCATAGGAATCCCTGCCACTGACCTGAAGCGTTGTTTGTTGCCCGGCCGCCAGTTCCAGAGGAGGGGAGGTTAAAGTCAGTTCACTGACCTCTCCCGGGGAGACAATCACCTGGGCATTTCCCTGAACACTGCCTGACCGGGCAGACACCTCTCCTTTGCCTGAATTTTTGGCAAAAAAGATTCCATCCACCGAATCAATGGTTCCAAGAACCCCGTCAGCCTTGAACGCCCAGCTCAAATCAACAGAGACGACATTTCCCTGGGCATCAAAGGCCACTCCTTTGAATTGATGGGTTTGTCCGGCCACAAGAATTAATTGTTTCGGGGTGATATCAATGCGGGAAATCGGTCCGGGAGTCACCTGGATCTGGCTGAGCCCGGCCACGCCGGCCATCTGGCAGCTGACATATCCCTGTCCAACGGTGTGTGCACTGAACTCTCCCCCTTCTGAGACTTTGCCAACGCCTCCGATGACAGTCCAGCCAGCCTTGATATCCACCCGGTTGCCTTCTCCATCGTATCCAAACGCCTTAAACACCATTGTGGAACCGGCGGCAATGCTGGTCTTTCCCGGTTTGACTTCTACCCGGACCACAGGTCCCACAGCCACCTGCACCGGAATGACGGCCTGGGCCTTGGCCATGGTGACGGTTATGTTACCGCTTCCTGCCATATGGGCTCTGAATTGATTATCCATGGATACCGTCCCCAGTTGATTCTCTATTTCGAACGAAAATTCAGGGGTTGCAATGGGATTATCAGCGGCATCAAAGGCCTTAAGATCCAGTTGAATCTTATCTCCGGCAATGATGTTCAGCGGGGTAACGTTTAACACGTTAATGCGGACGGCTTCCCCGGATACCACCTCAATGGCCATGGTGGCTTCAACCCCCTGGGATTGAACGGTGAGCATTCCGTTTCCAGCCTTGTTGGCGGTGAATCGCCCCTGATCGTCAATGTAACCAAGTGTTTCAGGCTCAACAGACCAGTTTGGCTGGAATTGCACAAGATTGTTTCCTGCATCAAATCCATTTGACTGGAACACCAGGGAAGATCCTGAAAATATTTTTCCATCCGGTAGATTAATATTGATTCGGGCCAGGGGGCCTTTGCTGATCTTAAGCGGTATTTTCTGGGAAATGTCATTGGCCACTGCCGTGAGAAAACCTTCCCCCATTTTTTCCGCCACAAAAACGTTGTCTTTGTTGACATCTCCCAATTCCTCGGGAATGACCTTCCACATCACCCTGGCTGGCACCACATTGCCGAATCTATCCTCACTCACCGCTTCCAGTTTCTGGGTTTCCCCGGCTTTAAGAGTCAACTGGGCCGGGCTGACATTATTGTATGCGATCTCATTGGGAACCACCACGGCCTGGGCATGGGCCCGGATATTTTTCACTGCCGCTGTCACCGTCCAGGTACCGGACTTCACCGGTTTGAACATGCCGTTTTGGCTGATGGAACCAATGGTCTCATCTTTAAGGCTCCAGGTGACGGAGGCCTTGATGGGATTACCGAATTTATCCTGAATTTTGGCGCTAAAGGCTCTCTTTTCCCCGGCTGCCAGACGGATTTTATCCGGCGTAATGACAATATTAACGGGTTCACCCGGCTGGATCTGTACCCTGTTCTCAAGGGTCATGGTTTCCATGGATTTGAGATCCTGAATTTTTACCAGAATTTTTCCGTTGCCAATTTTCTTTCCACCCAAAACCCCCTGGGTGTCAATGGTGCCAAAATCAATGGGGTAAATGGACCAACTGGTTTTGGAATACACCGTGTTCCCAAGGGCATCCAGGCCGAACACCGTGAATTCCTGTACTTCGCCTGCCTTAAAAACCACCGGGGTGTCTGGAGTCAGAACAGCTTTCACCATCTTTCCAGGAACCACGGCCAGAGATGTCGTGACCACCACGTCTCCCTGGCGTGCCTCCACAACGGTATTTCCTGAATGCAGAGCTTTAAATATACCATCGCCCCCCAGATTACCCAGTTTATCTTTCAGGGACAGTTGCGGTGCCGCAGAAACCGGGTTGTTGAACCGATCAAACCCCTTGACCTGGAACTCTATCTCATTGCCAGCCGTAACGGTGGGATTGGCAGGAAAAATCTCAAGACGATTCAATGCCGCCGGTGTAACCTGAAAATGAACTGCTTTTAAAATATTTCCCTTCTGGGCTCTAACATCCCCCTTCCCGCTCTGGTAAACCGTTAAGGTCTTTTTTTGTTGATCAATACGTCCCAAAGACTGATCCAGGCTCCACACCGGTTGGACTGGAATCTTATTTCCAAAGGCATCATAACCTTGGGCGGTAAGACTAACTGTGTCTCCTGCCACCAGTGCGGTTTTTCCAAACGCAATCTTGATGTCCGCCAAAAAACCAGGGACAACGGTGATGGGAATTGACGCGGAAATATCTCCTTGACTGGCAGTGATTGAACCAGAACCCGCTTTTTTCGCCACAAACATTCCATCGGGATCAATGGATCCCAGATCCCCACTCAAGGTCCAGGAAACCGACACCGGCAGAGGGTATCCATAACTATTTTTACCGCCGATTTTCACATGAACGCTTTGTCCAGCCCTGAGAGATATCTTTTCAGGTGACAAATTTATTTCAGCAAGCTTTCCAGGAACGATTGACATGGGACGTCCCAGGGTAAGGGCATTATAATCTGCAACAATCACCGCCTGACCCGTGCTGAGCATGCGGACCCGTCCGTCTTTTTTTAGCTCCGCTTTGTTGCCGCTTATTGTCCACCCGGCTTTCACAGCACGCTGGTTTCCCAGTTCATCCAGCCCAAACGCCTGAAATTCAACTTCCTCATTGACTTCAAAATTCTCCTTTTCAGGGCGAATGGCCAGTTTAACGATACGGGTTCCTTCAATGACGCATTTTCTCTGTATCGCTCCGACTTTCATAAAAATAATATTCGGACCCGGCTCAGACCCAAGGGTGACTTCAAAGGAAAACGCACCCTGTTTACCCACATCAACTTTTTCCGTTGAAAATATCACTCCTTTGGTATCAGAGGAGAGGGTAACGGCATTGAACCCGGCTGGTCCATTGTCCTGGGCCAAAAGTTTTCCCTGGATTTTGATCAGACTGCCAGGCAGGGCTTTTTCTTTTTCAGCCTGAACCTGAATCGCAGCCACTTTTTTCGCCTGAATCTGGACAGAAATACGACCCACAATACCGCCGGCCATGGCCTTCACCGTCACCTGACCGGGTTTCTGTGCCGTGAATACCCCCGAGCTATCAATGGTGGCGTTGCCTGTGGGCTCCAAGGACCACTGAATGGTTGTTGCTGGCATGGGTTCGCCCTTTTTGGAAAGTGCCTGGGCCTTGAAGGATAGACTCTGGCCGATTATGACAACTGCCTGATCAGGCGTTATGGATATGGAACTTAATTCCGGCTCTCCTGCGCAGCCGATGAACATTACCACTGAGAGCAGGACCATTGCGAACTGTATCACACCTGACATCCGGCGACATTTCGGTTTCATAGAATCTCCCTCCTCAAGTTTTCCGTTTTTAAGACACAAAATCTCTGAAACTTAAAATTTATAATAGACATTATATCGATTTTTCATAATCCACCGATTTAATTGAGGAATTTATTCTTACAAAATCAAATAGAATCAATCACTTAAACAAAGATCGGGTAAGTTCTCAATAAGTCTGGGCATTCAGGGCATCCTTTTGAATAGCACCTGGCGTTAAAAGGGTAAGCAGGCTTTATCACCCCTGGTTATTGAGAATTTAC
>CAKZLA010000067.1 GCA_937124525.1 uncultured Desulfobacterium sp.
GATCTCTTCCGTATCATTTTCAAGGGTTTGGATTACACGGGATGCCTCTTCCACTTCATGGCTAAGATGCGTAATTTTATTTACGGTATCTTCAACATCGTGGTGGCCTTCATCGGCCTCTTCGTCCGCGGCATTGGTCGCCTGTGCACTAGCGGTTGCATTTACCGCAACCTCTTGAACCGTTGCCGACATCTCCGTCATTGCTGTAGACAGCAAGTCAGTTTCCTCAGACTGACGGCGAATACCCACGCTGGTTTGCTCTGCCGTTGAGGCCAGTTCTTCTGCAGCCCCTTGTAGCTGATTGGCAGAGCTGGTCAATAAGAAGATTAAATCTTGGAAGGTTTGTAAGGTATGGTCAACGGAGCGCGCCATCTGGCTTAGCTCATCTTTACCTTTCATATTAACCCGTATTCGGAGATCTCCGGTTGCCACCACTTTCATGGTTTCACTCACCGCGTTGAGGGGGATTACAATAGAGCGTGTAATGGCAACCGCCACAGCCAACATAATCGCTAAGATAATCGCTAGATGGATAGTTGCATTCGTAAGCTCATCTACAAATAGTTCATTAATTTGAAAAATGTAATCGCCAGAGCCGATAACCCACTGCCATTCAGGGAACACTTTTACATAGGAGGTTTTTAACTGAGGCTCGTTATAACCGGGTTTAGGCCAGCGATAGTTAAAGAACCCCTCGGCCTTACCTTGACGGCCTAGATTTGCAATATCTTTAAAAATAAACTGACCATCTTTTGTTTTGATGTTAGACATATCGCGTCCAACCACGGCAGAATCGCCACCATGAGCAACGGTTATAGCGTCGTAGTCTAGGACAAAGAAATACTCACCATCAGCATATCTCATATTTTCCAAAGATCGCTTAGCGGCTGCTTGAGCTTCTGCTTCTGTCATCTTGCCGGTTTTCACTGAATCGGCATATCCAGAAACCATACTATGGGCAGACTCTACCAGCGTTTTAACTTTCTGATTAGAGCTTTCAAATAAGACATTACGCTGCCCTTGAAGGGACATAAACTGCAGTATCGCCATTGCAATAACGGCTAGTCCAATAAGAACGTAAAGACGGGTCTTTACGGTAAATTCCTGAAGATTCATAACACTCCCTCGGCTTATGAATTCAAAATGGCAGTTACGGGTGTCAAAAAAAGCCAAATGAGGCCTTAGAGAGTGACATCCGAGTGTAGTTAAAAAGGATTAATGTAATCGGCCAGTTTAGCAATGGTGTTCAAATCCCTGAGTTTTAAATCTTCAGGTACAGGAAATCCAAAGTGACTGGCGGCCTTGGCAAAGATCTCCACCTGTTTAACGGTGTCAATGCCAAGATCTGCCTCCAGATCCAGGGTATCCTCCAACATGTCCGTGGTGTACCCGGTCTGCTCGGCAATGATATCTTTGACTTTGTCCAGGGCAGTTGTAAGGGACGCTTGTGCACCAGGGGCCGGTGTCGGGGCATTGCCCGTTGCCTGAGCGGTTGCTTCCGTTTCTGCCTGGCCATGTGAGCCGCCGGACATAGAACCGCCGGAGAGGCCCCCGCCCGTTGGTGGGGGGGTGTCGGGGCCTGCTGGAGTGGCTTTGGTATTGATGTAATCAGCCAGTTTGGCAATGGTGTTCAAATCCCTGAGTTTCAGATCTTCAGGCACAGGAAATCCAAAGTGACTGGCGGCTTTAGCAAAGATCTCCACCTGCTTAACGGTGTCAATGCCAAGATCGGCCTCAAGATCCAGGGTATCCTCCAGCATGTCCGTGGTGTACCCGGTCTGTTCGGCAATGATATCCTTGACTTTGTCCAGGGCAGTTGTAAGGGACGCTTGTGTACCTGGGGCCGGTGCCGGGGCATTGCCCGTTGCCTGAACGGTTGCTTCCATTCCTGCCTGGTCATGTGATTCGTCGGAGACGTCCCCGTTCGCTGGTTGGGGGGTGTCGGGGCCTGCCGGAGTGGCTTTGGTGTTGATGTAATCGGCCAGCTTAGCAATGGTGTTAAGATCCCTGAGTTTCAGGTCCTCGGGCACAGGAAATCCAAAGTGTCCGGCGGCCTTGGCAAAAATCTCCACCTGTTTAACGGTGTCAATGCCAAGGTCGGCCTCCAGATCCAGGGTGTCCTCCAGCATGTCAATGGTGTATCCGGTCTGCTCGGCTATGATCTCCTTGATTTTATTTAAGGCGGCAGCACCCGTGTTTCCGGCAGGGGCAGCCGGGGCCGGGGAAGGAGCCATAAAAGCTTTGGATGATGCCGTGGGCAGCCCTTCAGATATGTTGGCAGCATTATCTGACGGTATGGGAGTGCTAACTTTCCTGGAAATAGCCGCAGTTACCCTCTGGGCACCGGACCTGTCAGGTGCTGATGACGTGGCTTCGGGCATGGACACAGATTCAGGCAGTTGGGTCTGTTCTCCAGGTGCAGCAGGGGCTGGCTGGGCCAGAGCACCCCCGGGGCCGGGAACCACACAAAGGGTATTGTCAATGACTTTTAATTCCGGATTCTCAGCTCCGGAAACCCTTTGGAGCCAACGGGTGTAAGCTGGATTGTTTTCAAAGGAATTCTCCCCAATGCGTTTTATAAGCAAAAAGGCAAAGTGAGATCCAAACCCAGCAGCAAGGTGCAGGCCATATTCCGATTTAATGGCCTTTTTACCGCTGAAATTCAAGGCCTTGAAATGATCCGGAATACTGGTCAGATTGGCAATGGGCGGTGCCTTTCTTTTTTGAAGGGCTTTAACCATGACCACATCCTCAATGGCGGCTCCCAGTGTATGACCGGTGAATCCTTTGGTGTTGGAAATGCAAATGTGGTTGAGATAATCCTTAAAAGCGGTTTTCAACGCCGTTACTTCGGCATCTGCACTGCCCCCACGGGCCGGGGTATAGGTCTCATGGGACATGAACAACAGTTTTTTGGCATACTCACTTTTTGTCATCTGGTGCTGATGTTCCATGCGACTGATAAACCGGGTCATCTCCCTTGCCATGTGGGGCACGTCAATATTAAAGGTGTGGTAGGCGCTGTTGGCCATGTGGGTACCCAAAATCTCTGCCTGGCCGTTCATGCCCCTGGCTCTTACCTGGTCGCTTTTTTCAATGACCAGCCCCACGGCACCGGCACCCACTATGGTTCCATTACGTTCTGAATCAAAGGGTTTAGCAGCTTCTGACACCCGTTTTTTCACCGTGGCGGCCCCCAGGGCCAGAAAGCCGGACCCCACCCACTGGTTTTGGGCCTGGGATGTGGCATTTTCACCGCCAATGACAATGACCCGTTTACACCGTCCCACCCGAATCCAATCTTCGGCAACGCCAATGGCCTGGGTGGTGGAGGCACAGGCCGAGCTTAACAGGGTGTTGGGTCCCTTGGCCCGGATGATCTGGGCCAGGTGGGCAGATCCCAAAGGACAGGCGTTCATGAGAAAATTTCGGTCAAACTTGTAGGGACCAAAATCCTCCCGCTTGCTGCCCTTTATTTTAAAGAACCAGTCCGTTACCTTTTCTTTTACCCCCATCTCTTTTACGTTTTCCATGAGATAAAAGTAGATGTTTTCAAATTCCTCATAGGGTTTTAAGTAAAAACGGTCGTAAAGATACCGTTCCATCTCATTGAGCAGGGTTTCGTTGCTGGGCCACAGGGAGGTGACAATAATACCGGTGTCATCCTGCATTTCCCCGGGCAGGGCAAATCCGTTGGGGATCATTTTCCCGTTCCCTGAGGAGGCTTCCTTGTACTGCATCACCAAGGGAATTCCCGCATCCTTCAGGGCTTCAATGCCTGCGGCCACGGCCAGGGCCATGGAAATGTCATACTGGGCTTTAATGCCATACTCGTCCGTCAGACTGAAGTATCCCAATTGTCCGGCCAGCTGGATCACATCTTCGGTTCTTGTGATCTCCACAAACCTCGCATTGCCGTCGGGTTGTTTAAAGAGCCGGGTGATGTTTTTATCGGTGATGCGCTTTTTGTCTTCCAGGCTCAGGGGTTCAATGAAATTGGTACCCTCCAGAATGCGGTCAAAGTTATCTGCGGCAAACACTCTCCGGGCCTTGCCCGGAAGGCCCACGGAAACACCTGAGATAACAATGCGGTCGGTGTCAAAGTCAAACCGCTCCAGGGCATCCATGGCAGCTTCCCGTTTTTGTCGCCGGAACTCCTCGTAGAGCAATTTTTCCGCCAGGGCATTGTTCCGGGTCTTGAATGCAGAAAAATCATCATCCAAAGTCACGGGTACATGGACCATTGCCGGGACAGCAGCCGGGGCTGCCCCCCCGGGCAGGATCATTTGCCTGTCATCCCGCTGCCGGGTAAAAATGCTGCTGTAGGAGGCAAGATAGGTTTTGCAGGCCTCAAAGGAATCTGTTTCCCCCTGACGTCTGTCCACGGTGACCATGCTTTGGAAGTGCACAATGTTTATGTTTTTTAACAGATTGGCCAGCAAACGGCCCGGGCCGATTTCAATGTAGTGGGTTCTACCGGATTCATACACATACTCAATGGAACGGATGAACTCCACAGGGGAGGTGATTTGACGGGCCAGAAGATCCTTGATCTCCCGTCGGTTTTCCGGGTAGGGCCGGGCCGTTACATTGGAAATCACCCGGCCAAAGGCCGTATCGTTAAAGGTGATGGTGGCCAGATAATCTCTGAGCTTTTCTGCAGCTTCCTGCAAAAGCGGTGTGTGAAATGCAGCAGAAAGGTTCAGCTTTTTAAAGATGATGTTCTGGGTGGTGAGATATTCACAAAAAGCATCAATGGCAGGGGTTTTACCGGAAACCGCAGTCTGATTCTCTGAATTCTTATTGGTGATGTAGATGTCCTGGAGTCCACTCTGGCGAATGAAGTTGCCGGTCTCCTTTTCATTACGGAATACCACCATGATGCCGCCGGGGTGTTTTTGTGCGGCCTCTTTCATGAGGTCTGCCCGCTTGAGAAGCAGGCGCATGGCATCGTCAAAATTGAGCATGCCGCTACAGAAAAGCGCGGTGTATTCCCCCACACTGTGGCCAATGAAAAAATCGGGTTCAAATCCCCTGGCATGGAGGCGGTCAAACAGGGCCGCCGATGACAAAAATACCGCCGGTTGGGTGTTCTCCGTGAGGTTGAGGCGATTATCATCCCCGAACATCATGTCAAGCAGGGAGTATCCCCGCTGTTCCATAAAAATTTCCTCCCCCCGCTCCATGGTGTTGCGGATGTCAGGATCACTGTCATAGAGTTCCTTCATCATGCCTGGTGCCTGGGCCCCCTGGCCGGACAGCAGGGCCACCATTTTCTGGTGCTTTCCGTCGGTGGGAAAGGGGGCTGTGGTGGCGGGCTTCATCTGAATGGCAGAGGGTGGCGGGGTGATGCGCCGGGGAGTTTCCGGTGCCCCTGTTGCTGCACCGGCACCTGTGGGCCTTGCTGCCACCGGGGTTGTGTTCGGAGAAACCGAAGCGTTGGCCTTGGACGTCACTGCCTGTCCCGGACTTGCCATGGCCAGGGAATCCTGGAGCATGGCAGGCAGCGGGCTTAAGATCACATGACAATGGTTCCCGCCAATGCCGTTGACATTAAAGGCAAATCGCATGGGTTCCCGTTGGGAAACCGGGGTAATGTCCTTTACGGGTCTCAACATGGTGCCGTTTTTAAGGGTGGTATGGGCTTCATCCAAAAATCGAAAGGGGAGCAGGGTTCTGTTTTTATTCATGAGCACCAGTTTGGCCATGGCCACGGCAGGGTTGGCCGCTTTAAAATAGCCAAACTGGGTTTTCACATTCCCGCAGGACAGTTCATGGGTGAAACATTTTTCTGCCACCTGCTTTTCCACCATGTCTCCCAGTATATTGGAAAAGGCAAACAGATCCAGATGTTTGAGCTCTTTTTTAAGGATGCCGCTCTCTTTGTAACAGTCATTGATGGTGGAGACAAAGGTATGCTCCGACGGCGCCAGCAGATGGTCCGGGACACTGGATTTTACGGTGCAGTGGTTAATTTCTCCCAGAATCTCCATGCCCGATTCTTTTGCTTTTTTTCGGGTGGTGAGCACATGCACGGCTGCGCCTTCCCCCATGGAATAGCCATCGGCCCGGTCGTCAAAAAAACGGGCGGTTTCTTCCGACAGAAGGCCCAGACGTTTAAAGGCCATGAGTACCACTGGGTAAAGGTTGGCATCCACGCCGCCGGCCAGGACAAAATCCAGGTCTTTAAATGCCAGACTCCGGGTTGCGTTTTTGATGGCCATCACCGCAGAGGCGCAGGAGGCATCAATGACATAGTTGGCACCATTGAGTCCAAAATGGTTGGCAATGCGGCCGGAGATGATGTTGGAAAGAAGCCCGGGTGTGGTGTCTTCATTGTTTTCCGGAATTCGGGTTCTGATGGCCTCCACCAGGGCCTGGGCAATGTTTTTGCTTTTTTCCGGCCCAAGGTTCCCGAAACTTTCAATAATTTCACCCAAAAGGCCTTTTCTCACCCGTAAAATATTTTTGTTCTGCCGTTCCCCGGCAATGGTGCCAAGGATGACACCGGTCTTGTTTCCCGGGGAAAGAAACTTGTCAAGGTCACAGGAAGAGATGGCCTCATCGGCTGCATCCAATCCCAATAACTGCCCCCTTTCCAGGGACCTTACAGTTGTGGGGGGCATGCGGTATTTGATATTGTTAAATTTAAAATCCTTGATCACCCCGGCCTGGATCATGGGCAGCCGGTAATTGGATTTTTTATCCAGCTCTGCATAGGCGGCATTGTCAAAGGAGGTTTCGGGTATGGAAGAGAGTTGTTTCTCTCCGGTTTTCAGAGCCTCCCAGAAATGGGCCACATCCGGGGCCCCGGGCAGTCGCACCCCAAGGCCTGCAATGACGATGCGGTCATCGTTGAAATCATATGCCGGGTCCGTGAAAATGTCCCGATCAAGGGGGGTATAGGTATTGTTAAATTCTTCGATGACAATGTGGTAATTGATGCCGCCAAATCCATAGGAACTGATTCCGGCTTTACGGGTCTTGTTGTCCGGCTCCACCCAGGGGGCCGATTCCTCGATGATGTACATGGCGGAATTTTTCAGATCATGGTTGGGAGACAGGGTTTCAAAATTGGCATTGGGGGGAAGAATCCCTTTTTTCACCGCCTGCACGGCCTTGACAAGTCCGGCGGCACCGGCCCCGCCCAATAAATGGCCAATCTGGGATTTCACCGAGCTGATCCCGGTTTTTGAGGTGCTGTAAACCTGTTTTAAGGTTTCAAGCTCTGCCTGGTCTCCCATGATGGTGGAGGTACCATGGGCTTCCACAAAGGAGACATCATCCGGTGTGACCTGGGGGGCCATGTTTTCAAAACAGCGTTTAAGGGCCAGGAGCTGACCGTTGATGTTGGGAGCGGCAATGGATTTACCCCGACCATCAGAACTGCTGCCAATACCCTTGATCACCGCCTGGATGGTGTCACCGTCCCGCAGGGCATCCTTCATGCGTTTCAGCACAAATACTCCAGCCCCTTCGCCCAGGATGAATCCGTTGGCTCGTTTATCAAAGGGGAAGGAGCCATCCGCAGACAAGGCCCCCATTTTGCAAAAACCAATAAAAGATTCCGGGGCAAGGTGGGTGTTGACACCCCCCACAATCACCTGGTCCCGATCACCGGAGAGCAACTCTCCCACAGCGGCGTCCAGGGCCGTGAAGGATGAGGCACAGGCGGCATCCACAATATAATTAGGTCCACGAATGCCCAAATGCCTGGCCACTCGGGAGGCTTCAATGTTTAAGAGAATGCCATGCACCGGGTCATATCCGGGGTTATTTCCCTCCATGCCAATCTTGAGATGCTCCACCAGATCGGTTTTTTCCTGTTCGGTGAGGGCGGCAAATTCCGGCAATTTTCTGAGCATGGAAACCACTTCCGGGAAATGATATTTCAGCTGGAGTTCATTGCCAAGTTCATTGCCAAGACAGGTGGCAATGATAACGGAGGTACGCTGGGGATCGTTGCAGGCAAAGGAGAGATCTTCGTTGAGATAGCCTGCATCCTCAACGGCCTGGTAGGCCGCCTCCAGCAGTATTTTCTGGCTTCTGGACAGTTTGGCTGCCTTGTCATCATCGTAGCCGAACCGCTCCTGGTCAAACCGGTAATTCTCCACAAGACCTGCCAACATGGTATAGGATTTATCCTCGGCGGTTTTATCGGCATCATAGTACAGGTCTTTCCGGATTCTCCCATCGGGCATCTCCTTGATGGCATAACGTTTGCCCATGATATTGTCCCACAAGGCTTCCGGGTTGCCAGCCCCGGGCAGAATACATCCCATGCCCACAATGGCGATTTCATCGTTGAGTTTATTCTTGTGGGAGGAGAAAACCTCAAGTTTACCAAGGTTGCGGTAAAGGGTCTCCTTGGCGTTGAAATATCGGCCATGGACCTCGGGGATGGTCAGGGTCTCCTTAAAATAGGCCAGGCTGTCCCCCACCAGAAAATTTCCCTTTTCCTCCTGGGCATTGTCGTCAAAGCGGGTGTAGAACTCTTCCCCCGGGCGTTTAAAGTCCGGAAGATAGCCCTTGGCCCCAATGAGCAGGGACCCAATGTTATTTTTTTCAAAGGCCCGCTTGCGTTCGGTGAGTGGTTTGCCCTGTTTGATCATCTCTTTTTCAAGTTCCACCGTCATCCGGGCAAATTCTGTGGGAGCTGTGCGGGAGGCAAGTCCCACACTGGTTCCAATGACAACGGTTTCATCTTTTTTGCACAGGATTTCCTGGTACCGTTTTTTCATGGCCCCGGTGTCAATGATCTCTTTGGTGAAAAGATAGGCACTGCCCACCTGTATGCCTATTTTAGCCCCCCGGGCCGCCAGGGTGGCCCCAATGCCGGAGATGAACCACGAGGCAAAGCAGGTGGAAATCCCCCCGGCAAAAATCAGACTGATGCCAGTGAGATTTGTTTTTGTATCATCCAGCAGACGGGTGATGGCCGCATCCCACAGCACCAGGCTTGACAAAGAGCCCACATGACCGCCGGCCTCTTTGCCCTCAAAGATAAACCGGGTACAACCGTTCTCCATGGCATTTTTCAGCATGGACACCGACGGGGTGTGCATATAGGTCTTTGTCCCTGCCTTTTCCAATTCAATGATTTGGGAAGGGATGCCTCCGGCAAACAGGGCAAAGGGGACCTTGTACGCTTTTACCATGTCCATGTGTTTGGCAATGGCCGGATTAAAGGCCTCAATGCCCACCAGTCCGGCCCCAAAATTTTTGACTTGTTCCGACCCTTTTTTAAGCATGGGATCGGCCAGAAAATCAGGCAGACTGCCCACGGCCATGAAAGGCAGTGCACCGGCTTTAAGCACCTGGGCTGCAAAATCCGCATTATCACTGATATTGGCCATGGGACCCTGGATCAGGGGAAGGGAGGTACCGTGCTCCTTGGCCAGGGGGGAATCGGGCACCACCGGGTCAAATTTGTCCACACATTGGAGCTGTTCCCCTATTTCCTTAAAAAAACTGGGGATCATCTCTTTAATGGAGCTGGAAATTTTCTTAAAACTTTTGGCAAACAGGGCATCCTGCCCCAGAAAAAACAGGGATTGTATGGCGCTGGCCTCTTGGTCATCAAGGGCTGTGAGTTCCTTTTCCAGTTCCTGGTACACCAACTCCTTTGCATTGTCCTTATCGGACCAGAGGATGGCTTTTTCTTTGAGCTCCCGGGCTATTTTAGTCCCCAGTTTGGCAAACACCCGGATGATAAAGTCAGGACCCGTGGTCACCTCAATGGAGTCGCTTTCCTCGAGGTTCCCCAGAAGGGTTTTAAAATTATCCGTCACCGGGGATTCATCGGCAAGCCACAACTGGCTTCCCAGGACCACACCGCTGACACCGGCGGCAAACATGCCAGATGCCGTGTTTCTTCCCACACCTCCATGGATAAAAACAGGTCTGGTGTTGTTTTGCAGGTACCATTGCATCAGAATAAAGGATGAGTAGCTGGAGACTCGGCCCCCGGCTTCATTTCCCTTTAGAATAAGCGCATGGGGGTCCGAGGCTTCAATGAGGTCATTAATATTGATATCTTTGACTTCAAGGACCAGCTTTGTGTCGCCAAAACCAGAAAGGGTGACAACCCCATTTTCCTTTTCCACGGGAACGATGAGAATGTCCAGGTAGTCAAGGTGAAGTTCTTTTAATGTATTAATAAGGGTGTCGCTGGGGGCCACCACCCGCAAGCCAAACAATACCCCTGCTTTTTCCAGCTGCTTTGCCCCATGGATGATCTCACTTTCAGGCATGAATTCTGCATCAAACACAGGCAGTCCACCGGATCGAAAAATTTCAGTGAAAAAGGTTAAGGAAAATATTTTTGTGGGGTTATATACCATTAAGGGTAATTTTGAATTGAGTATTCGGGTGAGCATTTGGTTGGTTTCTCCCATAATTTTTTATATGAAACTCCGTCCAAATTTCCGGAATCATGAGAGTTTCATTTTTTTTGTTGCAGGTGGTTACTGCCATGTATGTTTTTATATGAAATGCAGCATCGGGGTGCCGACAGCAGAGCCCCCGATGGCTGGCCTGACCGGAACATTGGGAACCAAAGGGGGAGGATTTTTGCCCTTCCAGGCGTTAAGAAGCACAGACTGTTTGAGGACATGCCTGCCCGCAGTTTCTGT
>CAKZLA010000068.1 GCA_937124525.1 uncultured Desulfobacterium sp.
TTATCAGTTTGCCCGGCTCAAACTTTATGCCCATCTCCTGCAAAGCATTTATAATATAAGATATGCTCAACTCTTCCAAATTATTCAGGAGTTTTTCAAAAGACCGGGTTTTTGGCATTATCGAACTTATAAGTTTTTTATGAATATCTTGGGGATCGGGAAAACTGATGGAAGTTTTTTTGGGGTTTAAACTTTTTAATCGCCAGTCTATCTGATAAAGCCAATCCGCTATGTGCGCCGATGCTTTATTCTGCTTTTTTCCCAACCGGAGTTGAGTCTGGCGATCTTCATATGGCTGGAACCAATATGAGTTTCTTTGGAATGGATAATTGGGCAAAGGGACAATCTTTTGTGAAAAGTCTTTATGAACACTATTCCAATCCACCGGGGCCCCGGTGACATAAAGTTCTCCGAGGCTTCTGAACAGTTGGAGCCAGTCGGGCGAGCCCATTGACAGGCTGGGAATCCATTTGTGTTCCGATGCATTGTCTATTCTTCGCGCCATGCCTGTAAGAACAGGGTTTGGACCGATTTCAACAAAGACCTTATAATCGGATGCAAGCAGGGCCTTCACTGACCCGGCAAATTGCACGGGCTCTCGAACATGTTTAACCCAATAATCCGGGGTGGCGATTTCACTTGTTGCAATTCTGCCATGAACATTTGTTATAAAAGGAATGTCCGGAGATGAATAGGAAATTGTTTCCGCAATGTTTCTAAAAGGCGTCAACATGGGCTCCATCAGAGGCGAATGAAATGCATGGGAAACATTCAGACGTATCGCACGAATCCCTCGATTTTCCAAATTTTTACAAATAGTTGTTATGGACTGTTGTAAGCCTGAAATAACAATGAGCTCAGGGCAGTTATACGCGGCAATGGAAACATTTTCTTTATAAGGATCAATGGCGTTTATTACAATCTCTTCATTTGCAAAGACCGCGGCCATCTCGCCGTTTGCAGGCAATGCCTGCATTAACGCTGCTCTATTTGCAATTAATTTCAAGGCGTCTTCAAGACTGAAAACCCCGGCCAGACACGCGGCCACATATTCTCCGACACTATGGCCTAAAACAATATCAGGTCTGATTCCCCAGGATCGCCATAGGATTGCCAGGGCATATTCCAATGAAAAAAGCGCCGGTTGAGTATATGCCGTGTGATTGAGCAACTCTTTATGATCACCCCTGGGATAGATAACGTCAATTAAGGAGTGTTTCAGATACTTTCGTAAAATACCGTCACACCGGATCAGAGTTTGTCTGAATAACGGCTGAGTTTCATAAAGTGTCAGGCCCATACCGGCGTATTGCGCCCCCTGGCCTGTGAATAAAAATGCTATTTTATCGGATTTTGCCGTTCCACGGCACCATCCAGGCTCCGCCTTATCATTTATAAATGCGTTAAGTCGGGATTGAATTTCTGATGTGGTCTTACCCACAATTGCCAGTCTATGATCAAAATGTGTGCGCCCGGTGTTTGCAGAGAAACATAAATCCGACAATTTAAAATTCGCATTATCACAGAAATAATTATCATAACAAAACGCCATTTTTTTTAAAGATTCTTCTGTCTTTGCTGAAAGAGAGAGGATTTGGTGGGTTTGAACCAGGGAATTATTCGCCCCCGCCTGTTTCCCGTCATCAGGATATCCTTCTATGACGACATGGGCATTTGTTCCACTAAATCCAAAAGAACTAACCCCTGCGATGAGAGGCTTACCATTCTTTTTCCAGGGCATGCCTTTTATGGGGATTACGGCAGGTATATTATCAAGGTTAATCATTGGATTTAAATGCTTGAAATGCAAATGCTTTGGAATATAGGCATGCTGCATGGAAAGAACCACTTTAATCAATCCGGCAATTCCCGCGGCAGATTCCGTATGTCCGATATTGGTTTTAGAAGAACCGATAATTAATGGGTCGACTCGATCACTTCTGGAAAAAACCGAATCAATGGCGTTAATTTCAACGGGATCACCCAGATTGGTTCCCGTACCATGGGTTTCCACGTAAGAAATATCTTCTGACTTTACCTGGGCATCTTTTAACGCTTTTTCTATAACAGCTTCCTGTGCAAGAGCGTTAGGAGCCGTCAAGCCATTACTTGTTCCATCCTGATTAATTGCACTTCCGCGTATGACGGCAAGAACAGGATTGTTGTCTGCAAGGGCCTTGGACAAAGGTTTTAAAATAACAACCCCGCACCCTTCGCTGCGCACATAGCCATCCGCCGATTCATCAAAGGTTTTACACTTTCCATCATTTGACAACATGCCGGATTTTTTAAACGCAATACCCATGTCAGGGGATAGAATAACATTGACGCCGGAGGCTATGGCCATCTTGCATTCATTGTTACGGAGGCTTTGACATGCCATATGGACGGCCACAAGAGAGGATGAACAAGCCGTATCAATTGTAATAGCCGGACCCTGAAATCCGAAAAAATATGACAATCTTCCCGAGGCCATTGAAGGGGAAGTGCCTGTTGCAAAATAGGGATCTATATCAGCCGATTCATCGCTTAGGGATTGTATATGCTCGTAATCATGCCCGAAGGTACCGACATAAACACCCGTATCGCTATTTTTCAAGCTATCTGGATCAATGCATGTATTTTCAAGCGCATTCCATGTTTCTTCAAGAAGAATACGCTGTTGAGGGTCGATCATGCAAGCTTCTCGTGGTGATATATTAAAAAAGCTTGCATCAAACTGATCAATATCCTCTATAAATGCGCCATAGCGATTAATATTTTTTTCTTCCTCGGTCTTTGAATCAAAATCCCATCTATCCTTTGGAACCTCGGCGACTGCATCTATGCCGTCATTAAGTAGTTTCCAAAATTTTTCCGGGGTATCTGCACCATGGGGAAATCTGCATGACATGCCGATAATTGCCACAGGCTCTCTAATGGAATCATTTTCAGTCACTTTGCCTGGTATTGTATTTTTAGAAACATCAAGCCCTTGTATGTGATTATCTATTTTTTGTACAAGGGATTCAATATTATGCAACCTGGCTTCAATCTGAGTCGGTTTTTGTATGGATGAAGTCGGTAAATTCATATCTGATCCACCGGTTTCAAAATATTTTTGCAACTCTTCCAAATGCGTTGTCAAGGCTTTTGCATGACTGTATTTAAAAAATATGGTGGAATCAAGATCTAATCCAAGTCGTTTATTTAACAAGGCCAATAGTTGATGCAGTTGCATGGAATCAATTCCCATGTCCCGAAGCGGTCTTCCAGAATCATATATTGTTTTATCCGGAAGAATCTTACAAATGCATTGATCGACAATCTTTGATATGGGAGTATTCCTACATATATCCGGCTTTGATATATGGCCATCGGATTCGGTGTCGATGCTTCCAACATCATATATGATCCGAACGCCATTGCCCTGGTTTTCAGTGTCTTTGGGACGGTAGCCTGGAATTAAACCTGAAATTTTCCCTCCGTGCCCTTCATGAAAACGTAATACAGGGTCTAAAAGCTGGCCGTCTTCATTTCGCTTTTCAATATAATCAGATATGGATATATCGTTATGTTTACTGTAATCCTTGCAAAGAGACACGGCGACTATGCCGCTGATATCAGGAATTTTTCTGATGTACGCCAACATGAACGTGAGTAATTGGTCTCCCAGTCCAAGATGTCCGAATTCAGATATGACATTAATTGACAATAATTGAATATACTTGCCGTCACTCAGATGACACGATAATATATTTTCACAGTTTTTTAGGTTTATCAAAGAGACATCATTGATTCGTTGAGAATATATGCAGGCAACTATCCGACCCTCTATTTGCAGAACAAGGCAGCCCTGGGGGAATTGAGTGATTCTTTTACGAATATCCTCGGCATTTGTCTGAAGGTTGGAACTCCAGCATTCTTTTTCAATAGATATCAGGTTATTTATGTCTTGATCCGCGGCAAACCTGATTTTGTATGGTCTTTTTTCAAAATCACTCAATTTGATTGGGAATCTATCTGATTTTTTTATCAGTTCGGCCGGTAAAAACAAGCCTCCTTCTGCTGCCTTGATTAGTAGTGTAGCATCATTTCCGATAGAATAATTATTCATCCCCGTACCTTTTTTCTTGCTGTTAACAACCTCATCAAAATGTAAATGTGCACATCAAAGCATTCAGTCATTGAGCCCTTATAAAAAGGATAATCATAATCATTTAAAAATATCCATTGAGGCCTCTTTCTTTGTTGTGTCACATGGCGGAGCGTCTCGGGCAGGTACTCGCCAACCACCTCCCTGACCGACCAAATCATAATTGGTAAGATGATCTTTTATTCGTAATCCGGCCCGAGTTGGTGGAGTATCGGTGCCTTTTCTTTTTTAAAGTGATACACTATCTATAAAACTTACTTTCTGTCAAGAAATAGATTAAAGATTAGTATCTGTCATATCATCCCAAAAGTAGCTTACACTTTTTAAAAGACGCGCACCGTAAAATGGGGGGGGGGCACTGGTTCAGTTAAATAATTGTAAATTTTCAATAACTCGGGGTGGGAAAGTCTGCTTACCCTTTAAACGCCGGATGCTATTCAAAAGGACTCCTGAAAGCCAGGACTTATTGT
>CAKZLA010000069.1 GCA_937124525.1 uncultured Desulfobacterium sp.
TATTCGGCAAGAATATCCCCTGTGACACTGGCATTGAAAAGCCAGTTCAGGCGATAGTTCAGGGTTTCTTCCCCCCGGCAGGAAGGTGCCATAAACATGGAGGCGCTAAAAACTGCGCATGAAATAAAAAGGATAAAAAATAATTGCATGGTGTTTTTTTTCATGGGATTTCCTCCGGGTCAACAATGACCCATTTTTTGATGATTTTTTCCCCCATCCATTCCAAGGTGCCCTGGTAAAGGGAAAGAAAAATACCAATGAGAAAAAGGGCCGCCAGAATTTTTGAAAGATCGCTCTGGTAAAGGGCAATGCGGATGGCATGGCCAATACCGGCGTTGGCTGCAATGAATTCCGCCACAATGGTGCCTGCCATGGCCAGGGTGGCACTGCCAGAGATAACGGTGGTGAGCTTTCGGATATTTTCAAAGGCCCGGATCTTGATTTCCAGCTGCCAGCGCATCCTGCCCGTGGCCAGATAAAAATGTTCAATGTCGGTGATGGGCTCGGACATGATACTCACCACGGACAAGAGCAGGGGGAAATAGCAGATCATGGCGGCAATGATCAGGCGTGAAGCAAACCCGTCCCCGAGCAGGATAAAGATTATGGGGGCCACGGCCACAATGGGGTATGCCTGTATGTTATAGGCAGCGGCCTTGATAAAGGAACCGATCCAGCTGCTTTTCCGGGCCGCCGTGCCAATGGAGAAGGCCATGATAATGGAGAGGATTTGGCCAATCATGGCCACCCCCAGGGTATTTAGTACATCGTACAGATAGCCGTTGGCAACGTCCAGGCTGGTGGTCCAGATTTCCATGAACCCTGGGATCACATAATCAGATAGCCCCAGGATTGATTTAAGGGATAAGAGAAAGCCAATCCCTGCACCATATACAATGAAAAATTGTGAAATTCGTCTAACAAGCATTCATGATCCCCAATAAGACTGCATCCAGTTCATGGCTGTTTATGACATCATTCCGGTGGATATTCAATCCTTTTATCAGGCTTGTCTGGGGCAGTTTGCCTGCCTTTAAAAGTACCAGGATAGCATCACTGAATTTGGACACTTCCATGAGATTGTGGGAGATGTAAAGAAAAAATCTTTGGGGAAACAGTTCCTTTATTCTAAAAATAATATTCTCCTTGGAGCGTTCATCCACATTGGCAAGGCTTTCATCCATGACCAGGAGATCAAATTCCTGGAGCAGATATCGGATCAGGTTAATGCGATTTTGCTGGCCAAGAGAGAGCTGGGAGAATTTTTGATTCATGAAGGGGTCCATGCCAAAGGTTTTCACCAATTCCAGGCAAAGGTCTGCCATGCCAGGAGGGGTGACTTTTTCCAGGTGATGGCCAATGGAAGACCACCCCGGCAGTCGCTCCTGGTTGTAGGTGTACAGGAAGATGGCGTTTTCCTTTTTAAGAATCTCACCGGTATATCCGTTGATATCACCGGTCAAAAGCTTGGCAAAGGAGGTTTTTCCCACACCGGAAGGTCCAAACAGGGCATGAAACCCTGGGGTGTCAAGTTTAAAGGAAATATCCTGGAACACAAATTCAGGGGACTGGGGGTAGCGGTATCCCAGATTCCGACATTCAAGAAACATTTCTCAGCTCCCCTTGGGAATTTCTCGATCGTGCATGCCAATGAGATAAAGAAGTCCATCCAGTCCCACACTGGAGATGGCCGTTTCTGCCCGGGCCCGGACAATGGGTTTGGCATTAAAGGCCACCCCCAGGCCCGCAATGGTGATCATGGGCAGATCGTTGGCCCCGTCCCCCACGGCAATGGTCTGTTCAATGGAAATATTTTCTTTTTTAGCCAGGTGTTTCAACAGGCAGGCTTTTTTGTCACCGTCAATGATGTCGCCGGTGACCTCTCCTGTGACCACACCGTCCCGGATCACCAGTTCATTGGCATGGAGATAATCAAACCCCAGTTTTTTCTTAAGATATTTTCCCACAAAGGTGAACCCGCCGGAAAGAATTCCAAGTTTGTATCCCAGCCCCTTCAGGGTCCGGCTGACTAACTCCACCCCCTCAGAAAGGGGCAGATTGGCCGCCATGTCCTTTAGTTCCTCTTCTTTAAGCCCTTTGAGCAGGGCCACCCGTTTTTTAAAACTCTCCTTAAAGTCAATTTCACCCCGCATGGCTGACTCTGTGATTTTTGCCACGGCATCCCCCACACCGGCAAGTTTGGCCAGTTCATCAATGACTTCGGCCTGGATCAGGGTGGAGTCCATGTCAAATACCACAAGCTTTCTGTTCTTGCTGTAGATATTATCTATATGGAAAGAAATGTCTATGCCGGTCTCCTGGGAGATCTCCATAAAATCCCCCCGCATGGATTTTATGTTGGCCGGGGTGCCGCTCACCGTGAGTTGGATGCTGGCCCGGGTGGGAAGATTCAGCCCGTTCTTCAGGGAAATTCTGCCGGTGAGGCGGGTGATGCCGTCAATGTTGAGATCATTTTCAGCAATAACGGCGGTGACCCGGGAAATCTGAAGGGCTGTGATCTTTTTACCCAACAGTGTGATGACCCGGCGCTCTTTGCCCTGGGCCTGGACCCAGCGTTCATATTCATTGATTTCAACGGATTTTATTTCCACCGCCAGGTTTCTTTTATGTCCTTCGTAGAGCATGTCCTTGAAGATGGATGAAAAGTCGGTGTTAACGGGGATTTCCACAAGTATCCCCAATGAAATGTGCTCATGGATCACGGATTGACCAATATCCAGTACATTGACATTATAGTGGGCCAGAATGGCGGTGAAACAGGTATCCAGGCCTTTGTTGTCCTGGCCTGAGATGTTGATGAGAATAATTTTGCTCATGTATTTTTATCTTTTGTGTGTTTCAACTTTTTTTATGAAACTCGTATTTTTCCGGTACCCGGGTGCATCTGTTATCGAGTTCCAAATTTTGTTGTATGTTCATAAAAAATCGGCAAGAAAACCCCTGGCGCTTAACATCAGGGATGAATTACCGGGTTTGTGAGTCTTGAAATTCAATATATTTCCTGATTCATCCATAGGTACAGCAATGTTTTTTGATTTGTATTTACCCAGGGAGGGGGCAGGCGGTACTGCCGGAAATTCACCACTGCCAGGGTGCTTGACTCATCTAAAAAATTCTTGGGTAACCTACCATGCCATGGCATTGGATTCAATATTTTTAAAAGTGAATTAAAAATGTCTTTTTCAAATGAACAACCTTTAATTTCTCAACAAGAAATTTGGAAAGCAGTGTCATTAAAAAAAATTATTCATGAAATAGTACAAGATGCAAGATTTAAAGGATTATCTACATATATTGTAAATATTAAATTTTTCTGGTCTAGACAAATTCCTACAGCATGTGCTGGTCATGGTTTTATTTTCTTTAATCCAGACTTCTTTGATAAAATTCCAGAAGAAAGCAGAAAAACAGTAATTGCTCATGAAATTTGGCATCTAATTCTCAGACATCTCGATAGAGGTAAAAAGTATGATCCTTATATCTTTAATGAAGCAGCAGATTATGTAATTAATAATTCTCTTCTTAATGATGGATTTACTTTTGATGGAACAGATGCATTATTAAATCCTCTATATGGAAATCAATCAACAGAAGAAGTTTATAAACAAATTTGGAAAGAAAATAAAAAATTAAATAAATCTTCAATTAAAGAAAATCATATTACTTCTGAACAAATTGAAGATCTTATCGATAAAGCAGCAAAACAAGAAAATCCAGCTTCATCTTTAGAAGATCAAAAAGAAAAAGCTGAAAAAATTCTTAAAAAACATCAAGAAAATATAGGACGAAAAACAGCTAATAAACAAATAATCTTAGAAGTTACTTCAGAAAAAATTAAAATTTTAGAAAGTACTTTTCCTGAAATTTTTAAAGATTATTTAACAGATCCTCTTACAGGAGGTAAAAGAACTTTTCTTCGTCCAAATAGAAGACAGCATAATAATTCTAGTTCTTTAAGACTTCCTGGAAGGTTTCCTAAAAGAGGAGAAAAAAATAGATTAACTCATTTAGTTTATGCTCTTGATGTTTCTGGTTCTATTAACCAAAAACAAGCAAAACAATTTAATCAATCTGTTTTTACAATTAAAAGTCTTCTTAATCCTTCCAAACTTACTGTATTATTTTTTGATACAAAAATTGTATTAGAAAAAACTTTTAGAGATATAGATACTTATACTGATATTACTGTAAAAGCAGGTGGAGGAACCAATCTAACTGATGTGTATAAGAGAACTCGGGAATTAAAACCTGAAGCTCTAGTAGTTTTTACAGACCTTATGGTTAATATTCCCCCTAAAGAAGAATGGGAGTCTATTTGGTTAATTCCAGAAAAAACTACTAGAGTGCCACATAATATTTATGGTAAAATTTATCTTATTCCTGATTTTAAAAAATAGGTTTTAATATGAACAAGCAAGTAATAGTCCCAGAGGACTATTATTTGTGAAGTGAACCGTGTAACGGGTGGGCAAGCCATCAATCACCCTTTAATTGAGGAGATTTAATAAAAGCTGAAATTTCTTCTTCGCCGATTACTTCTTTATCACCTACCTTATTAATTTTTTCGATAAGCTTTTCTTTAGCGAAACATCCATTTTTATATGTATCACTAATTTTAGAAGAGAGGAAAATGGCTATTATAGTATTTCCTTTTTGGATCTCGACTTCAAATGCATGAAAAATCTCCTCACTAGCCAATGGCTTAGTACGAGGAATTTTATTAGTTTTTTTTATAAGCTCATAAAAGCTCTCGTTGGATATTTGCGTTTCAGGTATCTCTTTTCCGTCAATTTCGATAGTGAGGGGTATGACTGCTATATCAAATTCCGATTGAATGTCGTTAGGTACATAAGATGTAGAATCAGTAAAAATTTTAATCATGTATAAGCCCCTTACATCTATTTAGCTAAGGCTAAAGTTTTAGCTGTCACCACGCCTACCATAAGAGCGCCCATAAGCCCTGGTCTTGATGTTACTGTAATGCCGTCCACATCATCCCAAGACTT
>CAKZLA010000070.1 GCA_937124525.1 uncultured Desulfobacterium sp.
TCGTAGGCCCCATCACGGATAAGTCGGGAGGCCACGACCCCATTACCCTGGCCGGTGATGATGATAATCGGCAGATCATGTTCTTTTCCGTGCAGCAGGTCTGCCAGGGCAAAGGCATCTCCATCCGGGAGGATATAATTTTGTTTTAATTCCATGGCGGAAAGGGGCATAATCACGACCCCTTCATCGGGAATAATGGGCCTGTGCGGGGTTTTACTATCCAACGGAATTCCTGCGGTAATAGGTGGTGAGATCTCCCATAACTTCAATCAGCATAAAACGCCCCTCCTCTAAAAAAGCATTAAATTTCTGGGGGGAGAATTCTTTCTGTTTTTTGGAAAGTGCCTCCGTGTGTATTTCCACCACATCCCGGGGAAGGGCCTTGAGCACCCCTAAATCTTCTCCCATTTCCCGGAGGGCTTCGGAAACATTATACTCCACCTTATATAACCGTTTTTCCAGTGCCTGGTCCATGAGGCATCTCCTGGACCAGCCGGGCATCACCCGGGTTATCTTCTATCAGCAGAATATGCTTTTTAGAATTATCGGGTTTTATTTTTAGCGCCTTCATATGGGGCATCTGAGCTCCTTGATAAAAAATAATTGAAACATTTTTTTGGGGCGGAGTGATCATAACACCTACCATTGGTGGCTCAGCAGATCACAACGGAGTCAGTCCCTCTTTTTACGTCGGGGGTAATTTCACCACAGCAAACCAGAAATCCTGTATACTGTTAACAATCCTGACAAATTGTTCCATATTAACCGGCTTGGTAATATAACAGTAGGTTTTAACAACGTCCATCTCCTCGGCCGAAGAGGTCAGAATCACCACTGGAATGAGTAGAAGGCTTTTATCATTCTTGATCTCTTCAAGGACTTCACTACCTGATTTCTTAGGCAAATTCAAAATGAGCGAATAGGGAGGAATAAGGCTGGAATTAAATATATTCTTGTTGGTGGTATGGCAGCGGTGGCCCAAGGGTCTCTCTTTATCTTTTATAACTTCCATGGACTGACCGTATTGGGGATCTGGCCCGCCCACAACAAATATTAAAACTCCAGTTATTACAAATCATTGGCGAAGTTTCATATAACTGCCACGGGCAGACCGTATTCTGGACCCGGCCTGCCCACAACGAAAAATGAAACTCTAATAATTGCAGTCTTTTAGACGGAGTTTCATATAAACTGCCACGGACAGACCCTATTCTGGACCCGGCCTGCTCACAACGAAAAATGAAACTCCTATTATTCCAGAATATTGGACGGAGTTTCATATAAAAAACTTGCATGACAGGTCAACCTGTCACAACGAAGATTGAAAATCACTCAGAACATCCGGCAAAATCTCATAATGATCAAAGGGCGGCATAACGCAGGCCCCCTGGAAAAATTCCCGGGCCACCGCCACCATCTCCCGGGCATTTAAAACCCCTTGTGCCACAGAATCTGATGCCCCGTGCATCTGTTTTCTAAGGGGCTCGGGTACGGCAATCCCCGCCACACGATCATGGAGAAAATCCGCATGCCTGGGGGTTCTCAGGGGTAAAATTCCCATGACAACAGGAATATTCAAATGGGCCACGGCCCTGGAAATTTCCTCCGCTGTCTTCCGGTCATAGATGGGCTGGGTTACAACATACTGTGCACCTGCAGCCACTTTTTTCTCCAGGCGCTTCACCTCTTGCGCCAGACCATTGATCTCGGGACGAAAATCCAGCACCACGCCGGTGTGAAGACCGGAATCCCGGGCCATGGTCACCAGTTCAAACACATTGACATCCTTTACATCAGAAACCATTTTTCGCTCTGCCATGGCCACGAAATCCCCGGTGGCCACCAGGACAGACGAAACCCCCAGGGCCTTGCCCCCCCACATCAGGGATTGGAGGCTGATGCGGTTGTGATCCCGGGTGGTGCAATGAAAAACAGCCGGACGACCGGTGCGCTGTTGAATCAGGGCAGAAAGGGACATGGCGCACATGCGGGCTTTGGCAACAGGATTGGTGGCCACACTGAAACCATCCACAGGCAGATCCCCAAGGGAGGCCAGAGACTTTAAAAGGGCCTGGGGATCACTTCCCCCGGGGGGCACCACTTCAATGGTGAGGACAAATTTTTCAAAATCCAGGCTTTTTCCCGTTGTTTTTTCTGCATCATTGGACGTCCTGTTTTTCATATTTTTCCTCCATTACTTTAAATTGGGGCCTGATGTCCACCACTTGGGATGGGCGAGGTGTAATCAAGCCCCTTGGGTTTTTGTGTATGGAAATGCCCACAGCAGAGCCCCCACAAAATCACTCGTCCTCGTCTCCAGGCCCATTCAGGCTGAAATCCAGACGAACCGTGGCCATACGCTGGGCCAAGTCCTTGTCCAGCATCATAAGGCCCTGGGGGCTGGGGCCAATGAGTTTCAGTTGATCAATAATTTCATGATCATTTTCCTCCTCTTCCACCTGCTCCGTCACAAACCACTGAAGAAAAATTCGGGTGGCATGGTCCTTTTCTTCTATGGCTGTGTCCATCAAATCGTTGATGGAAGCGGTGATAAACTCCTCATGGGCAAGGGTTTTCTCAAACATGTCCATGACTGACTCAAATGTAGAAGCAGGCGTATCAATGGCTTTCAAGATCACCCGGCCCCCACGGCTGTTAATATAATCAAACAGCTTCATGGCATGGGACATCTCTTCATGATACTGTACCATGAACCAGTTGGAAAATCCTTTGAGCCCCATATCGCCGGCATGGATGGACATGGACATATAAAGGTAGGCGGAGAACATCTCTTTATTCACCTGTTCATTTAACGCGTCTTCCATTTTTTTGCTGATCATCTGTGACTCTCCTTCAATTGTCTTATTAATGAGTCTGTTGATTAAGTCACGATTTCAATATTTCAGGCACCATCACTGTCTATAGGATGTATATTTACTTAAGCCGCCAATTAACCATATTTTGTGGCAATAAAATTGAATTGGACCGAAATCGCCTTTAAATCAACTGACTCATTAATGGTGAGTGGGCATGGATCTGTGATGTCTTAACATTAAAAATAACACCCTTTACTTTAATAATATATAGGGTACATGTCAAACAAGATGCTTCCGCAATTCTAATTTTAGATTACTTTCAATAAAAAATCTGAAACCAATCAGTACATTCTCCCGGAAAATATTTTTGAAGCCTATATGAACATGGCCAGAGATAGGGAAAAAATATAAAGAATTAAGTTGCTCACAAAAGTAAACATTATTCTCTTGACAAGATAGGAACACCTCCATACTATCACAACGATTGTTTTTTTGATTTCCTGATACTCGTTGATCAAGTTTTTTATAGTCATAATACCCAAGTGAACCCAGGCTTACCTTATTGGCATTCTCGTTGGAATTTTAAAGTCACAGCACTTTGATCGATAGTGCCAACAACACAAGCCGGAACCATTCCTCGTAAAATCAGCCTGTAAAAACTTGATCATGGAGTGATTAAGCACCAACATCAAGACGGAGCAGACTAACAAGCGTCCAACGCCGGAAACCTCCAGCTTTTTTTCCATCCAATCAATGGCATCTCTGGATCAGGGAATAATTCCCATGAATCCTGTGCTTATAATGGATGAATTTAAACACTCATCCGTGCACCCAACCCTTTACCAAAGGAGTAATTACATGGGCGTAAAAATCATTGAAACCACCCCATCGGCCTATGCCTATCCCCTTCTCATCAAAAACATCTTTAAAAATTCCCTTGTTCGCTCCCCTGATCAGGAAATCGTTTACCGGGATCAGATGAGATATACCTACCGGGATTTACATCGCCGGGTGGGGCAACTGGCCAATGCCCTTACTGAACTGGGAGTGAAGCAGGGCGATACCGTGGCAGTCATGGACTTTGACAGCCATCGCTACCTGGAGTGTTATTTTGCCATTCCCATGATGGGGGCTGTCCTTCACACTGTGCATATCCGACTGTCACCGGAACAGATCCTCTACACCATCAACCATGCAGAAGACGATGTGATTCTGGTCAACTCCGAGCTCCTGCCCCTTCTGGAACCCATCAAAGACAAAATTGAGACCGTCAAAAAAATCATTCTCATCCAGGAGACGAACAAGACCCCGGAAACAGCCATTGAGTTTGATGATACCTATGAAAACATGGTCAACAGCGCCAAAGAAGGCTATGATTTCCCGGATTTTGATGAAAACGCCATGGCCACCACCTTTTATACCTCCGGTACCACCGGCAATCCCAAGGGGGTTTATTTCAGCCACCGTCAACTGGTATTGCACACCTTTGGGCTGATGACAGGATTATGCGCCATTGACTCCCAGGCGGTGATGACATCAAAGGATGTTTACATGCCGCTGACCCCCATGTTCCATGTCCATGCCTGGGGGATGCCCTATTTATTCACCATGCTTGGTAATAAACAAATTTATCCCGGGCGCTATGAACCGGAAATGATTTTAAAACTGGTGGTGGGAGAAAAGGTCTCCTTTTCCCATTGCGTCCCCACCATCATCCATATGCTGGTGAATTCCCCGGTGGCAGACAAGGTGGATCTTTCCCAATGGAAGGTTGTCATCGGTGGTTCTGCCCTGCCCAAGGGGCTTTGCACCGCAGCACTTCACCACAAAATCAACCTCTATTCTGCCTATGGCATGTCAGAAACCTGTCCCCTTCTCACCGTGGCACACATAAAACCCCACATGGAGGACTGGGATGAAGATGCTTTGGTTGACATTCGATGTAAAACCGGCATCCCCATTCCCCTGGTGGATATTGAAATCATAGATCCCATGGGTAACCCTGTGGCCCACGATGGTGTGCAGACCGGAGAGGTGGTGACAAGAACCCCATGGCTCACCCAGGGATATCTCCACAACCAGAGCAAAAGTGAAGAGCTGTGGGAAGATGGATGGTTACACACCGGCGATGTGGGGCACATTGACACCGAAGGATATCTCAAAATCACCGACCGCCTTAAAGATGTAATAAAAACCGGTGGGGAATGGGTGTCATCCTTGACCCTGGAAGATATCATCAGCCAGCATCCAGCGGTGAGTGAAGCCGCAGCCATTGGTGTTCCTGACGAAAAATGGGGGGAACGCCCCATTGTTCTTGTGGTGCTCAAACCAGATACCCAATCCGACGGCCTGGAACAAGATATGAAAAAAATATTCATGGAGGCCTATACAAAGGGAGTGATCCCCAAATATGGCGTTCCGGATAAAGTAGTCTTTGTGGATGCCATTGCCAAAACAGGTGTGGGCAAACTGAATAAAAAAGTACTCAGGGTTCAATACGCCGACTAACCCGCGCTCCATGGGCTTTTCCGGCAAAGGATTCTCCTCTGCCGGAAAACCCGTCCCTCCAGGAACTCATCACTTTCCGCCCCCCCTTTTTTGCCATTCCCCCAGCCCATTATCCCCGATTCATACGCTAGCCTGGGAAATGAAAATTTAAATTGCTGTTTCAGGCTTGCCATTGACAAAAAAAGTCCGCTCATATATTAATTTTTATCTGTATAACTTTAAATTCTGATCACATCGGATTCCATCGACGTATTTCCATTGACGCCACAATGGATAAACCGGAGTATCAGATTTTTTTTATAAGAAACTCCGTCCAATATTTTGTAATAACTGGAGTTTCGATATTTGTTGTGGGCAGGCCAAATCCCCAATACGGTCTGCCCGTGGCAGTTATATGAAAATGCAGCAGCAGAGCGCCGACAGCAGAGCCCCCGAGGGCTGGTCTGACCGGAACATTGGGGACCACCCCCCGACGTTTCCATTCCGGTCAGGGTAGTCCTCGGAGGCTGTATAATACCATTTTATATTTTTGTTGTGTCGGCGACTGACATGAACGCTATTAAATAATAAGTGGTTGACAGACCACAGGCAACATACTGTCAAAACATATTTTTTTAACCCAAACGATTAATTTTAACAAAGGGAGATGATGATTCATGTTGACAAAAATTTTTCCGTTTCTACTCTGGTTTAAAGACTATGATGGGGACAAGATGAAACTGGATGTGGTGGCGGGTATCACCGTTGCCATGGTCCTGATTCCCCAATCCATGGCCTATGCCCAGTTGGCAGGACTTCCTGCATATTATGGCCTTTATGCCGCATTTTTACCCCCCATGGTGGCAGCCCTGTTCGGCTCCAGCCGCCAACTGGCCACAGGACCCGTTGCCGTGGTCTCTTTGATGTCGGCAGCTTCCCTTGAACCCCTTGCCACGGCGGGAAGTGCTCAGTTTATTGCCTACTCCATTATTTTGGCATTTACGGTGGGTTCATTCCAGCTGTTTCTGGGTGTTTTCCGACTGGGACTTGTGGTGAATCTTCTGTCCCATCCTGTGGTGAACGGATTTACCAATGCCGCCGCCATTGTCATTGCCTCTTCTCAGTTTTCCAAACTGTTTGGCGTTTATGTGGATAAAGCCGGACACCACTACCAGACCATCATCAACGTGTGCAAGTCCGCCATGCATTACACCCATCTTCCCACCCTTGGCATGGGGGTTCTGGCCATTGTTATCATGGTGGTATTGAGACGCTACAACCCCAAGATTCCCAACGTGCTGGTGGCGGTGCTCGTTACCACAGTGCTCTCTTATTTTATCCACTTTAACAATGACACCTTTGTCCCCATTACCCAGATTAAAAATCCTGAAATTGTAAAAACACTCAACGAATTCAACCATGAAATCGCTGAAATTGAAACACTGGGTGAAGCCCGTGCCATGTTGAACAATGAGTTAAAGACAGCCAAGGAAGAGTCCAAGGCCAATGGCGGTCATTTTATCTCCAACAGAGAGATTGACATCAATCATAAGCTGGCCGTTCTCCAGGCAAAAATTGATCATACCAAGGCAATGGCCCATGACAAACGAGAAATGCTCAGATTAATCCATTTTTCAGTGGCAAAGGACAGTGGCGAAACACCGGCATTTTATGTGGGTCCTGCCCTTCCAGATAATGCTGAAACCGATGGACGAAAATGGCGCATCAAAATCAGCAATAAATCCCTGAATCTTGAAAAATTAAAAATGATCGGTGGCGGTGCCGTTGTGGGCGATATTCCCAAAGGCCTTAAGGTGGGCATTCCCAAGGCACCGGAAAACACTTCCTATCTGGCGGCTTTTTTGCAACTGCTCCCCTATGCCATCATCATTTCGCTTCTGGGCTTCATGGAAGCCATTGCCATTGCCAAATCCATGGCTGCCAAAACAGGACAAAAACTGGACCCCAACCAGGAACTCATTGGCCAGGGGCTTGCCAACATCATCGGTTCCTTTGGACAGAGTTATGCCGTATCCGGTTCCTTTTCCCGTTCTGCGGTGAACCTCCAGGCCAATGCCGTCACCGGTGTCTCTTCGGTGATCACCAGTGTCATGGTGGCTCTGACCCTTCTGTTTTTTACCCCGCTTCTTTATCATCTTCCCCAGGCGGTTCTGGCGGCTGTCATCATGATGGCGGTTATCGGTCTCATCAACACCAAGGGATTTGTCCATGCCTGGAAAGCCAAACGTTCCGATGGCATGATTTCTGTGATCTCCTTTGTATGCACCCTTTATTTTGCTCCCCATCTTGAAGAGGGCATCATGGTGGGTGTGGCATTGACCTTCTTTTTGTTCATCTATAAAAACCTGAGACCCAAAGTGGCGCTTCTTTCCATGTCCCAGGACAACACCCTGAAAAGTGCCATCAAATGCGGTCTCAAATCCTGTGATCACATTGCCGTGGTGAGATTTGACGGCGCATTGATCTTCACCAATGCCACCTACCTTGAAGATAAGGTATTGGAGTACATTGCAGAAAAACCGGATCTTCTCCATGTGCTCATCGAGTCAAGCGGCATCAACGATGTGGATGCCTCCGGAGAAGATGCGTTATCCATTCTCATTGATACCGTGAGGGGAAGTGGTCGGGATATTTCATTCTGCGGTCTCAAGGAACGGGTCCTTGATGTTATCACCCGCACCAATCTGATCCAGAAGATCGGAGAAGAAAACATCTATTCAGAATCAGGAGCGGCCCTGTTTCACATCCACAAGGCCATCCATGACAAAGGAGATTGTGTTACCTGTCCCCTGAAAACCTGTAAACCCCTGGACCTGGAGAACATCCCGGTGTCTTGATCCAAAGAGTGTAAAGTATTTTTGGTGTGATATGAAAAATGCCCAAAAAGCCTGATCATTGAATGAAATATTAAAGGCCTTTTCCACATAAATCTGGAAAAGGCCTTCTTTTTTGCAATATCTTCGCCAATTTTGTTTTGGTCAGAATATCATTCTGTATGTTCTGGCTTGGTAAAATTTTTATAAAGTATTGTATACTGACCAATTCTAAATCAATTTGGAATTTGGCGAAGGTATTATTTTTAATAATGGGTTTAAATGAAGCCCAATTGGGAGTGGGCCAGGTTTGCCTTATCGGCATTATCGCTGAGCACACATATCTATGGTTTAATAACAATGGTGGGATACAACCCTTTTTTAGGGCCTTCAGGATAGGGCTGCAGGGTATTAAAGGAGATATACTGATTTTTCTGAGCATGCCCTTTTTTATCACTTCCGTTGAAAAAGGCTCCGTTGGCTTCCAGAATATGGTGAATTCGATCCTTAAACCCGGCGATAAAACTGGCACCATCACCTTCAAAGAACAGACTACCCATGGAAAAACCACCATCTATCTTTGAAAATTCTTCAATGGAGATGCTGTGCTTTTTCAAATCTTCTTTGGATTTGATCATCCCCCACACAAGATAATTATCTGGTATTTCAAGTGGTTCTTTAATGTCAATGATGGTGTGGGGCATGACAATGCAATCCTTGCCAATGGTCAAGCGACTGTCCGGACCTCCCTTTAAAAAACTGTTAAACCCAACAAATCCATTGGTACCCATATCCGCTTCAATGATTTTTGCCCCATGGGCCGTGACGTTACACCCTTCCAGGCGTGAGTTAATAATATAACAATTTTCCTGGGCATTGGCTCCTTTTCCCAGCCAGGCATTCTGTAAAAATGCCCTCTGGGAAACCAGTACATTCTCCCCGATGTGGATGGGGAGTTTGCTCACGGCATATCTATCCAGGGAAGCAGAACTGGGTACGGGTATGGATTGTTCAATATTCACCACATCAAACACCCGCTGAAAGGCCTCTTTGCGGTCCTCCACAAAATCAATGAGCTGTCCCTGGGGGGCAATTCCCGCCTTAAAGTAGATATAATGATTCAACTCTTCCTGGGGATGGGTATACATGAAGTTAAATTCACCGGGTACCCGGACCCACACTGTTCCCGGGGCAATGTCAAGATGGCTTATTTCTCCTGCCTGGACATAGGCAAAATTTCCAATGACACTGTCCCGCATGGTGGTCAAATCCACCGTGGCAAAGGCCCCCAGAAAACACCCATCAGATGGAGCACCATGGATATTGGCATAGTTCATGGAGATGGTGTCTTTGATGAAAAACTCTTCCAGGGTTTCCGGATCATGGGAAAAATTGTGCACCAGGGTTTTGATGAGCAGGCTGTCTTTGATGTCAATCTCTTCATCCCGGCTCACGGGAATCTCAAACCCCTGATATTGGAAAAGATCCCCTTGCTTCTTAAGTTCATCGCCCCTTATATCACTTTTATATAGAAGTGAATTGGTGATGCGACACTGCCCCAGAAAATAACTGCCGGCAAGATTGGAATTTTTAAATTGAAAATTGAGACGATGATGGGGGGATATTCCGAAAAAGGCATAAAATTTAACCATCTGTTCAAAGGGGATAACATTTTGAACATACGGGTTTACATCAAACTCCAGCTCCCTTAGATTAATATTGGCACGCTGGATAATCCGGTCATATAGCTTCTGAATCTCTTTCATGATTTATCCTCAAACTTTTTATCATCAGGTTTTTGATTTCATGGCATTGATCACAGCGGTAAAAACATCGGAGAGCCTTAATACGCCAACGACCTCGCTGTTCCGGGTGACCAGCATGGACAGTCTTTTTCGCACGGACATCTGATGAGCAGCAGTGGCAAGGGAAGTATTTTCATCAATAAAATCATTGTCAGCAAGTTTTTTCATGAAATCTTCCACCTTCATCTGCAAGGTCTTTGAACTGGTGTACACATTTTCAATGGAAGTGTCATCCAGGCGGAGTTCTTCTCGCAACTGGGTGATAAAGTTTGAACTAAATCCAAAATTACCCAGTTTATCAATGTTCTTGACATCTTCTGTTTTGGGCTCCAGGGCCCGGAGCATATTAATCTGACTCAGCTTACCAACCACCTTTTCTTCACTGTTAAGCACCAGCACTATCCAATGGGGATGGATGGAATTCCCCAAATCAACTTTTGGGGTCTCCAGGGCAAGAAGGGCGTCCAGAAATGTAGATCCTTCTGAAATGGTGGCATAATCGGAAAGGGGGACCATTAAATCTTTTACAATATAATTCATCAAAAAACACTCCGATTGCAGGTTAATTTAATTCAATTAGCGCCCTTTGGGCGGGCTTCTATCTGGCTCAATATTTTATTTCAGGTCATAATTGCATGGCATTTATTCTATATCAAAAATTGTAAATTCCTATACTATGAACTTAGATTCTTATCTCTTATTTTCGTGTTATTTTGCCAAGAGAATCAGAAACCCTTTTCGGTTCTGGCTTGTCCAGGTTAGGGGGTCAGACTTAATTGATTTACCTTTTAATAAATCATAGGTTCAAAATTTTATAAGCGTTGCCTTGGTTAAATGGTAAATCAAAAATTGCCGAGTCCCTTTATTACTGTGGCGACTCCAACATCGGCCTATTTATGGACGGGGTCAGAGAAATCCATCAATTCCAAAAATTTCAGTTTTCAAATAATCCGATTTTTTTATCATGTCTGTAATATTATGGCAAGATATTGAATTTTTGAAATAGCAAGTCATTATAGGGCTTGGTTCAAACGAGGATATGCCAGAACACCATTTTTGTCCGGTCTTACAGACAAATCATAAAGTTTAAAGCCCTGATATATATCAATAAATAATTTAAAGAAACCATTAAAAAAATTTATCCTGTTTAAAACCTGGGATTTTTTCAAAAAAAAACGGCGGCCCCTGAGGGCCGCCGCTGAGTTGGTGGGTTTGCTATAGTTTAGAGTTCACTCAAAAATAAGTTGTCAATTTTGGGAGTTGAGGCGCCTGTCCTGCAAGGCGTGAAAATGCAGGTATATAGCGAGAATACGCCAAATTTTCGCAACGCAACAGGACAAAATGAATCGACTTTCAAAATGTAAAATTATTTTTGAGTAAGTCCTTAATATCCGCCACCGCCACCGCCAGCACCGCCACCGGCACCGCCGCCACCGGATCCGCCAATTCCGCCGCCAAATCCGAAACCGGTGAATGTGGATGCTTTATTGTTTTCCATATATTCGACCACTGTTCCCATGGGGACAAGATTTTTACCTGCAAAACCTGCATAATCCGGAGAGTACCGGTAGGCCCGAAACACATCATTTGCTTGGGTAGCGCCTCCGGTACCGCCGATAACCTCTTCTCCTTCAGATGTCAGTGCGCTCTTTGTGCTGGCACCAAGATACATGTTTGTCTGGTCCCCGAAAACACTCAGGGCAGGCATGGAAAATGAATTGCCGTACAGAGGGCTGGTGTACTCCCAGACCACCCGGCCCTCTGTGGTCACCTCAAAAAAATGACCGTTGGGGCCGTCACAGATCAGGGTGTTGCCGTTGGGCTGGCGCTGGACCCCTGAGATATGAGGGCCAAAGAAATTCCAGGGATTGCCGGTAAAGGCCCAGCTAATCAGATTGGAGGGTTTCATGTAATTGGCGGCTGGGTTAATGGAAGCACCGTAAATAAATGTCGCACTTCCAATACTTCCCGGATAAAGCATAACATTGGGTTTATGGCCAGCATCCAATTCCCGGATGTAGTCGCCGTTGTCATCGTAAGGGTTGATCTCAAGCACGGCTGAGTTCTGGATCACAGGGCGGAAAATTCCGTTATCAAAGATCAAAAAATGGCCGGCACCGGGCAAGCCTTCGGAAATCCACTGAATGTCATGGGCTCCGTAAATCTGATCAAAGGAGGCATCCCTTGCTCCTGGATAGGCAACCGCATCGGGATGGCCCTGCCCCAGCTGGTCTTCTGATGCATAATTAGAAGGCGATCCGAACCGCCATATGAAATCGCCGGCATTTCCCCTGAGCTCTTCGGTAGTCTTTGAATGGTCAATGACATAGAATTCGGAAAATGACCTGGAATTCAACACTACCTCGTCCCGTTCGGAATTGTAGTCAAAGGAGTTGGTGTGAAAAAAATCTTCCCGCAGGCCGTAGATTCCCTGATTGTTCTTATGATTGATATCCAGCCGGCGGTAGTAAGCTTCCTTTAAGTCTCCACCGTAGTACCAGTCGGCAACATCCTGGGCATAGTTGTCTGCCGTAGCACTATAATTCTGGATCAAATGATCCCCGCTCCACCACTCCCAGAGAACTTCCCCAGTCTCAATATCCACCTCCGTGATCACGTCCGTGTCCACGGAATAGGGATAGGAAGCGACCGTGCTGACATCCACAAGGTCTGGATCCTGACCGGCATTGAGTACCTCGGCGACCGGAATTTTCTTGTTGGCAATGAACATGAGGGTATATTTGCCAAACTTCTTGTTCCAGATCATTTTGGCGTCATGGTGTTCCCTGTAATCAGTGAGTTCATGAATCCTTTCCTGCTGCTCATCGGTCATGGCGGCAACAGCCGCGTCAATGGCCGACTGGTCTTTCATCTGCTTGTCGGTGAGTTCGAAGATTTTCTGGAGTTCGGCTTCAGTGGGATCCTTGTGCAGGGGATGGCGTAGGGAATAGACCTCGTTGTTTTCCCAGTCTAAAAATTTATAGACGCTTCCGAGCAGAGGGTTTCCACCACTGGATCCCAATTTGAATCTGCCCACATACTGAGGCGTCTGGCACCTTAAAAGGAGGCCGTTGTCATAGAGATGAACACTGTTGGATATGGACCACTTATCCGCATCCATAGGCCAGGTATGAACCACCTGGCCTTCCATGTCGATGAGGAAGGTGGTCTGTTCTCCGGACATGGGATGAAACATGGTATACCCCTGATAGGCTTTGTCCGCATTGTGGTAGCTTTTCTCTGTTGTGCTGTAGAACTGAGATGCTGCATAGGCAGTTGAAGCCATGAGTATCGCAGTAAACACCAAAACTATTTTTTTCATAGCTGTTTTCCTTTGAAATATTTAAAGAGTGCTGAATGCAAATGACAACTGCATACCAATTTCAAAAACGTCAGTCTCGTCTTCAGCACCCATGTTGGTGGCATCATCGGCAAACAAATAAGCTCCCACCACGGTCAGGTTCAGGTCTTCGTTGAGTTTATAATCAACCCGAAGATCAATTTCAGTACCCAGAGGTTCTTCTGTCACCAACTGATTGGTTTCAGCATGCTGGGCAAACCAGACATCGCCTGTGAGGCTCAGATCCTCGGATACCACATAACTGCCTCCCAGGTTGAAGGCAACAATATTAGAAATGGTATCTCCGGGGGAGCCGCTGCTGGCAGTATAGTCAAATACACCCAGACCCATGATTTCAGCCCAGTAGTAGCTTTGTCCCCTTGGAACATAGAAACCTTCGGAATCGGTGTCGCTCAGGTCGTCATCACCGCTGGCATAGAATATCTGGGCATGGATGCCGGCAGGGTCAAGGTCAATTTCTGCCCCAATGGCTGCAATATAGGCGCTCAGGTCATATTCCACACTTGAATTGACAACATCTGCTGAACCACCTTCGTACAGAAAGACCCCCCATAAATTTCCGTTATTAAGATTGTAATTAAAATCCGCGCCCAAATAAAATACATCAAGATCCTGATTTCCGGTGGTGGCAGACCATTCCCGTCCGTCACTGGAGGCCATGTAAAAGGCATTGGTATTCAGTGTCAAAGCGTCGTCCATGAAGGAGAAATTGGATGAAAGACCAATGAAGTCCACATCCAGATCATCCAGGTCCTCTTCATACTCTCCTGAAAGGGTGGAGCCTTCAAATACTTTCATCCAGATGAATTTATGGGTGGCGGTGTCGCCTTCGTGGGAGAGGATCAATCCGGCAAAATCATCATCAAAGAGCATGCCCTTGGCTGCTTCAAATCCCTGGAGTCCGATCCTCAGGTGAAAATCGGTTTCGGCCACGGTGGTGTCCAGATCGACATAGGAGTGTTTGAACCGAATATAGTCGGTACCGTCGGTTGCGATTCCGCCGCCATGGTCTTCATCACCCCAGATCACGTTAAACTCCAGACGATTTGTCCAGGAGGTCTCATCGTTGATAATGTGTTTGGTCCACAGCCGTCCCCTGGCATCCACTTTGGACATATCAAGGGATTTGTCGTCGCTGTCACCTGAGAACCCGTCCATGGTGTAAGCACGGGTTCTCCAATAGCCGCCATACTCCATATCCACGGCAAATGCCGGCACTGACAAAGCTATGCAACAGATCAAAGCAAATGCCGTAATAAATGATTTTTTCATCTTTCCTCCGTAACGTAAAAGTAAAACAAAAATCAGCAGGTCTCCCCTCGGGAACCTTCTGCCTTTTAATCCCATTCGACCAATCCGGGGGATTGAGTCCTAATTTTTCCCGGACGTCATGAGAAACTTGAATAACCCGGTGCTGGCCGGCACCGTGGGCCCCACAAACAAACGAAGTTTGATTGTGAGGTTCACGGTGACCGGTCCAGAAGCTGGACGAAGTCAGCACCACGTACCTGGGACAAGCACGAAGCAAGGGGTATGCCACTACCTGAAATAGTGAATGATAATAGTTTAACACATTGAAATGTTAAATAATTTCTAAAATTTTTTATAGAAACTGCCCCATGGAAAACCTGGAATAAGAGGTTTGATTTAAAAGGATGTATCAAGTTCGGCACACCTGTTTTTAACGAGTGCAGGATTATACACAGGCATGGGTGGTTTATTTTTCTTAGTCTTTAGTCGTGGTAATATAAAACTTTAAAATCAAATAATTACGGCTAATAATTTCTGAAAATCAGAATGAGGGATTTTACAGTATTGATTCCCATAACTACTTGAAAATACTAAGTCTTAATTTTTAAAAACGGTTAAGGTGTCGACTTTGAGTATATAATCCGCATGACAGGGTAGCCTGTCATAACGAAGATAAAAAATGCACACTTGGGGCGAATGATGCGCGATTTTAGGAGGATTTGATTTTAAAGAAGTGAATTATACCACAGACCTGCACGGATTTGCAGATCCGCCAGAAAGAGAGTTATTGGATTCCGTAAGTTTCCATTTTAACGTACAATGTGCGCCGTCCGATTCCCAGTCGTTTGGCGGCCAGGGTCCGGTTACCACCCGTCAGCTCAAGCATCTGTTTTATTGCAAGATTTTCAGCGTCCACCACCACTTCTTTCAGGGACGGGAAATGATCATCAGATATTTCCTTTGTCGAATGGCTTTCCCTGTTATCTCTAAAATAGAGCAAGTCCCGGGTAACCACATCTCTATCTGCCAAAAGAACAATGCGCTCCATGGTATTTTCCAACTCACGAATATTGCCTTTCCACGGTAACCGCTGAAGCTCCTGCAAAACAGATGGATCAATACGTGTTACGTTTTTCTTATATCGCTTGTTAAATTTCTGCAAAAAATGAGAGACAAACCGAGGGATATCAAATTTTCGCTTTCTAAGAGGGGGTAGCGTCAAAGGTAAAACAGCCAGCCGGAAATAAAGATCCTTGCGAAACTGATTTATTTCTATTTCCGATTCCAGGTCCCTGCTTGTAGCCGAGATAAACCGGACGTCAATGCTCACAGGTCTTGTACCTCCAACTGGCTTGATTTCGAGTTCCTGGATTGCCCGTAACAGCTTAACCTGGGTGGAGGGGGAGAGTTCACCGATTTCATCCAGCAGCACAGTTCCGCCATGGGCTTCTTCAAGAAGTCCTCGTTTAGCGGAAATCGCTCCGGTAAACGCACCCTTCACATGGCCGAAGAGTTCACTTTCGAAAAGAGTCTCTGCCAAAGCTGCGCAATCAACGGTGTAAAGCTGTTTGTTTTTACGGATGCTTTTTTCATGGATATATTTTGCGATCATGGATTTTCCGGTTCCGGTTTCACCAAGCAAAAGGATAGGTGCATCAGAGCCCGAAACCTTGTCAATGGTCTGTATTATTTCCTGAATCCGACGACTGTTTCCCAAAACAAAACTACTTTCACAAGAGTCATCCTCCTGTCTTGACAGTTGCCTGTGTAACTGGCCTGTCTCAATGGCCCGGCGTAACGTTATTTCCAGATCCTTGGAATCAAAGGGCTTGGTAATGTAATGAAACGCACCCTGCTGGATGGCTTCAACAGCACTTTCAATGGTCCCGACACCTGTCATGATGATGATGGGAAGAATCGGGTCGGTCTTTCTGATTTTTCTTATCAGATCAAGCCCGTCCATTCCCCCGGGCATGGACATATCCGTAACGATAGCATCAAACTGGGTCTGATCTATCAGAGCCAGGCCCTTTTCAGCGGATTCGGCAGTCTGTACTTCATACTCATAGTTAAAATAACCTTTAAGAGCATGCAAAAAATCCGGTTCGTCATCAATAAACAGAACATTGTATTTCATAATTTTAGTATTCCGGTATCAGAAACCCGGTATTCCGGGGCACTGTCATCCATGGTTGAATAAAACGCCCGAGTTAATCCCATGCTTTTTTCCCAACAAAGAAAAATTTTGAAGCCAATCAGGTACCATAATTAATTAAAGTTGCGGAAAGTATACCATATGTTCATCAGGGCATCTATCCCAAAATTTAGGCATCCTTTCATATGCCCCCAAAAGTATTTTACAGTGTTTTTGGGAAATGCCCCTGAAGATGAGGAATATTCTCAGAAAGTGTAAAGTACTTTTGGACGATGCCAAAATTTCATAATTTTCTCTACCCATGAAGGTGGGGACAGTAATTCTAATTTTGACTTTTAATCAATTCTTCTGGCGTGTAATTTACTGAGATCAAGTTGATGAAAACGAACACTCAATATTACAGGAAGCAGAACATCGGTCCATTACAGTTATGAACCGATGTTCCATGGGGGGGAAAGGAAGATTACTCTGTTACTGCTTCAGAGTAGATATTTGAAAACGTCTTTTTACTTATACGTTTTAAAAAACCCAGGACAGTCTTTAACCAATGGATTCTTCTTGCTCAGATCTTTGCCTTTAAGCCCCGGGTAGTCGGCACCATAGCGATATGCACGGTGAATCATATTGGTCATGCCATTCTGATGATATTTTCGGTCAAAGGAATCACCATCATCCACCACGCACTTTGCTTTATTTGCAAAAATGGGACTGACATAATCCCATACAATCTGTCCCTTTTTATTAATCTCAAACAGGTGGCCTGCATGGGTTGAAGTGACAAAGGTATTCCCATTTGGAAGACGTTGTGCCGCACCCTGCCTGTAAGAAAAAAAACTGCTGGTGTGTTTGGGTTCGAATTCCCATACAACATCACCTGTTTTGGGATCAATCTCAAGTACGGCAGACCGCCGCTCTTCTGGTCGCTCCGAACCGTTGTCAAAAAGCAGTATATTACCGTTATCAAGAACAACTGCAGCATGGGTTCCAAAAACTTTCTGGTCTCCATTGTCATACCATGAAGGCAATTTCCCCTGGTCATAAGCAGACGGGTTACCCCAGCGGTACTCAATTTTCCCGGTTTTGTGGTTGATGAAATAAAACTCACCAAAATTTCGGGAGTTAAGAACGATCTGATCTGTCTCAGGAATATAATCAACGGAATTAAAGTGACTCCAGTCCCAGTTGGGATAGGTAAGCCCCACAGGATCGGGAAGCTTATGGTTGATATCAAGCTGATCCGGCCCGGTACCGATATGGTCCCAAACATGCCATTCCCATACGGTATTGCCGTCCTTGTCAACTTCACGGATAAAATCCACCCACCAGTCATCCATGGGAACGCCTTTTTGAACCACCGGCTTTGTGGGCAATGTGGCGGGATCTCTTCCCTTATCAATACCTTCCTGGCGGTTTTTTACCTCCCAGGCAAGGAGTATGGTATTGCCATTGGGCATGCGATGGAAGGTGTGGTGTTGTATTTCCGTGCCTTTTTTCCAAAGTTTATAACGCCAGACAACCTTTCCGCTCCAGTCAATCTCTTCAATAAGCCCCCCTGCTCCACCAATGCCGCAATAGCCTTTTTTATTTTTTCTGGGAAGAACCGCCCCTCTCAGGAGGTTCCCGTTGGGCAGCAGCTCGGCATAGAGTCCTGGAGGGTATTTGCTCTTCCAGGTGTGGACGACATTGCCTTCCATGTCGATGAGGTAGGTGGTTGTACAATTAATCATGGGAGCAAAAAGTGTATAGCCATCATAGGCCTTTTTTTTATCCCAGTGCAGGACTCCGGTGGGGCCTGTAAAAGATTCGTAGGCACCTGCAATGCCGCCCCAGACAAGGGTGACAAACACGGCCAGGGGCAGTAGATATTTTTTCATTTTAATTCCTCCAGGTGATGGTGTCTGCCCCTCCCCAAGCTGGGGGAGAGCAGTATTTCTTCGATTAGTAAGCATTCATCCCGCCGGGACCACCGGCTTTTTCAAAAACGATGTCACCTTCTTCCTCAATGGGATCAAGCATGTCGTATAGATCATCGTTCATGCCCGGTACTTTTTTCAGATCTTCGGGTGTTTTGTAAGAGCCATTGGCTTTTCTGTGGCTTACTATGGCGTTGGCAACAGCCTCGGGCACTTCCACAACCTGAATTTTCATAAAATCTGATGCCGGGGCAGTGTTAAAACTGATAAAATCATCATCGGTTCCAGCAGCGGCATTGGACTGAAAGCCGCCAGCAGCAATGGCTACAACCATAAACAGTGCCAGAACAAATATTTTTTTAATCGGTGAAATGCTTAGTTTCATTGGGCTCTCCTTTTAGTTAAGTTCAATAGCT
>CAKZLA010000071.1 GCA_937124525.1 uncultured Desulfobacterium sp.
CCAGTCGAACCGGCATTTTTTTATCAAATTTTGACAGATAAATACCGCCGGCATCATTGACATCCTTGATGGCCTGTTCGTAGGCCCACTTCTGTTCCTGACCGGACATGGAAACAATACCGGTCATGGAGATGGGTGCACCAATGAGAATCTCTTTTTTCTCATTTGCCACGGCACTGCCCATCCCCATGAACAGGAGGGCCAAAACCAGAAAAGGAAATGCCGCTTTTTGAATTAACACTCTGTTTTTCATAAATATTTCTCCTTGTTGTGAATATTTGCAATTATCCCCTGAATGGGACGGGCAAAGACGAAGTGAGTCTCTCTTTAAAATCCCATCGTCTCTGCCATGGCTGCATTTATTCCATTTTATGGCAAAAGGGCTGAAGGTAAGATGAGAAGCCCTTTGGGGTGGTGAGTTCTGTCAACGGGTCAGAAGTTTGTTTTCAGTTAAAAAGGCCATGATTTCATCCACCTGTGTTCCAGGGGAACCGGTGACCATCCTGCCTTTTTTTTCAGTGATGCTGCCCGTCATCAACTGCTGGATGCGATGAAAGGCATTTAGCTGATTTTCCGGTGTTCTGATTTCCTTTGGACGGGGTCTTGGAGGGAATTCTTCCACCGAAGAAATCCGGGGCAGATCCCGGGGAGCGCCCAGCACCATTTGGTGAATCACCTGGCGATTGGCCTTTTTTTGATTTTCATGGGTCGGCACCGGGATCGGTATGGCCGAGCCGTCCACACTTAAAACCGCCGGTAGACCACATTGAATCTTTTCCCGACGTCCTTTCCCGGCATTTCTATGGACTAAAAGCCCTTTTCCATTAATGGATTCCACCGTCGTAATGCCGGAAACAAAGGGAACTCCAAGGCCATGGGCCATGAATGCCCCCATTTGACCGTTTCTGTTGTCCAGGGAGGCTTTCCCACACAATACAAGGTCTCCGCCAATGTGGCGGATGCCCTGGGTCAATAACGTGGATTTTTGCCAGGTATCCGGCTTCTTTGATGCGCTTTCATTACCTGGGACATTTATTTGCCATAACTCATCCGCCCCCATGGCAAGACAGCGTCGTAAGCCCTTTGGATCAATGGGCGGCCCCAGGGTGATCAGGCTCACCGTTGCATCTTCTTTTCGGGTGGCAGCTATTTTGAGTGCCAGTGCCACAGCTGCTTCATCATGGGGATTGATGCGTGGAATGCGATCCTCGTGGGAAAGAAAACAATGTAACGGATCTTTGCCGCTTTGTGCGTATGTTTGAAAGATTTGCTTGATGCACACACATATTTTCATTTGTTGCCTCGTTCTCTCTTTTTTGAAATCCAAATCAGTTAATCAGTGATGAGGGGGGATGTCGGGCTTGATCATAACGTTGGCCATCTTGTAATGGAATTTTATTAGTTATAAAAACAAACTCTGCTATTACGAAGGCTTGCGATGAGTAAAATTCTATCTCCCGTATAGTCGCAAGGCATATGATCACCCCCGGGATGTCTCTTTGAGGGCATCTGCAGCCAGCTCAATGATATCAATTACCCGGGGTGGTTTTTGAAGTTCAAGGGATTTGATTCCGTCTTCCATCATGGTCAGACAATAGGGACAGGCGGTTCCCACAAGTTCAATGTGGCTATCGGCAAATTCTTGTGCCCGTACATCGTTGATATTCCGGCCTGATGATTCATGGAGCCACATGCGTCCCCCGCCACCGCCACAGCAGAAGGATTCCTTTTTGCTCCGGGGAACCTCTTTTACCACCATGCCGGGAATGGCATGGCACAGATCCCGTAAGGGGGTATATATGTTGTTGTAGCGTCCCAGATAGCAGGGATCCTGGATCGCCACGGTCTTGTTTTCGGGATAATTGAGTTCAATGCGTTTTTGATTCAAAAGTGCGATAATAAGTTCCGTGGCATGGATCACCTTAACGCCGGAGCCCGGCTGTGGATACTCATTGGAAAGGGTATTAAAACAGTGGGGACAAAGGGTGACAATCCGTTTGATTTTGTGTCTTTTGAATTGTTCCATGTTTTTTTGTGCAAGGCTCTGGAACAGGGGCTCATTGCCCATCCGTCGGGCTGGATCACCACAGCAGAATTCATTCTTGCCAAGGATTTTAAAATCAATACCTCCGGCGGTTAAAAGTTTAACCAGGGCACGGGTGGTCTTTTGATATGCTGGATGAAAGGCACCGCTGCATCCCACCCATATGAGAAATTCAGGTGAAGATTCTCCCTGGGAAATCACCTCCACAGGCATGTCCTGTGCCCATTCTTTGCGATGGGCCGCCCCCCGGCCGTTGACATCTCCAAATAGTTCCAGGTTCTGCATCATGGGCCTTGCCTCCAGGGGCACCTGGCCCTGGGCCAGCACCTGGTATCGTCTCAGCTCAATGATTTTTTCCAGGGGTGATATGTAAAGGGGACATTGTTCAACACATGCCATGCAGGTGGTACAGGCCCACATTGCCTCCTGGGTGATGCTTTTTGCAAGTAACGGTGTCCTGTTTTTGCTGAATGCAACCTGTTCCATATCATCCGAAAGTACCCCCATGAGATTCCGGGGGGAAAGGGGTTTTCCTGCGATAAACGCCGGACAATGGTCCTCACACCGTCCGCAAGACACACACGCATCCACTTCCTGCAGGTGTCTGGCAGAAAAATCGGATATGGTTTCAACCCCCTCAAATGTCGATTCCAGGGGCACAGGTTCAAGGGTGGGGTTCAGGGTTTTATTTCCCTTAAATATCTGGAGAGAGGAAGAGAATATATGCCGCATAAAGGTATAGGGAATGGACGCAATAAAAAAGAGCACACTGAAATAATGCAACCTGATCATTATTTGCATGGAGAGGGGGCAGGACGGTATAACACCGGAAACCAGCCATCCCACCGGTGATGTCAGGGAAAAACCGGTTCCGGTAAGACCCAGGCGAATTCCTTCGGACAAAAAACCGGTTAGCAGAATTATCATCAGGTTTACCATGGGCAAAACAACATTTTTCGGCCAAGGTGATGCACATGAGGTTGTTTTTTGTTGAAATCGCTGAACCGGAAAAAAGAGGAGGGCCCCCACCATCAAAAGTCCGCTGATGTCCAGCAAAAGGGATAGAAGGCCCGCAAGAAAAGGGGGCAGGGTCAAACGAAACTGGGCTGCCACACTGACCACGGTAAAGAGCACCATCCCCCAGACAAGGATCAGGTGGGCAATGCCCCGCTCTTTTCTTTTGAGAATCTCTTTCTGACCCAGGAGATAGAACAAGAGGGCTTTCCCGTTTTCGGCATGATTCCGGGGACGGGTGTCAGCCGGTGCCAACCGTTGCAGTTCCAGGCGTTTTGAAAATCCCGCCACCATGATGAGAAGCGCCATAACAAACAAAAGTAAATCAAATAAGGTAATCACTGCCTTTACTCCTTACTTTTTGGATTTCCGGGAGCGTTTCCGGATATAAAACCTCATGCCGCCCAGGATGAGCACGACCACGAATATTTGATAAATCATTGCCGATGTAAAAACAGCGCTTTGCTCAACGGCATGGGCCCGGGGATGCATCACCCCCATCAAGGCATTTTTTCCATCGGAATCCATGTGGCACTTCTGACAGGTATCGTCATTGATCTTTCCCGACTGACCATGGACCGCCTGCCCCTGATGACACCCTATACAGTCATATTTTCCATAATCGGAAGCGGCATCGGCTTTGTAATGGCTGACAATCCCCCGGGCGGGCAGCCAGGAGAGAAAGTCCGTTTTGCCACAGGCCGCCGGATGACATTGGCTACAGGTATCTGCAAGCCGGGTCTTGTGCACCGAAGAGATGGGGTTGTCCGCGGGCAGTATCCCATGACGGGTGTGACAGCTGTAACAGGTGGGACGTTGCCGGTCCGTGGAGGACACCCCGTGATGGTTCACCACCTCGTGGCATTGGCGGCAATCCACGGCCCCGGAGCCGGGAAGGGTCTGGTGCTCTGCATCCACAACACCGGTGTGGCACTCCTGGCAGGAGAGGTCACGACCATGAACCGATGATTCAAACTGTTCCCGGGAGATATGGCGGGTGCTTTTCCCGTTTTTTTCATGGTGGCAGGAGAGGCAGGTCTGGTCTTCCATGGCCATGACAGGGTTCACAGCGGCGATGAAAATCAGACCCGCCAGTAATAGACAATTTAGGGTAACTCTTTGATTGGTATGTTTCATGGCGTTATCTGCTCGTTTGTTTCCTGAATCCGCTGGATGAGAAGTGGTAATATTTCATGGATATCACCCACGATGCCAAGATCTGCAAATTTAAAAATTCTGGCCCGGGCATCGGTGTTGATGGCAATGGTAAATTGGGATTTCTCCATACCGGCGGTGTATTCATTGGCACCGGAAATACCACAGTTGATAATAAGCCTCGGAATCACCTGTTTTCCTGTCTGGCCGATCTGCCGTTCAAAGGGAAGCATCTGCCAGTCCACCACCGGACGGGTGCCGCCAATGGAGCCGTCCAAAGCCCGGGCAAGCTCCCGGATAAGATCGAACCCCTTTTCCCTGCCCACCCCCCGACCTGCTGCCACCACAATATCCGCCTCTTCAACGGCCAGGTCTTCTGCACTTGCTTCCATACTCTCCACAATTTTTGTTTCAAGGGATTCCAGGCTGTCGTCAAAGGGAAGCATCTCAAGGGTGGGCGTTAAGGAGATGGTATCAAGGCAGGGTGCCAGGGCCGCCGTTAAAAGGGTGATCAGAGACGGTGCCGTTCCATTCATCCGGCACGCTTCGTAGAGATAATCAGTGGACCGGGGACGATGAATTCCCAGATTTTTGTTGGTATCCATAAAGGTGTCCACCACCCGGGTGGCCACGGCACCGGTGGTCATGGCCCCCAGACGGGCCGCCAGATCCTGGGTCTCCTCCCCATGGGCCATGAGCAGACAAAGGGGTTTTTCTTGATTCATCAACGGATAAACCACCTTGGCAAACCGTTCCCCATGGTAAAAGTTAAAGGCCCCATGGCAGAGGCAGAGAATGCGATGCGCCCCTGAATTTTTAAGGGATTCAACCAGTTCAAGTGTTCCGTTGCCAACGGCCAGTATCGTAATGGTTCCATCACCGTCCATGTCCCCATGTAACCGTCGCGCTTCGCCGACCAGTCCGAAAATGGAATCATCCACGGTATCGGTTTTTTCTGTGAAATGGAGCCAGATCCAAATATCATTGTTCATGGATATCTTTTATCTCCTAACCTGGACAAGCCAGAACCAAAAAGTTTTTTTGATTTTCCTGCCCAAATGACACGAAAATCAGAGAGAAGAATCTAAAGTTGTCGTCCGATACGACCACCGTCCACGATGGCCATATCTGCCAGACGGGGGGCCACACAATCACCGATGCGGTACAACTCCTTTACCTTGTCCTTCAGGTCAAAATAAAGGTGGTCCCTGGCAACATTGCCTGCCGCCAGCACCACGGTGTCATACCCCTTAAATTCAATGATTTCATTGGAGTAGACATTGAGGCCCTTCACCGTTGTCTGATTAATCTCAAGCACGGCAATGTCCGGTGTGCAGGTTACCCCTTTTTTCATGAGTCGCTGGCGGGTCAGATAGAGATCCTGGAGGGGGCCCAGCTGGGCGCCGGGAAAAAGGGCCGGCGTAAGTATGTGAACCTTTTTCCCTTGGTCTGCCATGAACTCCGCAGTTCCGGTCCCCTGGTGGTGACCGTTAAGATCAATGAGAAGCACCCGGTCCCCGGGAATAACCTGGCCTGTTAAAATCTGCTGGGTATTGACCACCTGGGGAAAAGCGTATTCCCCGGGAAAGGGGGTGGATTTTGGCCGGGAGCCCGTTGCAATGACAACCGCATCGGGACGTTCCTTCAGGATCATCTCCCAGGTAGCCTCGGTCTCCATGCGCCAGTCAATGGTCAGCTTGTTCAACTGGCTCACAAGCCACCGGGTGATCCCCTGGATCTCCTGGCGGCCGGCCACCTTTGCTGCAATGAGGTTTTGTCCCCCCACCACTTTGTCCCGCTCAAATACCACCACCTGATGTTTTCTTAACCTTGCCGTGCGTGCGGCCTCAAGACCGGCAGGACCGGCACCGACGATGACCACTTTTTTGGGGGTGATGCAGGGCCTAAAGGTCTTCACACCCAAGGCTTTTTCATTGCCGGCGGCCGGGTTTTGTATACACCCGATGGTGTGACCTATGCCCATTCTGCCGATGCACCCTTGATTGCAGGCGATGCAGTGGCGGATGTCATCCTCTCTTTCCTGTCGGGCCTTGTTGGGCAGTTCCGGGTCGGCAATGAGTCCCCGGACCATGTTAACCATGTCTCCATGACCCTCTTCCAGTATTTTTTCAGCCAGATGGGGGTCATTGATGCGGTTGGTGGCATACACGGGGAGTTTGACAACAGATCGGATGCCAGCGGATAACGGTGTGGCATAGGCAAGGGGGGTATGCATGGAGCCTTCAACCAGAAAGAGATTATAAAAGGTGCCAAGACTGATATCAAAAAAATCAAGTCCGCCAGCCGATTCCAGGCGTTTGGCAATTTCCTTTGCGTCCTTGTGGGTCAGCCCCCCTTTGGGATGCATTTCATCGGCATTGAGTCGAACCCCCATGGTAAAATCAGACCCCACTTTTTTACGAATGGCAGCAATGACCTCCAGGGCAAACCCCAGGCGGTTGTCAAGACTGCCGCCATACTCATCCGTTCTCCGGTTGGTCAGAGGAGAGAGGAACTGCCGGATGAGAGAGCTGTGTCCCAGTTGGAGTTCAATGCCGTCAAATCCGCCCTCCACCACATGAACGGCACTTTTGGCAAAATAATCCACACATTCTTGAATATCTTCTTTTTCCATCTCCTTTGCCGTTTCACGGAACAGGGGATCCCTGCCCGGAGAAGGCCCCCACACCGGCAGGCGGGAAATCTTGCCATCGGCCTGCATGCCATTGTGATTTAACTGGGCAAATATTTTTGTGTCATAGGCATGGATGGCCCGGGTGAGTTTTTGAAATCCCGGTATCACCTCCGGAACAAAGGCATCCACCAGTTTGTCATAGGCAAGGTCCGAGGGATGCACGGTGAGCTCTTCGGTGGTGATCAACCCGCATCCACCCCGGGCACGTTCCTTGTAATAGTAAATATGATCTTCACTGATCTTGTGATCCTGGGACAGATTGGTGAGATGGGCCGCAAAATTAATTCGATTGGGCACCACCACCGATCCGATTTTTATGGGTGAAAAAAGATATCGATACTTGCTCACAGCGATTCTCCCACTTTTCTTCCTTCAAAAATTGCCATGTCAATGCCCCGGGGTGCCACGCAGTCCCCCACGCGGTAAAGTTCCTTCACCGACCCCTTTAATGCGGTGTAAAGATCATCCCGGACATGGTTGCCCGCATCAAGAACCACGGTGTCATGATCGTCAAAAATAACCGTTTCATGGGTATAAATATTTTTTGCGGTTACCTGGGTGCCCTGGATGGTCTCCACCGTTACATCGGTGATAAAGAGCACCCCCTTTTGCAAGAGCCGCTGGCGTGAGAGATAAAGATCCCCCAGGGATGCAAGCTCAATTCCCACAAATAGATCCGGTGTGATCAGGGTTACTTTTTTCCCCTGATCAGCCAGATATTCCACCGTTGCCGTGGCGTGGTGGTTGTTGATTTCATCAATGAACAGCACTTTTTCTCCCACGGAAAATTTTTCCTCCAAAACCGCTGGCACGGTCAATACCATGGGGGGGGCATAGGTGCCGGGGTAGGGTGTTTCCATGGGGGATGATCCGGCGGCCACAATTACAACATCTGGATCTTCCCGGGAGATAAGTGCCGGATCAACATCTGTTCCTGTAATCACCGATACTTTTTGGCTTTTAATTCTTTTTTCAAGGTTGGTGATCACCGTGAGAATGGGGTCTCGGCCAGCGGCTTTTCCATGGAGATTCACCTGACCGCCGATGATGTCGTTTTTTTCATAAACCGTCACATCATGGCCCCGTGCGGATGCGGTGCAGGCCGCTTCCAATCCGGCAGGCCCTGCACCCACCACAATGACCTTTTTTCGTGTGGTTGGAGGGGGCACCACCGGGTCATCTTCCAGGACCTCATATCCCACCTCGGGGTTTTGAATGCACCCGATGGTTTTTGATTGACTGGTTCGCCCCACACATCCCCTGTTGTCCCGGACACAATGGCAGATGGTGTCCGGCACCTTGTTTTTCAGCTTCATGGGCATGTCAGGATCGGAAATCAATGCCCGCATGACCCCCACGGCGTCGGCCTGGCCCTGTTCAACGGCCTTGCCTGCCATGTTAAAAGAGCCCAGGTGATGGCCGGCAATGACAGGAATATTCACCTCTTTTTTCAAGGCCTGGGACAACGTCACCGTGTGGCCGGGGGGGGTATGCATGGTGGGACGGACCATGTGAAGATTGTAATAGGTTCCCATGCATACCTCCATGAAATCAACGATTTCGGCAAAGGCCCTGGCAAAAACAAGGGAAGATTCCAGATCAAGCCCCCCCCAGAACTGCTCATCCATGCAAAGACGGACACCCATGGTGAACTCAGGTCCTATTATTTCTCGAACCCCTTTGAGCACCGCCAGGGGAAGCCGCATGCGATTTTCCAGGCTGCCACCGTATTCATCCTGTCGATGGTTGCTGACAAGGGAGAGAAATTGTCGCAAAAGAGATTCCTGTCCCATATCAATAACGATGCCGTTGAAGCCACACGCCTGAACCCGTTGGGCCGCCTTGGTGAAACAGGTTATGATTGTTGCCATATCTTCGGGTTCCATGGCCTTGGCTGTTTCGCCAAAGGCGATGTCCGAAAGGGCTGAGGGGCCCCACACTTCCCGGCGGGATACAGCACCACTGCTCTGGAATCCATGGTGATTAAGATTGGCAAGGATGGGAATGTTAAAGGCCTGAACCGCTGCCGTAACCTGGCGCAGATCATCCACCGCATTGGGGTGATTCAGCGCAATCATTGTGTCCCAGGGACGATCATGGGGATCCATGGAGAGTTCTCCCATTGTAATCATCCCGCATCCTCCCTTGGCTCTTCTGACGTAATAGGCGATGTGACGTCTGCTCAATCGTCCCTGTCGGCCGAAATTGGTGCGATGGGGTGAAAAACAGATGCGGTTGGAAATCTCGATGGTTCCCATCCGTAAAGGTGTCAATAGGTGAACTGTCATACACTCCTCTTTTTCAGATGTCCCCTGGGGGGAGAGAAAATAAAACCGGGGGAGGTGTTCTGCCCTCCCGAACCTCCGGTTGATGCGGCCCTGCATCTTTTTTAGCCACGATGAACCGAACTTTGTAGATTTTTATTTTCGTGTCATTTTGACAAAAATCAGAGGCCTTCTTTTGGTTCTGACTTGTTAAGGTTTGGGTGTTTGGAAAAAAGATGCAAAACCATGCGCAATGGTTAAATCAGGGCAAATATCAGATACACGATTTCATGATGGTCCGGATCTGATCGGCATTGATATCTCTGGGATTGGCCTCCCTTGAAATGTCGTTCATGGACCACTTGATGGTGTGATCAATGTCGGCATCGGTAAAATCGTACTCTTTTAACGGTTTCTGATGGATTCCCACATCATCACGCAGTCGATTGATGGCTTCAAGGGTTTTGTCCGTGGCTGCCACCGGGTTCATGTGATGGATATCAAGCCCCATGGCCACACCGATTTCTTTGAATTTCACCATGCTGGAGATGGAGTTAAAGCGTTCCACCGGCAGCATCATCAATGCATTGGCATAGCCGTGGTGAAGCCCTTTAAGGGCGGACACCTGATGGGCCAGACCGTGTACCATGCCCATGCCGCCGCCGATGTTATAAGCCATGGAGGCAATGTACTGGGCCCAGACCATGTTTTCCATGGCCACATCATTGGATGGATTGGCGTGGGCTTCGCGCATATTTTCACTGAGTAGCTGAATGGCTTTAATGGCCACTCCGTGGACCACCGGCATGTTAAGCCTGCCAATGAAAGGTTCCATGGCGTGGCAGAAGGCGTCCATGCCGGTCCAGGCCACCAGATGGGGGGGCTGCATCCGCATCAGTGCCGGATCATTGATCCCCACCGATGGGGAGACGCCCGGCACCACAAGAATTAGTTTATATCGCCACTCTTCATCGTTGATGATGGCAAAGGCGGTGCCTTCTGCGCCGGTACCCGATGTGGTATTCACTGCCACATGGGGAATATTCACCATCTTATAGGAGGGGATTCTGGTGGTATAATGGGGATCCAGAAAAGCGGCAAAATCACGAAGATTGGTTTCTGCTCCCTGGTTCTCAACCATGATGCGAATGGCCTTGCCCGCATCGGATGAACTGCCGCCACCCACGGATACGATACCATCACATCCGGCATTGATGTAAGCTTCAGCGCCGGCCTTACATTCATAATCTTTGGGGTTGGAGGTGACACCGGCAAAGATGGTAACGCTGATGCCGGCATGCTTGAGCATGCCTTCAATTTCTTCCACAATTCCGGTTCCCTTTAGTCCTGTTGTCACCAGAAGTGCATTGGTGATACCGTACATCTGGGCTTCCTGGGCCACCATCTGGTGGGCACCCCATCCCATGATGGCCCGGGAATGCTGTTGAACGTATGACAGGGGAAATTGTTTTCTTTCAATGTTAATAGCCATGTGTTGGATTCCTTAGTTTAGTTGTTTTTTTTGTTAGTGGTGTAACCCCATTGGTTGAACAATAATCTTAGGGGCAACCGGTTCAAAAAATCGATGTTTTACACATGCGGCCCAAACCCCGGACTGGTAGGCAAGTTGCTCCAGGGAAAAGAAAAATAGAAAACTTATGGGGTCTAAATTCGGTCTTTTCACCCCGTAAGAGACAAGCCCCACGCCCAGATGAGCCAGGATTATCCCCATGGAAATCAGGTTGGGACATACCACCCCGATCAACAGGGCCACCATGAGATAATAACGGGATAGAAAAGCGGCCAGATGATAGAGAACGCTTAAATAGTGGCGTGCCCGGGCATAAAGTATTGACAGAGGGCCCAAGCCAAGTCCCATTACATGGGTTTTGCGATAATACAAAATCGTATCCCCCAGAAAGAGGGGAATCGTACAGATTGCCAGGGGAAGAGAAATTTGTGATGCAATAATCAGGAGCAGCCAGAAGAGGGTGGCCATGGCATAAACGGGAAGGGTTTTTCTGCGATTGGAATGAATTGATTGCAGCATGGGCTCCGATGTGCCGTATTGATATCGCCGCCGGACAAAGGCTGTCACCTGGTTTCGATGTCGATGGAAGACAAGAGCTTCAGGATGATAGGCCACAACGCCACCCCGGTCAATTAGACGCCAGCAAAGATCCACATCTTCTCCCACGGTCATCCCGGATTTAAATCCCCCCACGGCCATGAACGGCGCTTTTTTTACGGCGAAATTACATGAAGGCAGATAAAAAAAGGCATTTCCGTTCCGGGAATCGCATGCATAATTTCCCATGTGAAGCGATGAACATACCTTTTCATACCGATCCAGACGGGTGTGATTCAGCTGTGCGTCCACGGCACCGCCACCGGCGGTAATATGGGAATCTTCAAAAACAGATACCAGTTTGTGAAGCCATAAAGGACCCACGGTGCAGTCTGAATCCAAAAAACAAAGAAGTGCTGCCGTTGCCTCTTCAGCACCCCGGTTGCGGCTGTATGAAGCCCCCTTTTGTTGATGGTTGCAAATAAGGGTTACCGGGTATTTTCGGGCGATGTCCGGGGTATCATCATCGGACCCGTCGTCCACCACAATTACCTCCACCAACGTCCGGGGATAATCCATTTTCCCCAGGGAATTTAAGCATCTGTCAAGATCATGGGGTCGATTTTGTACCGGAATAATGATGGAGACCCGGGGAAGCTCTGTTTTTTCCATCGCCACCGTTTCCATCAGAAACCCTTTTTGGACAAGTTGTTGTAAAAATTCCTGAAGATCATGTTGGGACAGCCCCTGGGGAAGATCCCGGGGACGAAATTTTTCGCCCCTGTCCGGCTGGGATTCCAGATGTTGAAAAAAAGGTATCCAGCCGGTATCCAGCTTAACGGCCCGCAAAGGAAAGGTGGATACCAGGAAACAGGCATGGGTCTCTTTTTTAAAAGAAACATTCCCTTGAAGTTGATATCTCCTGTTTTGAATCAAAATAACTCCTGATATCCCTTTTTCACGCATTGCTTTTTTTGCCCATGCACTCCATCAGACATTCCGGGTCGGGCTGTGATAAATCATGGTACATGTGATATGCCACGGCAGGACAGCCACCACGACAGGAATCAAACCTATGGCAGGAGTGGCAGGATGCCACTTCCAGAGATCGAAAATTTTGAAAAATCGGAGAGGTATGCCATATTTCATCCAGGGTCTGTTCATGGATATTGCCTGCCATGAACTGTTCTTCCTGTAAGAACGCACAGGGATACACCTCTCCCCCGGGTGCCAGACAACAGGTCATTTTTGCGGCACCGCACATATCAAGACCCAATCGACGACGTTTTTCCGAAGTCAGACTGAAAAAGGAGTCGCCGGTGAGCACGTCCGTATCCCCCTGTAGCCAGATGGCAAATTGTTCCAGTTGCTGTTTGGATGGAGCCAGTTCTTTCCAGCAGTCTTTTGCCCGGCCCGAAGGACGAAATCGGCTTACTCTCAGGGTGGCGTCAAATTTTTCTGCCAACTGTTTCAATGCTTCCAGCTGACCAAAACTTTTTTGGGTTAAGACGGTATTGATACTGAAGTCCACCTTGTGGCGCTGGAGCTGCGCCATGCCTTCCAATGCCCGTTTGTAAGTACCCTTTCCCCTGATGTCGTCATTGCTCTTTTCATCCACTCCATCCAGACTCACCTGGAGAAAGACATCCTCCATGGCGGCCAGTCGCTGACAGGTAGGGACATCCAGAAGTGTGCCGTTGGTACTGATGCAGGCAACAATCCCCTTGCTATTGGCATATTCCATGATTTCAAAGAAATCAGATCGCATGAAGGGTTCCCCGCCGCCGACATTAATCTGGAATACCTGATGCTGTACCAGTTGATCTATGAGTGCCTTGCACTCCATTGTCGACAATTCGTGGGCGTGGGCCTTACCAGCATCGGAAAGGCAGTGACGACACGCAAGATTACAAAGAAGGGTGATTTCCCAGGTTAGATTTACAGGTGCCCTTAATCCCTTTCGTGAAGCTTCAATCAACACACCAGCACCTCCTTTTTTACCAGGTCATCAAGGGCTGTGGCCAATTTCGCATGAATTTCAGATCTTTCAATTCCATTGGTCTCAAGCCATTTTTTTAAACCGATCCCTGATCCAAAGTAATCAGGTCTGATAAGGCTCCCGGAGTTCAGAAAATAGAGCCGGGGACCCTTGCTGTGGTAGAACAGCAATCCACTATCCTCGGGACGCACCTGCACCGCCGGAGCCAGTTTATGCATTGGATCTGCTCCGGAAGCGCCTTTTTCAGTACACACCGCAGATTCCATCAATGGATACCTCTTCAATGGTGATGTCGGTGATGGCAAGCATTGCGTCCTCAGCACTCTTTTCTGTGTCTCTGGATTCAGTGCACTCCTTGGTGTTTTTTCGGGCCTCTTTGTTTATGATTGCTTCCATTTTGAGTCTCTCCTTTTTGTTATGGTCTTTGCAGGATAATAAAAATCATTCGTAATCGCTGCGTTGCATTAATCGCGGCGTTGATAATTGTTATTTTAAATTTATTGAATGCGAAATATATGCCAATGCCCCCAATTGATGAGTTCACAGATATTTTAAATCAAAAATTAAAATTTTTCGTGATACCCTATTGGAGTGTTATCTATTTAAATATATAGTATTTTTTAAAATATGAATAAGATTGCTTGGTTCAAAAATGAACTGATTTCATTTTGTTTGATGAACCGATGGAGGCCAACCCCGGGAAACTGGAAAACAAAATAGTGTTACCTTGGGTAACACTATCAGGAAGGCATCAATGCTTTTCTTTTGAAGGGGAGGGAGTGGGTTTAACTTACCGATGTCTTTTATATGAAAGTCTCACCAACATGCTGGAATTAAAGATTTTTCGTTTTCATTGTAGTAAATATTCGGTTTGCTTATGTAAATGTTTGGACAGTGCCCCATATTCGCCTGTTTGGGGCTGCGTAGCATACT
>CAKZLA010000072.1 GCA_937124525.1 uncultured Desulfobacterium sp.
ACTTGCATGTGTTAAGCACGCCGCCAGCGTTCATTCTGAGCCAGAATCAAACTCTCCAGTTATAATTCTTTTAAAAAATGTTTTTTAATGTGCTTTCCTGCACTTAAAACATCTTTGTACTCAATTCATTCACTAACCAGTTTTCAAAGATCAAATTCCTTAAAATAAAAAATCTTTTTGAGAAAAGCCGCTCTGCTCGAACAAAGTTCCCGTCTCAAGAAGACTCAATGAAACTACATGATTTTTTAATTATTGTCAAACATTTTTTTTCAAAAAATAAAATTTATTTGCAATTCTTAGTTATAAACCCTTTGCGGGCCTTGCACCCATATTGGATAACAGCCTAAAATTACAAAGCTAAACTCACAACAATTGTAAATATTCGGGCTTGATCACAACATCGGCCAGCCATTATAATCAGTGGACCTGACATGTATATCAATTCCACACAAAATCATTTTACACCGGTTAATACCAACCCCTGGGGTAGGCCCTCACCATAAATCAGGCTTTCTTCCCGGGATTCAATGGGGATTGCCTGTTTTACCATGGCAACCATCTCTTTTCCTGCATCCATGCTATCAAGCCATGGAAGAACAGCATCGATAATTTCCACGGGCACATCCCGGGTGCGATCATCGGTCTTTCTAACCATCTGGGCCACCGCCGACACCACTGGTCCTTTCTGTTGCCAGAACATCTTCATTAATTTTTTCACCCAGGCACCCACCTCCCGGGCCGACACCACCCGATCCACAGATCCGTAGAGTAACTCCCTGGCACCCAGGCGGGAGACAGCCCATAGATGCTGCCGGGGGGTTTTGGCAGGCTTCATGCCATTGAGTAATTTTCTACCCAGCACGACCTTGTCTTTTACCAGAAGACGTTCCATATTGGCAGCAGCCATCCATATTTCAGTCAACTCCTGGGGTGGCAGTTTCTTTTTGGCGTTCCCTCCTGAAACCAGGGTGGAAGAGATGTCTTGGAAAAACTGGCGTTGCTGACCCGCAGTGAGGCCTCCGGCAATGCGTCGACAAAAAATCCACCAGTCAACGGTGTTTTGTCTGGATTTAGGAAAGGTGACTCCACCCAGATAAACTTTCCACAATTTCCTCAGCCGTTCTTCATCAAAGGCATCCCCAAACCCCGGTCGAATGCAAAACCCCGTCAAATTAAGCCATCTCACCTCATGGGCCGGGCTGAATTTCCGGGCTTGGGAACGTTCAATAAGGACATCTACCATGCGTCGCAAAAGAGACAGGGGCCAGAGTGCCTTTTTCTGACCAAGGATGGTTTCAATGGATTTTGTAATCTGCTGAACCTTTTTTATATCTTTTTTATCCAAAAATGCAGATTCTACAGCGTCCAGTGCCCGGGCAACCCGTTCTTCATCAAACACCTCGGTTTCCCGGGTTTCCGCCACCCCCTGGACATCCCGCAGTTGAAACTGAAGTTTCCACCGGTGGGAACTGATACTGGACCGGCACCACATGGCAAGGGTTCCAAGTTCAGTGTACTCCGGCTCTATGGTCACTGGAATGCGACGTTTTTCATCCCGTTTTCCAAATCGAATCACCGTCTGGAGCGGGGTCATGGCAGTGAGGGTGTCGTCCGCCAGGACCACATCCCCGCTTTTATCCCCGGACCTGAAGCTTGAGCTGAACATATTAAAACTCACCGGCTGATTGGTCAAAACCTCAAAGGACATCTCCGGTAAAACAATGGTGGAGCCTTCATCCAGACCCCGTTCCACCACGCAAAGTGCCCTGGCTGAATTTATAGCCCCATCCCCAACATTATTATTCTCCCCATGATCATTGGAAAATGATGCCCCATATGAGGATGAGGGATCAGTAACCGTGCTGTCACCGGACTCGGCATTGCCGGGCCGGACAATGGAAGCGCTGTTCTTGTCATCTGCGCCAATACCAATATAATAACTCCTGGGACTACCGCTTCCCACCCGAACACCGGTACCCTGCTTTACCAGGCCGTAATAGGAGGCCCCCAGGGCCACGGACAAATCCGGTTCGGCATTCTCCAATACTCCGGGAAGGGTTTCATCGGCCATGGCAAACCAGGATCGGATGGCGGAACGGGTTCTGTTCTGAAGAAGGGAAGGTTTAAGGGATCCGCCATTAAAGAGAATAAAATCAGGTATGGGGGGTTTTCCCAGGGCTTCAATGACATTTTGTCTATGTTTTTCAAGGAACCAGCCGATGTGCCGGGTTATGGCTGGCTCCTGCTCGTAGGGAAGACCAAACTCTGCCATGGCTTTGCCCTTCTTTTTCCGGGCATCTGTTTCCGGGGTGACATCGGGGAAAAACCCACTGCACAAAATATTTTCCACGGCATCCCGGGTGAGATCTGCGGCCAGGGTGCCTGCAATGAGGGAGCTGCCTTCCCCTTTCAGGGTGATTCTGACACGATCCTCCCCCTTTTCCAGGATTCGCTCCTTGGCACTGCGGCATTTATGGCACAGCGTCTTCCATTTATCCCCGGACAGAGCGGTCTTTTTTTGAAATTGTGATTCAACATACCGGGCCAGGGCAAGGTCAATATTATCCCCCCCGAGAATCAGATGATCCCCCACGGCAAGGCGTTCAAAACGGGGGCTTCCCTGGGATGATTTCAGGGTGATGAGGGTAAAGTCTGTGGTCCCCCCGCCCACATCGCACACCAAAATCAAATCATCAGGTTTGACAAGATTCTGCCAGTCATGCTCATGGCGGATGAGCCAGGCATAAAAGGCGGCAAGGGGTTCCTCCAGCAAGGTCACTCCATTTCCCAATCCGGCGGCCCGGGCCGCCTCCAGGGTAAATTCCCGGGCCTCTTCATCAAAGGAGGCAGGCACGGTGATCACGGCGAACTGATTTTCAAGGAAAAGGTCTTCATCCTTTACAAAATGGTTCCAAGCCTTTTTTATGTGGCGCAAAAATTCCGCAGTGGTTTCCACCGGGGATACTTTATCAACCCCTTCGGCTCCCCAGGGCAAAATTTTTGCCTCGCGATCGGCCCTGGCATGGCACAGCCAGCTTTTGGCAGAAGAGACTAAGCGGGATGGAACGGCCCCCCCATGATCCCGGGCAAACACACCGACAAATTGATCTTTTTCCCGCTTCCAGGGATGCTTTAAGGATTTTCGAGAGATGTCATACTCACCGGGGATGTAAAGAAAGGAGGGCAACACCGGCACGGGGGTGAACTCTCCGGCACCGGTGAGCTGGGGGATCTTAAACATCTTGATGGGACGTTTTTTGTCCTTTGGGGAAAGGGCAGTAAGGTCCACGTAGGAAACCGCTGAGTTCGTGGTGCCAAGATCAATACCCACAACATATCTTTTATCCTGAAAATCCAAATTTACTCCTTACTCCTTGGGGCGTACATTGAGTTCAAGGCGCCACTTTTTATCATCATCCCGGGAACAGGCCCAAAATTCAAGGGTTCCAATTTCAGTGACCTTTACCTCAAAGGTTACCGGGATCAGGGTTTGGGCTTCCCCTTCCAGATGGGTCTCAATGGTGGACATTTCCCTTATATCCATATCCTCCCAATTATCAATGACTATACCCACCTCATCTTCCTTGCGGGTGGATGAGGCCAGGATATCAAAGGTCACTGTCTCCCCCACCACCAGGTTGAACAATCGATCCCGGGATTCAGCCTGGGTCCCCTCTTCCATGCCAAAGGGAGCAATGCAAAGGGCCCTTGTGGGCATGGGAATCCCAGGTACCGCAGGCATGGAGGCTTCAATGGCCATGTAATAGGATTGACCAAGGCCCGCACGGATACGAACCCCACCCCCTTGGGATGCCTGGCCGTAATAGGCAGCCCCCCGGGCCACGGACAGGTCAAAATCAATGGCTTCCACTTCCCGGATGGATCCCTGATCCATATCTTCCTTCCAGTCACCCAGCACCTCCAGCACCCGCTGGCGCATGAGGCTGGACTTCATGACCCCACCGTTAAAGACCACCACTGTGGGTAGTTTCACATTTCCCGAACCATCCTTATAAGAGGAGACAAAGCGGGCCAGGTGTCGGGTGATGCCGGGATCTGCTTCATAGGAAAGACCAAACTCCTTCATTCCCATGGCCGTGGCAGCTACGGGCTCGTCTGCCAGGGCACACCGGGGGAAAAACCCATCCAGTACCACCTGTTCCACGTCTTTTAAATCCAGACTGGCCTTAATGGTGCCCTTAATCAAACCCGATCCCCTGCCCAGGATGGCCACAGGATACGTTTCCACGCCCTGGTCGGAAAACAGGTTTTCCTTGGCATTGCGGCAGGAGTGGACCAATCCCCGCATCTGCCAGGCATCCAGTTTCTTTTTCTTTTTTTTTAACTGATGAGCAAGGTAATAGGAAAGGGCAAGGTCTATATTATCCCCCCCCACAAGCAGATGATCCCCCACGGCCACCCGTTCCAGATCAAGGGCACCTTTATCATTTTCCTGAACTTCAATGAGACTAAAATCACTGGTCCCCCCACCCACATCACACACCAGCACCAGATCCCCCTTTTGAACGCTGTCACGCCAGGATTCACCGGTCTGATCCAGCCAGGAATAAAATGCAGCCTGGGGCTCTTCAATGAGGATAATATCATTGAACCCAGCCTGGGTTGCCGCCTTGACGGTGAGTTCCCGGGCAACGGCATCAAAGGAGGCCGGTACGGTGAGATAAATGTGTTGATTTTCCAGCACAAAATCTGGATTATCTGATGCCATTTCATGGTTCCAGGCATCCCGGATGTGGGACAAAATCCTGCTGGAGGCCTCCACCGGGGACATTTTTTCCCCAAGGCCGGTGGTCTCCCAGGGAAGTATGGCCCCTTCCCTGTCCACGGCTGCATTGCACAACCAGGATTTGGCAGAAGAGATCAATTTTCCGGGCACCTCTGCCCCTCTGTTTCTGGCAAATTCCCCCACGACCGCAGTTTCATCCTGGCACCATGGCAGGGCAAATGACGGGGATTCTATTTCACTGGCTTCTTTAAGATAAAGAAAGGAGGGCAGTGCCTCCCGGGTGTCCAGCACCCCTGCTTCGGTGAGCTGGGGAACTTTAAACACATTAATCCGGGATGCATCCTCTTTTTCAGCATCGGTCCAGGCCACCACGGTGTTGGTAGTGCCAAGATCAATACCGACTATATAGCGGGCTTTTTCCACAAAATACTCCCTTTTATTCAATTTCAACTTCTGCGGGTACAATAATACCAGAATCCAGCACATCCGCCAATTGGGGCACTTCTCTTCTACCGGCTTTCCATCCCCGATGTCTCAGGATGCCCTTAAAGGGGGGATCTCCTGCCACATTTCCGGTGAGCTTGACAGCATTGGGATCAAATCCAGGTTCAATTTCAATTTCATCCCCCTCTTCCCGGTCCAGGACAGGCACTGGAGAGATGTACTTCTCCATGGCAGCTTTGCAGTCTTCGTGGACGCTTCTCACGGCAGCACCAATTTGTTCATCGTCATAAAGGCTGAGATCTTCTCCAAAAAAATCCAGCAACCGCCCTTCCCTTTGGAGCACGGAAAGCAGGTGGAGAAACATGCGTCTTTTTCGCTCTTGTTCCATGCGCTGTTCTGCGGGATCTTTCTTTGTTTTTCCACTGGTCTGTTCCGGTTCCGATGCCACACTCATTTTCTTAAAAAGGCCGGATACACCGATTTTGAGAAACAGCCACATCACCAAAGCGAGCAATAAAAATACCACCGCTGTGGCCGGAATCACCCAAGAGACAAAAGAGGTGTTCAAGAGTTGCAGAAATTCTGACAATTGTGGCAGGGAACTCACACCTATCTCAATGTTAATGACGGGCAAGATTAAAGCTCCCGCTCCATCCGAGGACAAGGCCGCAAGCAGGTACTGCAGACCATAGTAAAGACCTGCATTGAGCACAGTCATAAGTATGGCCATAAATAAAAAAATCATTGTAAAGGATCGGCGGGAAAATTTTGCTGATTTATCCAAGTTATTAAGTTCTCCTGTGGTTTTTAGGGCTCGATCACAATGTCGGCGTCCTGTCACAATGCTGGGCCATGGAGTGTTCGGGTGGCCGGAATTAGAACTAAAACCAAATAATAACACAAATTTTAGGTTTATCAAGGGGTCAGAGGGATGGATTTGGGGAGAAGGATGAGTTTCCCGCTTTTATGGAAGGAAATACAGGGCACAAAGAAATTAGGAATGAAACGAAAGCCTGATCCAGCCCTAAGATACTCAGAACTCGATCCAGGCTCCCCGAATTTGGTTTATGGAGTCAGGAAAGCACTTTTCAGTGGGTGGGCCATCGAGGTTCCAGGTTTGTTTGTGATTTCTCATCTAATATTTCAATTAATCAAACCCGAAAAAATCAATGGTCACTCATCTTTGATCACGATCATATCTTTATTAGCCTGGAAGGTTTTTTCTCCCACGCCTTTGATCTGGGTAATTTCTTCCGGTGCCTTAAAACCTTGATGGGCTTCACGGTAGACAATGATGGCTTGGGCTGTTTTGGGCCCCACGTTTTTTAAGGCAGTGAGTTCTTCGGCGCTTGCTGTATTGATGTTCACCTTATCCATGGCCGACACCATGGTAACACCGGACATCACCAGCAACATACTCATAATCGTCACAAGTACTATTTTTTTTGCAAATGTCATAATTAATTTCCCCCATTAGATATTAAGATTGTCAAACAATAAGGGGCCCAGCGATTGATCCACCTTTTAAACAAGGCAAAACCATTGGAATTCAAGCATCTTGATTTTAACCCATGAGTGGTCAGTTCTATTCCTCCAAACTACATGTGCTATTTTTCATTTTCATTGAGCACATTATATTAATGGTAGATTGAAGAACTTATGACTGACGAAATTTTAAAAACGGTGGCGCAATAAATTCCGGGTCCAAAGACCTCTGAATAATTTAATTTATAAGGGAAAAACAGATAACAACCAATTCAAACCATGCGAAGGATTAAACAAAAGTCTAAAACAAACAATACCAGTGCTTTCCTGATTTCCACTGCTGGCAGCTATTTTATAATCAAAAAAGAACCGCCTGTCACTTAATTAACTAAAAGTACCATGCAAGTCAAGTATTTATACATTTTATTTTAAATCATGTTGGGCTCCAAATGCGGTGAATCAATAACATCGAACTCTCTTAAAGCGGGTGTATTCCCATTTTTCGGCTACCCACTTAACCCGGGATATTCTCAAAGGATCTTAGTAATAAAGCGACACTTTGACTTAAAACCCGTATCAAATTGATTTTCCTTAGCTTAATAGCATTAATCATAGGCAAGACGACATGCGTTTTTTACGTGAACTTCAAAGTGTCGTTGTTGGGAATGCGCCCCTTAAAGCTGATGAATCAATAAGCACTGACACCCTGATTATGAATAATAGGAGATATACCATTTCACAAACTGTTCAAGCCCTTTGTCAAGGGGTGTCCGGGGGGTAAATCCAGTGCGGGATGTCAACTCGGTGATATCGGCATAGGTGGCTGGAACATCCCCGGGCTGCATGGGCAGCATATTTTTTATGGCTTTTTTCCCCAGGAGCGTCTCAAGGATTTCGATAAATATTTTCAGTTCAACGGGATGATTATTACCAATATTATAAACGACATAGGGGGCAGATGTGCCATCCCCATAGATATTTTCATTGGGTAGCGGAGGCATATCCATTACCTTTATCACCCCTTGAACAATATCATCAATGTAGGTAAAATCACGTTTCATGTGGCCATGGTTATACACATCAATGGATTTTCCCGCCAGAATAGCTTTGGCAAATTTAAAGTAGGCCATATCCGGTCGTCCCCAGGGACCATACACCGTGAAAAACCGCAACCCTGTCACGGGAAGCCCATACAGATGACTGTAGGCATGGGCCATGAGCTCATTTGATTTCTTGGTGGCTGCGTACAACGACACCGGATGATCCACATTATCCCTCACAGAAAAGGGCATTTTGCGATTGGCCCCGTAAACAGAACTGCTGGAGGCGTACACCAGATGTCCCACGTGGCTCTGGCGGCATCCCTCCAGAATATTGGCAAACCCCGTGAGATTTGAGTCCACATAGGCGTTGGGATTTTCAATGCTGTACCTTACACCTGCCTGGGCTGCAAGGTTTACCACCACGTCAAATTTATTTTTTTCAAACAGGTCTGCCATGGCATCACGGTTTGAAATGTCCACCGGTTTGAAATGAAAATTTTCATTGGGTTCAAGTTGTTTTAAGCGGTCTTGTTTGAGCTGTGGGTCGTAGTAGTCGTTGAGATTGTCTATACCCAGTATCTGTTTGCCGGATTTTAAAAGTGCCTGGGTCAGGTGGAAGCCTATGAAGCCTGATACTCCTGTTATTAAAATTGTCATGCGAATATCCTTTTTATATTCATTTAATCCTTAAATACAATAGCTTCGCCAAATTTTTAAAGACTCTTTGAATCAACGGATCAAATACCAAATACAATGACTTTAGATCGTACTTTTCACATCATAATAGAGTATGATTTGATTAATAATAAAATTGGCAAAAGTATTGAAGTAAAGGGTGTTGAAAAGTATTTTTAAAATATTAATTATTTCAATATGTTATACCCCAAAATACCAAAAAAAACCAACATTGGTATAAATGCTTGCTTTTATTATTTAAAATAACAATCGTCTCAACACCCTTAAATAGTGATCGTTTTTTTAATCAATATTAAGCATGCCCCCTAACTTGGACAAGCCAGGACCAAAAAATTTTTCGGGCTTGATCATAAGATGGGCCAATTATCGTCAACCCCAGTAATTACAGAATTTATCTTTCGATTCAAAGTGGCCGAAGTTTATTATCTGTCCCAACTTTTACGCTGAAATAAGCTCAAACCAATCAAATTTTCGACAATACCCACAATATATTGTGGTATAATAATACAATTACAGCAAATGGGGAAATCGAGTATAAAAACAAAATCCATTTTTTTTATTTATGACATACATGACTTAAGTACACCATGTCAATTTTCCAAATAAATTTTTCTAAAAATGTACGGGAGCACTCTGTGTGCGAATCAAATCCAATAAATTGACTGTAATCCAAAATCAGAATTGCTTTGGACCAAGTGGCTCACTTGACAAACTCTCAGATTTTTCCTATAAATAAATGCACTTTACACTCTTCAAACATCAAAGCTTATACCTTATACTACAGCCCCGGAAGGCCAAAATCAAAATTACCGAGCATTAAGGAAAAATATTGACAAAATCGTTTAAATATTTGATTATTTTTCTTTTTACGCTTTGGTTGGCACAGGCTGCCCTGCTCCATGCAACCCCCCATCAACCCAATGCAGGCATGATCCTTATTTCAAGTGAGATAAAACCCTTCATTGAAATGGTTAAGGGCTTGGAAGCCGGTTTATCCATGCCACTTTGCAGGGTATTCATGGATAAAACAGGCGCCCTCTACAGCCCCGACCCTGTGTTTAAACAGCTTAAAAATGATTACTTTGCCTTTGCCGTGGCCGTGGGCCCTGAGGCCTTGTCCTGGTTTTCCGCCAACGAATGGCATGCCCCCCTTTTTTATGGAATGGTATTGCGTGGCCACGATATAGATGCCATGAAAAAAAAACAATGTGGGGTCTCACTAAACCTTTTTTCAACCCGGCAACTCCGGGATATTCAACAAATTCTGCCATCCACAAGACGTCTTGGTTTATTTTTAAATCCCGGGCAAAATAAAATCGGGCAAGAACTGCTTCAGTCTGTGACAGATATCCCGGAAATTGAGCTAATTCCCATAGATATCACCCGGGAATCAGAAATCAAAACTAAGCTCAACCAAAAATTGGATTCAGTGGATGCCATTTATTTTATTCCCGATGCCACCATTTCCTCCCCCGTTCTAATCCAATATATTATTAAACAGGCCCTGTCACGGGGCGTTCCAACAATTGGCTACAATACATTTTTTCACAAGTCCGGATCCGTTCTTAGCTTTACCATCTCCTACTACCAAGTGGGAACCCAGGTGGCCCAGATAATTAAAGATTTTTTCTCAAACGGCAGATGCCAATCCCAGAAACCCAACTATACCATTTTGATGAACCAACGGGTGCTGAACCTGCTTCAGCTCGATATCGGAAAATCATTGCCGAACAATCTGGAGCAGCAACCATGATACACTTTAATTCTATCCACACACGCCTGACAGCAGTTGCCCTTATTTTCATTGCTGGCACGGCCATCACCATGGGCGTCATCGGTATCAAACTCACCAACCCGTTCCTTGACAAACGCTATCATGATAATTTTAAGGTGTTGACCGAATATTTTGTCAAAAATGCTGAGTTAGGGATGGTGTTACGGGATTCGGACATGCTGAACGACCTTGCTGTGAACATGCTTGAGATAGAGGATATATCACGTGTCAGAATTTATGACACCACAGAAACCCTGATGGCGGATGCCCGAAAAAAAGGCAGCTCTGGCGAGCATGCAATGATAAAAAAAACAATCAAGGAAATACGCTTTAACAAAAACAATGACATGCTCCTGTCGGAATCCAATCTCAATTGGACGGTATCTGGAAGAGCCGAAGTGACCTACTCGTTAGAACATCTCCAGGCCGTCAAGCAGCGTATTGCCCATCGGTACCTTTTTTTTGCTGCAATTTTTTCTCTGTTTCCTGTATTATGGTTCTATTTTGTGGCAAAATCAATTTCAGCACCACTGACCCGGCTCCTTGACGTGTGCCGGGTGGTTTCAACAGGTAACCTGGAAATCCGGGCGGACACATCAGATACCCTGAAAGAGGTCAGAACCCTTGGCTTCACCTTTAATGAAATGCTGGATGCCATCCGACAACAAAGGGAAAAAGCGGAAAAAGCCCACGCAGAAATGCTGAAACAAAACGCTCTGGCAGAAGTGGGGAAATTTTCCATGATGGTGGCCCATGAAATAAAAAACCCCCTTGCCGTGATCAAAGGAAGCCTTGATATTATAAAAAAACCAGGCACCTCCCCCCAAATAAGGGGAACGATGTTGAGATATGTGGATGAAGATGTGGGCCGTATCAATCGCCTGGTGGAAGAATTCCTGGAATTTTCACGTCCTGCTCCCCCTAATTTAGTGCAAATGGATATAAACAATCTGGTCCGCAATCTCATGGAAAAATTCAAAATAATGACAAAAAATTGCCAATTCAAACTCTCCATAGAAACGACCCCGGCAATGACATTGTGCGACCCCCATCTAATGGAACGCGCCCTGCTGAACATTGTAAAAAATGCCATTCAGTTTGTAAAAGCAACACCCTGTATAGAAATCATCACCATGGCCGAGTTGGATCAATGGAAGGTGTGCATCAAAGATAATGGAAAAGGCATCAGCAAGGATCAGATTGAGCACATATTTGAACCATTTTATACAACCAGAGCTCGGGGAACAGGCCTGGGACTTGCCATTACCCGGGATATTATTGCCAGTCATGGCGGAACAATTAACGCAGGAAACCGAAGGGGACAGGGGGCCTGGTTTGAAATCACCTTACCCTTTACAGCCTCAACTTTATAATTTGGCTTATCCGGGAGGAATCCGGCTTGCTTTATTGAACTTTTTCCCCTATGAACGTTTCATTTACAGATAAAAAAGCACCATAAAACAAACTGATATTATTAGAGTTTCATTTTTAGCTGTGGCAGCGTTTGCTGCCATGTATGTTATATAAAATTTGATTCCCGATCTGTCCATCAGGACATGACCGCTAAAAATATTGACCACTCAAACAAATATGATTTTTAAGGTATTTTTATGGCCAGAATACTTGTGGTAGATGATGAAGATCGTGTAAGAACCATATTAAACATCATGTTGTCCAGCAAAGGACATGAAATTAAAGAAGCAGCAGATGGTGCCCAGGCGTTATCTCTGCTGGATAAGACTGCCTTTGATCTTGTGATATCAGACATCCGTATGGACGGCATGGACGGCAAAGAATTGTTGACCCATATCAAGCAAAAGGACATTGGGTGCCCGGTTATTTTCCTGACCGCCTTTGGTACCCTTGAATCCGCTGTGGATGCCCTGCGATTAGGGGTTTCTGATTACCTTGTAAAGCCCTTTGAGGAAAAAGACCTGCATATTGCCGTGGCAAGAGCCCTTGGTATACGAAAAATCATGGCTGAAAACCAACACCTTAGATCCATGATCGCCCAGAATAATAAAGGCAAAAAAAGGGGCATCTTTGTATCTGTGAAGATTAAAAAAATCAGAGAGATTGCCCTGCGGGTGGCCCAAAGTGATGCCACGGTGCTGCTCTCCGGTGAATCCGGCACCGGAAAAGAGGTGATTGCCCGGTTGATACACCACTCCAGCGAACGGGCATCTGCCAGATTCGTGGCCATGAACTGCGCAGCCATATCAGACACCCTGCTGGAATCCGAATTATTTGGCCATGAAAAAGGGTCCTTTACCGGTGCCAACCAGAGAACCGCAGGAAAATTTGAATATGCCCATGGCGGAACCCTTTTTCTTGATGAAATCGGGGAACTCCCCCTGGAAGCCCAGTCCAAATTTCTGCGGGCCATTCAGGAAAAAGCCTTTCAACGGGTGGGGGGTAACCAAGATATTCATGTGGACACACGGCTGATATGTGCCACCAACCAGGACCTGGAAACCATGGTGGCCCAGAAAACATTTCGACAGGATCTGTTTTACAGACTTTCCGTGTTTCCATTGAAGATTCCCCCATTAAGGGAACGCCGGGATGACATTATTCCCATGGCAAAACATTTTATCATGCAAAAGGCAAAGATCCGGGAACTCAACGGGGAGGTTCTGACACCGGGGGCCTGCCGGATACTGACCGAGTATCCCTGGCCCGGCAACATCCGGGAACTGATCAATGTGGTGGAGCGGGTCATGATTCTCAAGGACGAAAAACTGCCTGTACATTCAGATGATCTGGGTTTTCTGCGCAATAACCATCACCATAATGGAAGGGAGAACAGCCTGGTGGAACTCCCCCCCCAGGGTATTAACTTTGACGCACTTCAAAAAAATATTATTGACCAGGCACTGAACATGAGCGCACAGAATCAAAGTGCTGCCGCACGATTGCTGGGGCTTTCCCGGGGGCGGTTTCGAACCCTCTTAAAAATGGCAGAATGACGGGCAGACTTCTTAAAGCTTGCCCACAAAAATAATTTGGCACCTATTGATCAGATTCCCGAATATTCCGAATCCGAATAATAAAGGAACCCATTTTCAAACGTGTCAACGGATCAAGTACATGCCGAATAACGGGGATTGATTTGGCCATAAAATCAAACAAAATCTGTGATCAGTTGATCAAAGCAGGAAGATGTGCTCTTGGGGGACTGATCTGTCTTTTTTACATTGCCGGTGGGGTTTGGGCAGATACCGCTGATAACACCCTTCTCATGTTTGTGGGTGAAGATCTTTCCGTGGTGACGGTTGCCTCCCGATATCCGGAATCCCCCTCTGCGGCACCGGCCATTGTAACCGTGGTGGACAAAAAGCGTATTAAGACCTATGGGTATCAAACCCTTGGAGAGTTGCTCTCTTTTGAGGCGGGTTTTCATATGATCCAGCGGGCGAGCGGACCTGTTCCTTATTTAAGGGGAATTCCCGATGGCATTTTGTTCTTCTATGATGGCGTTCCCATGCCCGCAGGGGCTTCGGGTACCACCCGATCCATCAATCCGCTTGGCCTTGAAATGGCATTGGACAATATAAAACAGGTTGAGATCATCAGGGGTGCCGGATCGGTTCTCTGGGGGGCAGATGCCTTTGCCGGCATTGTGAACATTGTACCCCTTACAGGCAGGGATGCCCCCGGGATAAAGGTCAAGTACACCATTGGCTCCAATGACCTTAAAACCGGATATTTCAGCGCTGGCAGGTCCGGACAGAAATGGAACTCATTTTTGTCTGCCAGGGTTGCACAAAACACATTTCCCACAAAGAACTATTTCGTTTATCAAACTGGGGATGACGGAACGCTGTCCACCGAAGAGGCTAAGATATCCAACTCCAGATATTTTGAAATTTCCGCCAATGCACAGCTTGACGACTGGCTTACACTTTCCGGTCGGTTTTCCGATTTTACCAGCAAATATACAGTGGAAGATATCAATGGGTTTCGCTGGAAGGGCGA
>CAKZLA010000073.1 GCA_937124525.1 uncultured Desulfobacterium sp.
GTCAGATCAAAAGGATTGTAGGGGAGTTTGGTGGCCTGCTCCTCGGTCATGATCTGGACGAACAGGGTCCAGCGCGGAAAATCACCTTTCTCGATACTGTAGTAGAGATCGCGTTGATTGCTCTCACGGCATTTGCCGATAACAGCCTCGGCTTCCGCATCGGTGAGATTTTTGATTTCCTGTTGGGTGCGGAAGTGGAACTTGCACCAGAAGCGTTCGTTTTTGTCGTTGATGAAGCTGAAAGTGTGGCTGCCGAAACCGTGCATGTTGCGGAAGCTTGCCGGGATACCTCGGTCACTCATTACCACGGTTACCTGGTGCAGGGCCTCGGGAAGGGAGGTCCAGAAGTCCCAGTTGTTTTTAGCGCTGCGCAGGTTGGTGCGCGGGTCGCGATGGACGACATGGTTGAGGTCCGAAAACTTGAGTGGGTCACGGAGAAAGAAAACCGGTGTGTTATTGCCCACCAGATCCCAGTTGCCCTCCTCGGTGTAAAATTTCAGCGCAAAACCGCGTATGTCGCGTTCGGCGTCGGCAGCACCGCGTTCACCTGCCACGGTCGAAAAACGCGCGAACATCTCAGTTTTTTTACCAATCTCGGAAAAAATCTTGGCCCGGGTGTATTTGGTAATGTCGTGGGTAACGGTGAAGGTGCCGTAGGCCCCGGAGCCCTTGGCGTGCATCCGCCGTTCCGGAATAACTTCCCGGTCAAAATGGGCCATTTTTTCCAGATACCAGACATCCTGCAGCAGCTGCGGTCCGCGGGGGCCAGCGGTCATGACATTCTGGTTGTCCGGTACCGGAGCTCCAGCGTTGGTGGTGAGTTTTTTCTTGTCGTCTTTCATCATTGTTCTCCTTTCCGTTATTTCGTTTGGTTCAGCTAACGCTCGCTGCGCTCTGCGGCAATTTTGGAGCGCAGCAGAAAAATTGTCCGACAGCAGCGCCTTGCTGGACGAAGCCGCGGCGCGGCGGAAAACCTCAAAATAGTGTGTATTCCTCAGAGGTGCCCAATTCCAGACACTCCTGAAAAGGAATATACCATGAAAAAGTTAGAAGTAAATTGATTCAGCAAACTTTATTAACATCACCAGAGATCTCTCAAACTTCAGGGTAAAGCCGAAAAAACAATTGACGCTTATGCCAGAATACTCCAATTCTCATTTTTTTCAAATAGAATTTTGGGTAGCTTTCATATTATCCAAAAAGTACTTTACACTTAATAGCGGGGGGACATATGGAAACAAATACAACAATAGATCATAATTTCTATTTTTTAGAAAAGGACCGTATCAGCCGGTAGGGGAAATCCGTGTCCAAACGTCTGAATCCATCTTTAACCATCTCTTTTGCTTTCAGGTCATGTACCAGATAAGTGTATTCTGCGAATAATTGGCATTATCCTGAGAAGTGTGTGATGATAAACAGAACAATGATACTCACCAAAGAAAGAATGGTTCAGGACATCCCCTTGTTGAGCCCTCTGTTGAGTAATGTAGTGCTTGATGCGTTTGACAAAGAGCTTGAGCAGCGTGGACTTGAGTTTTGCCGATATGCTGATGACTGTAATATCCTTGTCCGGTCGGTGAGGCATCTCCGGGCTCGGCATGAAAACACCGGCCAGGCTTCTGGATGGTGTCGGATCCGCTCGAATGTACGTTGTACCTCCGCGGCAAACTCAAAGCCCAGGCCAGGGCGCGGTTCATTGTAGTAGTCAACGGCTTCAGAGAATTCGTCTTCCGCACATGAGCGGAAGAGTATTCTCATCGCTGGTCGATCCTGGCCAGGACTTCCTCTACTGGGAAGCTGTGAGTAACGTAGCTCTCATATTGTCCACCTCGTCTTTGTTTTCGTTGGTCTTGGTCATAGCGTCGGCCATCTTGTGATGAAATTTAATGGTAAAAAATAAATTCTGTCATTACGGTATTTTGCGATGATCAAATTCTATCTCCCGTATAGTGGCCGAGCTCATGACCAATCCCTACCTATCTCATGAAAGTGCTTGGAGTCAATGCAATTTAAATGCGTTTGCTCTGGGGGATTCCCCCCACGCCCTTTTTTTTATTATATTTTAATAGACAAGGATGCCGAATATATTACGACAACCTGCCGTTTACCAAATGGGGACGATTTTTAGATTCTTATCTCTTATTTTCGTGTTATTTTGGCAAGAGAATCGGAAAGCCTTTTTGGTTCTGGCTTGTCCAGGTTAGGTTACATATATTGCCCAAGCCTTTACCAATTTCTTTGTTTGCAACTCGGAGTGCTTTGTCATGGGGGAAGAAAATTATCGAAAGAGATAAAAAAAGTTAGTAAAATCATGAGTATCCCGATTATGTCGGGATACCTTTAAAATAGAGAGGCTTTTTCACCTTTGGCCTGAACAGAGGGGATGTTGGTTTGTTTTCATTGCCTTTTACGCATAAATACGTCCGCTTTATTTCATGGCTGGTTTTTAACCGATGAATTTGGCTGATTTTTTTCCCGCTGTTTCCATACAGATTTCCTTAAGCCGTAAATTCTATACATATAAAGGAAATTAAGCATGGCATGGAAAGGCTCGTTTTTCAGCTTACTCAGTTACTTAGCCACTATGCTAAAACAAAGATTGCATGTACCATGTATTGTACGTTATAATGTACAAAAAATAATTCCAAATGAGGTGCAATATGCAAAGACTCAAAATTGATCAAGATATCAGACCCCTGTCAGAGGTAAGAACTGGGATCGCAACTTTTATAAAACAAGTCCACGACACCAAAAGACCCGTGATAATTACTCAACATGGAAAAGGCGTCGCTGTTCTGTTGGATGCATATGAATATGAAGCTATGCAAGACAAAATTGAGCTTCTAATAGATATTCAAACGTCTATAAATCAATTGGAAAATGGAGAAGGAATAACTCATAAAGATGCCAAAGATAGAGTGCTAAGGCGAGTCCTAAAATGAGAATGATTTGGTCTCCATTGGCTATCAATCGAGCTACTGAAATTGCTGATTATATTGCTAAAGATAAACCATCTGCCGCAGAAAAATGGATTAATACAATATTTTCAAAAGTTGAGCAACTACAATTTTCTCCTGAAATCGGTAGAACTGTGCCTGAAATCAATAATAGACAATTCAGAGAACTTATTTACTGTAATTACCGAATTGTTTATCGTGTCGAAAAGAAACAAATTCCTATTCTTACGATACGCCATGGTAGACAAATATTGCCAACAAATGAAATTATGGCGTAAGAAAAAGTCAACTTGCCAAAGATTGTTGGCAAGGAATTCAAGGCCCAAATTATTTAAAGAATGCGTGGAAATAAACAATTATTCCGTTGTTGCCCAAAAAACATGAGGTACCTGCTACAACGGTGTACGCATGGTTTAGAAAGGATAAAAACAAGTAGAAAATGAATAACCGGAAATCGTCAGACCTTCAGGGGGGTGAAAAGTGAAAACATGTCCGACCCAGCAGAAAAGTTTGAAAAAATCCTGTTTTAAATCCTTCCATGAGCTCATCGCCCTGCGTGTGAATGAAATTCTTTTAATATCCAGTCCCTATGATGCCTTTATCATGCAGGAAGACGGCCGCCTTTCTGAGCGAATTATCCATGAGTATCAAGGCTTGAACCTAAGCCGTCCCCCACGGCTTTCATGGGTTTCCAATGCGGCAGAGGCTTTGACGGATCTGGAAAGCATTTCATATGATCTGGTCATTGTAATGCCCCATATCAGTGACATGGATGCCTATGCTCTGTGCCGAAAAATTAAATCCTTATATCCGGATCTGCCAGTGTACTATTTTGCCTATGATGCGGGCAAGGTGCTGGAGGATGAACAGTGTTATGATCGTAAAATCATTGACAGAACCTTTGTGTGGGGAGGAAACACCGACCTTTTGCTGGCCCTGGTGAAAAACCAGGAAGACAGAATGAATGTGGATACAGATACCCAGCTTGCCGATGTGCGGGTGATCATTTTTGTGGAAGATTCCCCTTTTTATCTCTCAATACTGCTTCCCTATCTTTACAAAGAAATTGTCATGCAGACCCAGGCGGTGATGGATGACTCTCTCAATGAAAAGGAGCGGATACTGAGGATGCGAACCCGTCCCAAAATACTGGTGGCGGAAAATTATGAACAGGCGCGGATTCTATATGAGAAATATAAAAAATATCTTATGTGTGTGATATCCGACGTGCGGTATGAAAAACAGGGTAAAGACGACGCCGAGGCCGGTATTAAACTGCTCATGGCAATCCATGAAGAAATTTCGGATCTCCCCCTTTTAATGCTTTCATCAGAGCCCGGTAACAAACAACGAGCCGATGCCATTCCCGCCTTTTTTCTGGATAAAAATTCCCCTTCCCTCCACGCTGATATCCGGTATTTTTTTGTTCATTATCTTGGGTTTGGAGATTTTTTGTTTCGCATGCCCGATGGCAGGGTGGTTGCCCGGGCATCCAACCTGAGAAGTCTTGCCAGCATTCTCCATTCAGTGCCGGATGAATCCATTAATTACCATGCAAGCCAGAATCATTTTTCACGATGGCTCATGGCACGTTTTGAAATGCAATTGGCG
>CAKZLA010000074.1 GCA_937124525.1 uncultured Desulfobacterium sp.
AGACACTGCAGATGACCCTAACAATCCTCAAATGAGAAGCTTAAGTTACAATGTCTTTAACGTAGGAACTGAAACCGTAAAAGCATCATCTGATTGGTCTGTATCATACTTATACTATAATGCTTTTGACGCCAATGACTATGGCATTCTATTATACGACTACTATACTGACGACTACAATTCTCCAGGTCAAAACGGTGATATGGGTTCAGGTCCTGCATCAAGCGGCAACTGGTGGAACCATGTTGATGTCCCAGGAAATTCAAGTATATCACAGGCAGTTCTGGGTACACAAGAAAACTTCAGATGGGGTTATGAAATTCCAGGCATCACAGGATACTACTACTTAGTCATGATCGCTGACACTTATGATGTATTAAATGATAAAGATAAAGACAACAATTATTACTATATGACAGATGGAGAAGGATGGCCAATATATTTTGAAAATGGTAAGCCAGAAACGGCAATGCCTGCACCTCAACCAGTAAATACAAAATCAGCTCAAACTATTAAAAATGAGCAGCACCTTGCACCAGCTTTGAGAAATGCTGACAATAAAAATGCATATACAAAAACAGAAATCCAAGAGATGATAAAAGCACATAAAAAGAATGGCAAACTAGAAGAAGCAATTTCTAGATTCAAGAAAAGATCATAAAAGATTATACCCTATTAAAATCAATAAAGAGGCCAGCTTATACAAGCGGTCTCTTTTTTTTATTACAAATAGCAATGTGTTTTACGTCAGCATTTTATTTTTAAGCTCTTTTGTATCTTTATTTACACATTTGTTAATTATGGTATCATATAGGATTCTAATTGTAGCTTCTGTTTTATTTTGTTCAACTAAAGTCTTCTCACAAGAAAGCAATTTAAACAACATTAATTCCATTTTAAAGGAATGTAACTCTGGAGAATACGGATTGTCTTTAAAAATGCTAAAGGGAAACTTGACGAATTTTTTTAAATCACTCTTTGAAGTAATTTTTTTAATGGTTATCATCCGAAAATAATTAAAGGCTTTTAATTAGCCCAAATCTACAAAAAAGAAATAGATAATTAATTTATTGGCGACAAGTTAATTATTATCAGGGTCATAATTTTTGTTGTAATTTTTAGCGTCTTTTTTCTTTTGCTTTTTATCTTCTTTAGCCTTCTTTTTTGCTTCTTTTTCTAAACGTTTTTGTGCTTTGGTTTTTTTGACTTTTAATTTTTTAACCTTTTTCTTACTGGCCTTAACTTTTTTAACCTTACGCTGTTTTTTGTCTTTTTTATTTATTTTTATACCTATTCTATTTTTATCTGATCAAGTGGGAGCAGATCAAATAGAAATAACAGTTGATATTGTGGACCAGGCTGGCAATCCAGTTTCTGGAGTTCAATGGGAAGTCTCTCGCACACAGTCTAATTGCAGTTTTTGGGGATGCGGGTGTACGACGACTCATGGTGGGCCTTTTGATAGCGGTGTTACGTATATTGCGTATTTGGGTTGGCCTTCAAATTATTATAGTTGTACATATAGAATTGAATTCACAGATGTTGATGGTTACGAAACGCCTGATCCCATAACTGTCAGTTTGAGACCTCCTGAAACAACTGTTGTGACGGGTATTTATACATCTGCTGGTTCTACCTGGTACAAAGATGCAGATGCAGATGGTTATTCAGATCAATCCGCTGCTTCGATTATTCAAGAGACGCGACCGGACGGTTATTCTCTTGAAAATGAATTATCAGGTATTAATAATGATTGTAATGATGGCAATGCGGCAATTCATCCAGGTGCCACTGAAGTGTGCGACACAATTGATAACAACTGCGATGGAAACATTGATGAGGGGGTAACAACCATCTACTACAGGGACAACGATGGGGATGGTTATGGCAATTCCACAAATACCATCCAGGCCTGCTCTGTTCCTTCTGGTTATGTTTCCGATAGCGCCGATTGTAATGATGATAACTCGGCTGTTCATCCGGGAGCTGTGGAAATATGTGATACGGTGGACAATGATTGTGACGGAGAAGTTGATGAAGGTGTGACGAATATTTATTATCGGGACAATGATGGTGACGGATATGGGGATTCATCCACAACCACCACAGGCTGCTCAGCCCCTTCAGGTTATGTTTCTGATAATACAGACTGTAATGACAGTGATGCGACAATACATCCAGGGGGGTCAGAAGTATGTGATGGTGTGGATAATGACTGTGATGGAGACATTGATGATGGTTTGACCACCACCACTTATTACCGGGACGATGATGGTGACGGCTTCGGAGATCCTGATCCGGAAAAAACCACCCAGGCCTGCTCAGCCCCTTCAGGGTATGTTTCTGATAACACGGACTGTAATGACAGTGATGTGGCAATACACCCAGGGGCTTCAGAAGTATGCGATGATGATGTGGATAATAACTGTGACGGAGAGATTGATGAAACTACCACTTATTATCGTGATGACGATGGAGACGGATACGGAGATTCAGGTAATACCACCCAGTCCTGTTTTGCTCCTTCAGGTTATGTGGCTGACAATACTGACTGTGATGATTCAAATGCTGCAATCCATCCAGGTGTAGTGGATTACTGTGGCGACGGCATTGATAAGGATTGCAGCGGCACCAATGCCGACTGTGATGGCTCCTTATGCGTAGATATCTCAGACGTGCCTCTCGATACGCAGTTTCAGGCAGCAGCAGCAAATATCATGTTTGTTCTGGATAATTCCGGTTCCATGGATTTTTCATTTTTAACTTCGGAAAGTGGTGGTGGTTTCGGCGAGTATGATTATGTGTTTCCCATGTCAGAGAACAAGTATTCCGGGGATCTTCCTGCGGAACATAGAGATTTGTGGAAATCCCAGTGGGCAGGATACAATAAACTTTATTACGATCCGTCAATTGTTTATAAGCCTTGGCCTGCTACCGCCTCTTACGGTAACCTTCAGGCATTTTCAGGTTCCAGCAGTTCACTTGTGAAAACCCATCCCGTCATTGGCAATGAAACCCTGGATCTGGACAACGAATATTCTTCCAGTTATTATTCTGGAATTTCCATTAAAAATGCCCATTATTATACCCAATATAATAATAACACCTATCTTGTAATGATGGCAAATGGTGGGATGAACTATTACAGGTTGAATGATGATTCCGAAGACAGTGTCAAGAATTCTGGCCTTACTCAATTGGTGGGAGACAATATTCCTGCCGCAATTATTCCCACCAGCATAGATACTCAAACTGCCTATGACAGCGCAAGACAAAATTTTGCCAACTGGTTTACATTTTACAGGCGCAGATCCTTGAGTGCCAACGTAGCGCTGGCCAATGTGATTAAAAGTATGAGTGGTGTAAATGTCGGTATTTATACCATTAACCAGAATCCAACTTCCAATCCTGATGATTACATTGCTCAGTCGGTGCTGCCTGTTCATGTGGATGGTGCTGATTATACTGATACCCTATTGGATCTTCTTTATGAATTGGAAATCCAGTATAACGTGGGCACACCTTTAAGAAAGGGTCTTAAGGCGGTGGGGCAATATTTTGACGACACAGATAGTGTTAATCCCACTGGCTTGGGATCTTCTCCTTTTGAAAGCTTGGCCAATGGGGGGGCATGTCAACAGACATTTGCCATTCTCATGACAGATGGTTATTGGAGCGGTGACAGCCCAAGTATAAGCGATCAGGATGGAGACGGTCACAGTAATACCTTGGCTGATGTGGCCATGTATTTTTATAAAAACGATTTGTCCAATCTTGCGGATCTCGTTCCTGTTAATTCTTTCGATACTCAGACAACCCAGCACATGGTGACATATGGAGTGGCCTTTGGTGTTAATGGTACTTTGGATCCGGCTGATTATCCCGATTGTCCGGAGAATTGTTCAACCGATATATCCTTTAATCCCAACTGTGATGATTGTCCCACATGGCCCGATCCCAACAGTGATGCCAGAAAAATAGACGATTTATACCATGCGACAGTTAATGCCAGAGGGGAGCTTTGGAGTGCAGATAATCCATCAGCTTTGGCAACTGCTCTGGAATCGTTGCTGCAGGATATTGAACTTCGTATGGGTTCCGGGGCTTCCCTTACCATCAATTCCCAACAATTGAACGATGGCACCGTGCTCTATCAGGGCACTTACTCCACTGACACATGGTCCGGTGATATAAAAGCATATGGACTCAATCAAACCACAGGAGATATAAATGCTACGGCTAACTGGTCTGCCGCCAAAGAGTTGGCGGATGATTTGTCGGTTTCAGGGGGGTGGTCCAGTGATAGTGGTAGGAAAGTCTTTACCCTTGGTAATTCAGGTGGAATTTCTTTTGAATCTAACAATTCAACTGAGATCGGGTTGTCTGACAATTTGATTAATTATATCAGAGGTGATGACAGCAATGAAGGACATGTGTCGGGTCAGTACAGGGTCCGAAGTGAAAGTTTTGGAGACATTGTTCATTCTGCACCTTATCTTGTTAATAATACTATTTTTGCAGGTGCCAATGACGGTATGATTCATGCTTTTAACACCACAGATGGAACGGAGCGCTTTGCCTATGTACCCAAGCTCGTTGTACCTAATTTGCATGAATTGACCAATCAGGATTACAGCCATAAATATTTTGTTGATTTAACCCCCTATGCGAAGTCGGTTGGTAGCGACACCACTCTTCTGGTTGGAGGGCTTGGAAAAGGGGGGAAAGGATATTATTGTCTGGATATTTCAGATGTCGCTACCCCGACAGCACTTGAAGTTGTTAAATGGGAGTACCCAAATGGTACCACGGACAATGATCTTGGGTATTCGTTTTCCAGGGCATACATAGTTAATTCCAATGTGGGATGGGTGGTTATTTTTGCAAACGGGTATGACAGTTATAATTCCAATGCTGTTCTATATGTGCTGAATGCCTTGACGGGTAACTTGATAGTAAAATTTGACACGGACCCCAACGATGGAGACGATAGCTGCAATGGACTCTCCACACCTGCCTTAATTGATACGAACTTGGACGGTAAAGTGGATTATGCCTATGCCGGAGATCTTCAAGGTGAGTTGTGGAAATTTGATCTGACCGGCGCTACTACCGATGACTGGCATGTTTCATATGGGGGGAATTCTTTATTCCAGGCAAAAAATAAAAGTGGGACCGTTCAACCTATTACCACCAAACCGGATGTGATAGGTCACTGTGACGGCAGCAAGGCTGGATATATTGTGATTGTTGGAACGGGGCGTTATCTGGGAGATGCCGATGTGTCCGATACGGCGGTACAGACTATTTATGGGATCTGGGATTGGGCAGAAGAGTGGGAGAATGAAGGAGATGGTGATGAGGAAAAGGACCCCGCTGATAAATATTATGGCGTTTTAGGTGTACCCCAGAGCGAAACCCGCACGTTGTCAAATATTTCAAGCCTTTCATATCTGTCGGATACCGCAAAGGCAGTGACCCTGTTGGAGCAGACGGTGGTGATGTCAAACAACACTGTCCGAGTATTGAGTGATAATGATATTAACTGGTATTCACCTGGAACGGACGTCGGAGAACATGTGGGGTGGTATTTCGATCTTCCATTGACCGGAGAGCGGGTTATCCGGGATTTTGAAGTCAGAGACAATATAGCCATCATGCTTTCTTCCATTCCGTCCAACACGCCGTGTGAGGCCGGGGGCAGTTCGGTTATTCTGGAGTTGGATGTCTGCTCAGGTAGTCGTTTAAATGATCCTCAGTTCGATTACAATGAAGATGGTGAGATTGATGATGATGATTTGGTTGAAATTGATGACCCGGATAATCCTGGAGAGAAGATATACGTTCCTCCCACGGGGTTGAAAAAGCCTGAGATGTTGTACCCTCCAGTTATTATTTCATTACCGGGAAAAGATCTGAAAATTTTTTCAAAATCTTTGGGAAATATGTATCCTCTTGGTGAAAAACCAGAGCAGATTGGCGTGTACTATTGGAAAGAATCTAACTGATTAAGATGATTGCTTACAGTTTTAAAGAGGCATACCATGAAAAAGATCATGATTGTTTGTCTGATATGGTGGAATATGGCAGGCATATCCCTTGGTCAGACGGAGTTGGCGTTACCGGAAATCCTTGAACCTGTTTCTCCAGATATGCCGGCAATAGAACAAGAAGACGGTCGTCCTGCGCAACGGTTTGACTACCAGGGGGCAATTACGGGGTTTGAGGATGGTGCAGTTTTAATCAATTATAAATTTTTTTTTCTTGACCCTAAGGCTACTTATTGGTCTGGGAATGGAAAGACTTTGAACAAAAGCAGTTTTCGAATCGGAAATAAAGTTGGCTGTGTGTTGAATTCTGAAGGAAGAATTTTTGAACTTTGGGAAATCCCCAAGGATTAAATTTTGTGATTATAGTGCCAGTCACATGACTTTATACCGAAAATTAGCATTGTTTTTATTGAACTGCTTTGTTTAATTGAAAAAAATGTTTTTCAGTGGTAAAGATTCGGTCAGCACCCCATCTTCACCTAAGTTTGGCCTGCTCACATAGCATTAGTATGCTACGCAGTCCCAAATATGCGAATATG
>CAKZLA010000075.1 GCA_937124525.1 uncultured Desulfobacterium sp.
GATCCGAGAACCATGGTGGCGTTTGTTTTGGCGTTGAATACATCATCTTTACCTGCATGGGTTTTGATGCTCCCTTTGAATGTACTGATTTTTTGGGTGGAAATCAAAATAACACCACCTGCAGCATCGCTTCCATGGGACACCCCGCCCTTGCCTTTAAAAATTTCAATTTTTTCAATATGATCTATATTCACCATATCCCACCGTACCCCGCCGTGGGTGGCAGTGGGATCGTTGAGGGGCTTTCCGTTAACATAAACCTTGACCTTGGATGATCCATGGATGGAAACGGATGTATCGCCGCCCCGGACCCCTGGTACCTGGTTTAATATATCTGCCATGCTATTGACGTTCATGGCTTCAATCTCTTTGGCAGTGATCGTGATGGCATCACTGTCGTCCGAGGCTATTGAAGCTATTGGAAAGTATAAAAACAAACACCAGACCCCCACAATAATTGCCGTAACAACTTGTTTACCTGCCATACCGTTTCCTTGATTTTTCTCTAAAATAAATATCGTATGAAAAAATAATACGGATCGAATGAATTCTAATTTTAGTATGATCCTCGTCAGTCCTAAGTTCTTTGCATGTTGTGTATTGAGATTTGCTAACCCCCTGAAATTATAGAGCCTGTACCTTAAAGCTTGATTTTATAGGTTTTAATGATTTCAATGAGTTATGAGAACTTAGGACTCTTGAGTATGATCAAAAACAAAAAAATATTGGAATTTAATGGGTTGAATTGATACAAAGGCAACGTAGGCTAAGCGCTTTTTTTGAATTAGTCAATATATTTTTACCGTCAAATTTATTTTTTTGAGCTTGACTTTCTTTTTTATCCTTTGTAATTTACGCAGATAGTTTATCAGGTTTTGCTGTTGCAAATAGGGAATCCCGTGAAAATCGGGAACGGGCCCGCCGCTGTAATCGGGGACGAAAACTGCAAACATGTCACTGGATTTTAACATCTGGGAAGGCGCAGTCAGTAGAGAGATCCGAAAGCCAGAAGACCTGCTTGGTGAACAGAAGCAATTTAACAAAACAGGGGCGTATAGATTAAATTGATTTCCCTTGTACATGACACATAAAACATCACCGGCTTGACCTGTGAAAATCAGGAGATCAACCTGCCATGTGATGTCAACACTTTTAGTTAAATTGTTTCAGGACACATTGCATGGGAATGCATTTATGTCCAACATACTCCCATGGATAAAAAAGGGAAATCCACGGATTTGGTAATTATAATCTGTGGATTTTTTGCGTTTATGGGGGGACATGAAACACCGAACAAAACATTTTACCTACACTTGCCTCTCTTCTGGCACCTCCATCAGGCTTCCCCACCGCGCATTAGAGGAGGCTGTCCACTACCATGTCTGAATTCATACAGGACAGTTTTCTGGCGGCAACCATCTGCTACATCATCAGCCTGGCTTTCATGCTCCGGCATTACAAAACCGGTGCCACTGTTTTTTTAACCGTGGGATGTCTTTGTAACGCCCTGTCCCTGGGGGTACGGTACTACACCTCTTTTCCCCTGCTTCCCCTTTATCAGAGTTCTTATTTTGTGCCCTGCATTCTTGGTTTTTGTTGCATGAAACCGTTTTTTTCCCATTCCGGTCATCCTGTTCATCTGCTGACAGTATCATTTCTGGCCATAACAGCACTGTTATTTCCCAATGATTACTACCTTCCGTTTTTACAGTTTAAAACCCTCCTTTCCCATTTTTTCTTTCTCTTTGGGGTTGTGGGCAAGGCCATGTTCTTCATGTCCGGCATCTGGGCATTGATGATCTTAATGGGATCAGACATTTCAGAAAACACAAAAAAGATGAGCACCACTGCCATGTGGGGATTCTTTTTCTGGACCCTGTCCATTTTTTCCGGTGCGCTGTGGGCTTATCTGGGGTGGGGCTCACCGGTTATCTGGGATGATCCGCTTTTGAGCACCACCATGGCGGTGTGGCTTTATTATACCCTGTTTTTGCATCTCCATCTAATTCCCAGATTATACAGGCCCGTTCCGCGGTCTATCCTGGCCCTGCTGGGGACGATGATTATGTTTGTCAGTACTTGTGTGCCAGAACTTGGCATTTTCAGATGGCCGGGGGGGCTCTTGTGAAAATAGTTCATACGATGTGGTTTTTTTGTGGGCATATTCACCTGACCCTTGTTATCATTGGCCTTATGATGGTGGACCTTTTTGTTGGATATCATCCGTTGAAACATCATCCAGAGCTTTTTGCCCCCATCAATGATATGGGATTTTATAAGTGGTCCATGACCTATGGGGTTCACTATTTAAAACACACGGCCTGGTTATTTATACTGGTGGGACTGCTGGCAAGCCTTTCCATCAACACCTTTGTCTGCACCACCCATCGCATGACAAAGTTGATCAAACACCGCAGCTCATTTTCCACACCAATTCAATTTTTATTTAGATTATCCCCCCACATCATGCACTACAGCATGCTGCTGATGTTTTTGGGATATCTCATCAGTTATCTCGGTGCCGGTACCCACATGGGAAAGGTCCTACTGCCAGGAATATCCATATCTCTGAGTTCTCCGGCCTGTACCATTACCCTGAAAAAACTTGACATTGATTACTACCGGGGAGACCGCATTGCCCACATGGAAAAAAGAGCCATTAACGTAAAAGCCGTAATTGAAATTAAAAATGATCACAGGCAAAAACATGCCACCCTGGGATTTAATCAACCCATCTATTTTTCCCCCATTTCCATCCATTTAAAGGATTTCGCACCCAAAACCAGTGGGGGAATGGAACGGAGACGTTTTATTCATGTCATTATCAAAAATGATCCGGGAAAATATTACTATTTTGTGGGCATGTTGTGTTTCACCCTGGGACTGTTCATGTATCTCTGGGAAAAAAAAGTCAAAAAGGGAGAGTTTAAAGTTTCCCATGGACAAAAAACAAATAAATGACCATGGTTCCGGGCCATTGTCAGGAGAATCAATCATGAAAAAAAAGGTGCTGGCAATACTTATCTGCGGTTTGTTCATGCTGATCGGGTGTCGTTCAGATGACAAACAACAAGAGGCATCGGATACGAAGTCAGATAAAATAAGTTTTATGAGCATTGGGGGCTTTTCCGTTAATCCCATTGAAAAGGGGTGGGTGGAAGTCCGGGACGGAGCGGGCAGGGACTTTGTGCTGATCCCCCGGGGAGAAACACCACCGGCAGGGTACGAGCCCCGACAGATTATTTATACACCGGTTCAAAGGGTGGCAGCCTATGGCTCCTTTGATGTCGCCATTTTAAAAGCGCTGGGGGTTTTGGAAGATGTGCTGGTGGGGGTTACCACCAAAAAAAAGGAGTGGACCATTCCCGAGGTTGTAAATGGGATGGAGAAGGGTAAAATAGCCTTTCTCGGCAATTACAATGCCATTGATTTTGAGCGACTTAAACAATGTGAACCAGAACTTGTGATGACCTGGGATATGTCCATCATCCCCATGGTGGAAGAGATGGGGGCGGCCTGTGTAATTACCACTACACCGGTGGCCATGTGCCTCAATGCCAGGATGCAGTTTGTCAACTTTATCGCTCCTTTTTTCAACAAGGAAAAAGAGGCACGGCAATACTTTCACAGGGTGGCGGACTCCCTTGAGCGTATCAGGGAAACCACCCACAACGCCACAGACCAGCCCAAGGTCATGTGGGGGGATATCTATGAAAAAAGAGTGCTGGTGGAACCCGGGAATGCCTGGGTGGGGGAACTTGTGGGCCTGGCCCAGAGCGATTACCTGTTTGACGATGTGTTTGGGAAATCCTGCATTGAAATTTCCCTGGAGCGATTTTTATTCAGTGGCCAGGATGCCGAAATTTTCTTTACCTACCGCACCCCGAAAAACGGGGCCACCTCCAAGGCGGCCCTTGCCCGGGCCAACCCCATGATTGCCGGATTAAAACCGTTAAAGGACGGTAAGGTATACTCCCCTCTGCCCCACTACACCCAGTCCGGGGACCGGCTGGATGAAATTTTAACGGACATTGCTGCTATTATTCATCCCTCATGTTATCCGGGATACAAATCTAAATTTTTCAGGGAACTGCCTGACAATGATCCAGAATCATGAGCCAAAATATGAAAATTCATGAATTTAAAGGGAAAAATAAGGTGACGCATTGACAACCACAGCAATCCAGCCTTCGGGCACCATGGCATTTCGCCGGGGGGTGATGAAGCGACAAAAGTTATGCCTTGCCATCGTTGGCATTCTGTTATTGGTTTTTATGGCCGTGAATATTCTGGTGGGATCGGTGACCATCCCCTTTTCTGAAATGCTGGACATTTTGTTGCATCATGACACCACCAGCACCAAAGGATTTATTATCTGGAACATCAGAATTCCCCGGGCCATTGCGGCAGGGTTGGGGGGGGCTTACCTGTCTGTGGCAGGTCTGTTACTCCAGGTTTATTTTAGAAACCCCATTGTGGGGCCATTTATTCTGGGCATCTCATCCGGGGCCACGCTTTTTGTATCGGTGGTGATGCTAAGCACCATCTCATTGGGCTTTACCGTGTTAAATCCTTTCATGTGCACCCTTGCCGCCTTTGCCGGGGCATATGGTACCATGCTCGTTGTATTAAGTGTTGCCACCCGGGTTAAAAACGGGGTGACCCTGCTCATTGTTGGGCTTATGATGGGTTATTTATGCCATGCCGTCACCAGTGTACTGGTGGCCTTTGCAGAAAAGGAGAAAATAAAGGGATTTGTTCTGTGGCAACTGGGAAGCTTTTCAGGATTTAAATGGACCGAGATTGAAATCATGCTGGTGGTGGGAGGGGCTATTCTTGTGCTGGTCTATTTTCTGGCCAAACCCCTTAATGCATTTTTGCTGGGTGAAGATTATGCCGCATCCATGGGGGTTAACATCAAATTATTCCGCATGCTGATTTTGTTGAGTGCCTGTGCCCTTGCCGGCATGGTCACTTCTGTGGCCGGGCCCGTGGCCTTTGTAGGCCTTGCGGTTCCCCATATGGTCCGGCTTTTATTCTCCACCTCGGACAATAAAATTCTCATTCCCGGCACCATATTGGTGGGGGCCATGATCATCAGTTTGTGTGATTTTATTGCCCGCATGGTCTTTTCCCCTGTGGAACTTCCCATCAGTGCCGTCACCGCCTTTTTCGGGGCGCCGGTGGTGTTAAGCCTGCTCATGAAAAGGAGGGTTGACATATGAACACTCCAAAAACCATCTTATCCACCCGGGATCTTTGTGTTGGCTATCCCAAAAAAGAGATTCTTAAGGGGGTGGCGTTAGAGTTTTCCAAGGGAGAATTCATCTCCCTTTTAGGACCCAATGGGGCTGGTAAAACAACCCTTTTGAGGACCTTGTCCAAACACCTTAAATCCATCAATGGCCAGGTGCTGATCAACAATGAAGATCTGTGCATCATCAAACAGGAACACCTGGCCCGGACCATGTCCGTGGTGCTCACGGAAAAGGTGACGCCCCCCCTGTTTAAGGTGTATGATTTTGTGGCCATGGGCCGCTATCCACACACCCATTGGAGCGGCAGGCTGGAAGAAAAAGACGATGGGGTAATCATGGAAGCCCTCACCATGGTCCATGCCCAGGACCTTGTTTTCAGAGATCTTTCCACCCTTAGTGACGGTGAACGACAAAAGGTATTGGTGGCAAGGGCACTGGCCCAGCAGCCGGATATTATTTTATTAGATGAACCCACCATGCATCTGGACTTGAAACACCGCATGGAGGTGATGTCCATCCTCCAGCGACTGTGCCGGGACAAGGGGATCTGCGTTGTTGCCTCCCTCCACGATGTGGATCTTGCCGCCAAGCTCTCCGATAAAGTGGCCCTGGTAAAAGGGGGCATAATTCAAGCCTTTGGTCCCCCGGAAAATGTGCTGCAGGATGACACGGTAACAGAACTTTATGACTTCAGTAATGCTTGTTTCAACCGGATGCTTGGCACCATTGAAATGAAAAATAATGAAAAAAAAGGCAAGGTGTTTGTGGTGGGGGGCATGGGCAGTGCATCGGTGCTTTATCGGCTGTTGGCCAAAAAAGAGTACCAGATTTTCACTGGCATGCTCCACCAGAATGATATTGATTACCATGTGGCCCATTCCCTGGGGGCCCACTGCCTGGTACAGCCTTACATAGATACCTTTTCAAAGGAAATATGCCAGTGGGCAAAGGAGGAGATGAGGCAGTGCGAATGGGTCGTTGACACGGGATTTACCCTGGAAAAAGTAAATGTGGACAATATCGACCTGTTAAAAGATGCCCTGGCCATGAAAAAACCATTGCTCAGCCTGAGAAACGGTCAGAGCCGGGCCCATTTCACGGCCCAGGAATACGATGAAATACACTTTTGGGACGATGAATGCCAGCTTGTGGATGAGATGGAAACCATGTCGTGAATTCCATCTCCCATGAAATTCCCATGAATTTTTCCCCGGATTACCTTATATTAATGCTCACCGATGCCTGTAACCTTGAGTGTGCCTATTGTTATCTGGGGAAAAATAAATCCAGCCACACCATGGCACCCTCCATAATTGATCGGGCCATTGATCTTGCCCTGGCATCGGAAACCCCCTTTCATGTGCAGCTTTCCGGAGGGGAACCCACTTTGGTCCCCCAGGCGGTGAATCATGCCGCACAGCGGCTCAGAACATTAAGCCCGGCCTCCACCCTGGGACTCCAGACCAACGCCACCTGCATTGACAGGACCATGGCCGATATGATGCTGCAATTTCATATGTATGTGGGGGTGAGCCTTGACGGCCCGCCACACATACAAGAAAAACTCCGGGGGAAGGCAAAGGAGACCTTTCAGGGACTTCAGTATCTGGAAGAGCGGAAAATTCCCTTCACCATAACCACCGTGGTCACCCGGGAAAATGTCTTCCATCTCCACTCCCTTGTCATGGTGTTGGGGGGATTTGCCCAGGCCCGGGGCCTGGGCCTGGATCTGCTGGTTCACAAGGGCAATGCGCCAAAGGGCCTTGCACCTGGTCCATCTGCATTGGAAAAGGGGATTAAAAAAATGGTGACCGCCCTTGATGCGGTGAACCGGATGCGACACGTCCCTTTGCAATTAAGGGAGCTGAACCGCCTGATATCACCTGTTCAGGGCAAAACCGCCAGCCACTTCTGCCATGCCGCCATCCATAAAAGTCTGGCCGTCACCCCCCGGGGCGATCTTTATCCCTGTAGCCAAACCGCCTTTGATCCTGATTTCTCCTGGGGGACCCTGGATAATCCCCATTTTATGAATGCCCCGATGTCCCTGGCCCGGGTGGACCCGGCAAAGGATCTTGGCAGGGACGACTGCCGGACCTGCTTTCTGGCAGACAGATGCCCCGGAGATTGTCCCGGCAGAATTCATTACAATGGGAATGCCCAGTTAGCCTGCGTTATGTATAAAACACTGTTTACTCACAATATTAAATTAACGGATAAGTCTACAAGTGTTAAGACAGTATAACATGTTAAAATAATTTATTATTTTAATTGATTTTGATAATTTATTTTTTAAAAAAATGACATGGGTATTGAAGGGCATTCCCATTTTTCAAGGCACTTGCAATTTTAGGCTGGCAAATTTTATGCTCATTTTCTCATGGTTGTAGCTAATAACTATCTGATTATTAAACTAAATTGCCAGGACAATATTTGTGGACTTATCTGATCGATATCATCCAATTGATCTGTCTTTGTCTGTCCAAAAATGTCTTTTGACCTCTCTTCTTAATATTTTGCCTACAGCTGTTTTTGGTAAAGATTTCCAAACTATAATTTCCTTTGGACACTTGTAACCAGCCAGCTTTTTTTTGCAAAAAAACATTAATTCATCGGGTAAGACAGAGGCCCCTTCTTTGATTGTAACCACAGCAACAATTTTCTCGCCCCACTTTGTGTCAGGGGCTGAGGTCACTGCACACTCCATCACCTCCGAATTTTCGTAAAGGACATCTTCGACCTCCTTGGGATAGACGTTTTCACCTCCGGTAACAATCATATCTGCTTTGCGATCAAGCATATAAATATAGCCGTCTTCATCAACAGTACCCATGTCCCCGGTGTGAAGCCATCCATTCCTCAAAACCTGTTTGGTCAGTTCCGGATTCTTCCAGTATCCCATCATGATGTTTTTGCCCCGTGCAACAACTTCTCCGGCTTCACCCGGTTTGACCTCTTGATCGTTTTTATCAACCACCGTTGCATTAACCATAAAAGATTCCCTGCCGGCACTGGAGAGACGTCTGGTTATTTTTTCTGATCCTTCCAGAATATGATCTTCAGGCAAAAGAGTAGATACCACTGGGGCTGCCTCGGTCAACCCGTAGCCCTGGGAAAAAATATTGCCAAATTTTTCTATTAATCTCTTGAGTACATCCGGTGGGATAGGGCTTCCTGAATAGTTCATCAACCTTAAACTGGAAAGATCGAAGACATCTAATTCAGGCACGTTCAGGAGCCACGTATAAAGAGTGGGAACCATATTAATCCATGTACATTTTTCATCCTGGATCAATTTTAAAATCTCTATTAATTCGGGTCGTCGTGCAATTACCACTTTCCCCCCCACCATGTGTATACAAAGCACAGCCCATAACGCTATGTGAAAAAACGGCAAAACAAAACAAGCTGTATCTTTTTTTGTAACTGAGTAATCAAATATTGCTGAATAAGAGGATGTTAACAAATTGCGGTGGGAAAGCATGACTCCTTTGGGCAAACCAGTTGTTCCACCCGTATACATCAGGATGACCATGTCATTTTCATCGACATCCGTCAGTGGATCGATATTTGAAGATACCTTAAGTAAATCTTCATAAAATAGAAATTGACTTTTCTGGATATCCATGGATATCCAGTGTCTAATATTTATTAGACCTGTTTTCAACCCGATACTGCGCTCTTCATAACCGTCACCTACTATAAACAAGGTTGCTTCACTATCATTAACTATATGTATGATCTCGTTATCGCTAAGACGAAAATTTAATGGCGTAACGCTCATCCCGAGCTTACCCGCAGCATAGTACACTTCCATATATTTATAAGTGTTTTCGGCAAGGATTGTCAGCCTGTCGCCTTTTTTGCAGCCTAATTTGAGGAGCGCATTGGCCAGCTGGTTTACTCTGTCATCCATCTGCCTATATGTTATCCTTATACCCTCAAAGATCATTGCCTCATTATCTGGACAAAGTTTTCTGTATTTCCGTGAAACATCACCTATTGTGTACATGCTCATCTCCTTTATGAACTGTATTGCATTTAGATAAAAAGACATGGTTTAAAACAACAGCGACACTTGGATACCCCAAACCATGACTCCGGCAATACAGTTGTGTACCAACAATCCCATGACCTTTTTCACTGACATAACCGATGAAAAAGTAAGTTCTCAATAACCTGGGTTGATAAAGCCTGCTTACCCTTTAAATGCCGGTGCTATTCAAAAGGATTCTCTGAATGCCCGAACTTATTGAGAACTTACATGAAAAAATTCAAAACCACAATTTTCTTGAACATCTTTTAGTGAATAACCCGGAATTTACAGAAATAATTCGAATTCGTTTGATTTCGGCTCAAAAGCCATCACCGCCATGTTAAAATAGGTATGCTATTCTGGCTCCGATAAAATTTTCTTTTGTGCCATTTTCAACTTCCAGGTCAGTCTGATATTGAATGGAGAGTAGGGTTTGCGGGGACAACTGCATGGCAGCTGTAAATCTAATTATTTGTGTTTCTGTCTCGTTATCCAGATTCACACCGTCGGCCTCATTCTCATTTCCTTTCTTGAAGTAATAACTTGTTCCCACCCAAAATGAGCCTGAGTCTGTAATATCGTAGCTTATATGACCTTGAACCAAATATTCTGGATCTCGCTCTAAGGTTACAGATGCTGGAGAATAATCGTCATTGTCAGAAAAAAATTTGGCGCTTGCAGCTATTTCGATATAAGTTTTTCCAAAATGCAACATCATTGGGTAAAATTCAAATTCCACGGCCCACATGTTTTCCGCGATATTTACAGCATCGTCATTATCGTAATCTCCGGTGGGTGCCGTTATGAAAATTGAAGGAGAGATTCTATATTGAACTTTATTTGTATTTATCAGGCAAGGAAAATCTATGTGCAATCCTAAGGTTGTATCTCCTATCGCATTTGACTGTGCATCAATACCAAGAATATTTGATTCAAGATCCAGCTGCCCAAAAACCTGTATGATATCTGCACTGAATGTCCAACCGTCTTCTAATGTCCAGTCATCCCCCAACCCCCAAAATTGAACATATCTGGCGAGTCCAAACGTAAAATCAAGATCAGCGTTCCCATCGAGTTTAGTGCCATTTTTATAAAAAGAATCCGCGCTTATAAATCTTTGATAATAGAGAAAAATCTTTGACCCATCAGGTGCTGGCCAAGGGTCCCTTGGGTCGTTCATGGTAGCAAAAGATAAAATAGGGGATAGTAATTGTGGTACTATGACTAATACTAATACCGACATCTTTATTCTTTTCATGATCGACCTCTTTGTCTTTTGTCCCTCTCCTTTTGTCCCAAAAAAAGGTTGTCTGCAATCCATAAAACAAATGTCTTTTTTGGCTCTCTTTAGCATTTTTTTTCTCCTTGTTCTTTTTATGTTGTTCTGTGAAGGTGCTTCCACTGTGTTAAGATAGAAGTCGCACCAGGTGTTAAGAAGGGTAAATAATGAAGGTGACAAAAACCAGCGAATACCTTATAGGGACTTGGACGATAATAAACTACCAAATTAAATTTTTTTATACTGCAATATCAGCATATTAAACTGAACATAGTGGTAGCCTATTTTCGGGGAAGTCCCCGGACGGGCCGATCTGCCAATTAACTTGTTTGAAAAAATATAGAGGTTAAAAATTATGAAACAGGAATCTCTGGTAGGGAAGCATAAAATCTTGTCATCGTGTTATTCTGTCCCAAATACCGATGTAAATTCTCAAAAAATCGGGTATTAAAAGGCTGCTTTCGCATAGCACCAGACGTTAAAAGAATAAAACAGGCTTTAGGGAGTTCATTAAAAATAATATACCCAACATCAATAAGGTTCATACCGACTCTCCAGAGTGCTGCATGCAAGAGTGGGTAGTTTTATTATGATGAAGTCCCTTATTGCCCAGGGTTATTGAGAACTTACATACCAATTTATCAAATCATTGAACTAACTGACATTTTAAATAGTCGCAATTAATCATTTTCGTCCAATTACATAGCCATATGGATCTACGTCTTCCCTCAGTACGCGAAGCTCATTCTCACTGGGTGGTAATGTCTCTCCAATTTTTTGAGCTTCTAAAAGTTCAAATCCACAATTCTCTTTAACATCTTTTAGTGAATAACCCGGGTTGATAGAAATAATTCGCATTCGTTTTGATTCCGGCTCAAAATCCATCACCGCCATGTTCGTGATAATTTTATTAGGTCCAGTGCCCAGGGGCAGTCCTGATTCTTCTCTGGATAGCCCACCTTGCAACCAGCCCGGCGTGGTAACAAAATCAATTTTTTCTACGAATCGTTTCGAATCCTGCGGCGTCATCACCATTGTTTTCCAGCAAAAAGATGCAAAATCGTTAGCACCGCCACTTCCTGGAAATCGCACTTTTGGGCTTGCATGATCACCAATCACCGTGGAGTTAAGATTTCCATACATGTCAATTTGTGCTCCCCCCAAAAATGTATAATCCACAAACCCCCGTGCACAGTATTCCATAGTGTCTCCCATACTGCCTGCCATGACAGCATGGAATGTAGTCCGTGAGTCACCAACGGAAATCGGCATCTCCGGCAGATGTGGAGCAAATCCTCCGGCTTCAAAAATTATCACCAAATCTGGAGCACTTATTTTCTGCGCCAGCATGGCGGCAGCGCAGGGCGCTCCGGTACCCACACCTACTGTGGCACCGTTTTCAAGTTCCCGGGAGGCCACTGAAATCATTAATTCCATTGCATTATAGTCTGTCACGATTTAGGCCTCCCTATACAAAAGCAGTTCTTTGGCGCGAAGATCTCGCATCTTTGCTCCACCACCGTTAAGCCGAATGTACTCTTCATGATCTTTGCAGTCATAAATATTCCGGTTCAGGAAATTCTTAAATTTTTCAGGCTCTTTTTCCACTGTAAGCCATTCTTTCAGATGTTCCTCATCGGAAAAGTATTCATCATACATGGTTCCCGGATAAGCTCCGAAAGGCACTTCGCACACTGCATCAACCAAGTGGTAGGGAATTTTTGTAGATGAAGGATCTTGTTTAATCGTATCATTGGGGATCAATCGCTCTGTGGTAATGATGAGTCGTTTTGATGCATTAACCAGGTCCAGATCTGATACAGCTATCCCCTTAAAGCGACAATTGCCATAAATATCGGCTTCATGCACATGGACTATTGACACGTCCGGAGACAAGGCGGGTAGCAGGACTAATTTTTTTCCAGTGTAAGGACACATGGCAATCTTGGCTGCACTATATTTAAAGGTATCTGTTCCCATCATATTCCGCGTAGGTAGATAGGGCACTCCCATGGCTGCAGCTTTCAGGCGGAGGGTGAGGGCATAATTGGTCCATTCTGTTACATTAACTTTGCCGCTTTCCACATATTTACGTGAGCAACTGGAAAGGCCACGTGCTTCAAGTCCAATCACATAGGCTACATCAAGACGGTCATAGACCTCTCCAGCACTCAATACCTGCATATCGTGTGTGGCAGTGTGACCGGCAAATCCCATATGTTTTTTTCCCTGTCGGACGATTTCATGACAGGCTGCTAAGGGCGTTCTATTTACTCCAAAGCCGCCTATCGCAAGATAATCACCATCATGTACAAATTTCTCTACAGCTTCTTTCAGGCCCATGACTTTGTTCGTCATTTTTCGGTCTTTTTTTTGATAAAAAGAGCGGATTAAATCAGGATCAGGATTCATGAACAACGGCCCAATCCCGTGATCAAAATTTTCCATTCTCCCTTTCTCATTTACTTGTTGAGTCATTTTTTTAAATTCTCACTTTTCATTATTGAATACCCCCTTTTCTCTCATTTTCATAACATCTTGTAATCAAAACAAAATATCAACATAATTTGTAAATATTCGGTTTGCTTATGTAAATGTTTGGACAGTGCCCCATATTCGCCTGTTTGGGGCTGCGTAGCAT
>CAKZLA010000076.1 GCA_937124525.1 uncultured Desulfobacterium sp.
AGAAGTTAGAGAGTTAGTAACGCTAGGGAAGTATACATTACTAATACCCTTCTGGTTATTACTAGGGGTATCCATCCCCATGAAAGCTTTATCTACGATAATCCACCATCTCATCCTCAACACTGCCCAAGTGGTACACGATAAGTTGGACATATAAAAAGAACATTATTGATCGATGGTGACATAGTACTATTCCGAGCAGCCTCGGGTAGCTCCTCAAAGTTTGACTTTGGGGATGTCACTCTTGAATCAGACAACCAAGAAGATTTAAGGTCCAGAGTCCGGGAGGATATCCAAGGGATATTAGAACTCACAGGATGCAAGGACTACATATTCTGTCTATCAGGCAGTAGAAATTACCGTAAAGAACATTTTCCTACGTATAAAACTAATCGAGTCTCAGAGAAGCCCTCGGGTCATGATGCGTTGAAGAGATGGGCAATGGATAATATCAAGTGCAAATACAGGCATAACCTGGAAGGGGATGATGTCATGGGTATATTATGTACTAAATACCCTAAGGAATACGCTATATATTCCATAGACAAAGACATGAAGACTATACCAACGATGTTGTGGGACTTCCACAAGGGTCATTTCTTCAAGCAGTCTATACATGCAGCTAATCACTTCTTGTATACCCAGGTTCTCACAGGAGACCCTACGGATGGTTACAAGGGTATCCCAGGTATAGGCAAGGTTAAGGCTGAGAAGATACTAGATGGATGTAACACCGAGGAAGAAATGGCAGCAGCTACCCTAGGTGCATACATAGAATACTATGGATACACTTGGATTGCTGTGGATCAGATGCAGCAACAGCTAGGACAGGCTAGGATATTACATCACAAAGATTATCAAGATTTATCAGCCCTAGGTATCACCTACCTTGGACCACTAAAACAATTATCAGACAATTATTAATAACCCCAAGGGTATCCTCACAGGTGCCCTTGGTATTAACCAAGGAGTAACCTATGGGAACTACCAAGTCAGAGCGTAAATATGGTGCTAAGACGGACAAGGTGGTAGCCACTAGGCAACGCAAGAAGCGAGTCAAAGAGGTAGAAGCAACAGTTAGAATCATGGTGGATAACGCTAACTTCCTAAGGGAAACATTTAAGACCACTAAGGAAGCTAGAGAACACATAGACAAATTACAAGAGAAGAACAAAGAAAAGATGTTGGTATGTAATTACCAAATCATATAGGAGTCTACATGTTTTCAGATTTAGATACCTTAGATACTAAAGTCTTAAAAATAATGGTTGTGAGATAATGATTGCTAAAACAAATGCTATTGTTTTACTAATTTCACTGTTTTAGAACCATTATCACTGTTTATAGACTTGTATGGTTATGACTGCCAGGCCATTGAACACATAGTTTCCGGTAACAAATACACTGCAGTTCTTCTCACAAACGGCCACATCGGCGTTTGCGCCAATCTTGGTAATAAGGTTTCATCGGCAATTACAGAGCTTAAAAATGTTCCACCGGAATTGTCACAGGATTCCCATCGCATCATTTATACAGCCTATCTCAATGCCTGTCACAACTACCATGGTTTTGAGTCCAAAGACGATGATATTTGGGATGTATTGGACTTTAGTAAACAGCAGCGCATTGTCATGGTGGGGTTATTCAAGCCCATTGTGAAAAAATTTGAAAAAGCCGGAATACCCCTGGAGATCTTTGATATCATCAAAACAGATAATCGACTAACGGAAATGGAGCGCCAGAAAGATATTTTACAACAGGCAGATGCGGTGATTCTCACTTCCACCTCTGTGTTTAACAATACCTTCCTGGATACAGTTAATGCCACCCCGGAAGGATGCCGTGTTTATATGCTGGGACCCTCATCCATCATGGCGCCGGAAATGCTGCAATATAAAAATATTAAAATGATTTTTGGTGCCACCTTTGAAAAAAATGACACGCGGGTGCTGGATGTCATTAAAAACCATGGGGGTACACGACAATTTTTAAAATTTGGCGGTAAAAACTGCTTGAGTAAATGTTGATGGCCTCGTAAAAAGTCTGACATCAGTATGAAGCATGCTAAATCACTTGAGTCTTATTATGTTTTGAGAGATACTACAAAAGTAGTTAATTTTAAAATTTGAGGTGATTTTATGGGAATCCCCGTACGAATTGATGATGCATTGTATGATCAAGCCCGGGCCCAGGCACGTGCAGAACGTCGTACAATAGCCGGACAAATAGAGTTCTGGGGCATTGTCGGCAGGACAGCTTTGGATAACCCGGATCTTCCAATTGATTTCATACGAGATTTATTGGTTGCACGTTCAGAAAGGACAGACTTTGTCATCTCCCTTTGTTCCTGAAGGGTATCGAAATAATGACTGATCGGGTTGAAGTTTTACAGACATCTATGTTTAAACGTGCCTATAAACGCTTGCATCCTGGCCAAAAAGCGGATGTTGATGATGCCATTTTTGAAATTGTGCGTGACCCGACCATTGGCGAACCGAAGAAAGGTGATCTGGCAGGTGTGTTTGTTTACAAATTCAAGTGTCATGGGCAGTTGACGTTCGTAGCTTATGACTATGATCAAATACTCGAATGTTGTTACTCTTGGGTTCACATGAAAATTTTTATCATGATTTGAACTGATCGTAATCTTTGCCGGATAACTCAAGGCAAAAAGTTAAGTTGGCAACAAATAACGCCACCCACCCATAGCTACCTCACCAAAGGTTCCATAATCCCCATGGCCGCATTCAGATTCACCAGGGCAATGCGGTACAGGATGCGGCTGGCCGCAGCCGCCCCCGAAGCCCGCACCAGATCGGTCTGGGCCTCGTTGAGCCGGGTGAGGGTGGCCACCCCGGCCCGGTAGGCCTTTTCCACATGCTTTCGGATCTTTTCAGTGAGGGCCCGGGTCTGTTCCTGATTTTCCCATGTGCTGTAAGCCGTATCAGCAACGTTCAAAGCCTGTTCTATTTCAGCCTCCATGGCAAGGAGGATTTCTCTTCGTTTTTCTTCCAGACCCCGAAGATCGGCGGCCAGGGCTTCCACTTTTCCCTGACGTCTTCCCCCGGTGTAAAGATCCCATTTCACATTGATTCCGGCATAGGTGTTGTGCTCCTCTTCATCCACCAATACCTTGTCCTGCTGGTACAGGTATTCCAATCCGGACACAAAATAGACCTTGGGAAAATAGCTTCCCTTTTCGGCCCGGAGTTTTTCCCTTAACGCCATAATACCGGCATCCACTGCCTTTAAATCCGGGCGGGATACCATGGCCTGTTCCAATGCCTTTTCATAGGTTTGCGAATGTTTTATAATGGTGCGGCTTCCCGCTCCCGGAAACATCTCCGGGGTGAGAACCTTTCCGGGAAGGGCCATCAAACGGACCAGGGCGGTACAGGTGATTTTAAAATCCCGCTGGGCCGTCAGATAATCACTTTGTGCCTGGAGTGCCCTCACCGAAAAATTCATCACTTCGGCTTCAGGGGCCGTTCCCACCCGCCATTTCACCCGGGCATCCTTTTCCAGGGTTTCATTGAATTGCTGATTTCGTTGGGCAATGGTCATTTTTTCCAGGGCCAGGCGGGCTTGCTGAAATGTGGCAGACACCGCCTGTATCAAAAGCCGTTGGACCTCATGACGTCCCTGCCTTGATTGTTCAATGGCATGGGTGGATGCCAGAATATTGGCTTCCCGGGAAAATCCGTCAAACAACAGCCATGCCATTTGGATGCCAGCTGAGAATTCGTTAAAGGCCTCATCGGAGCGGATGGTCTGGGCCCAGTCCGGTTGAACAGTGGCCTGGATGGCTGTGGCTCCGGCATTACTGGTGATGGCGGGTTTCCATGCCGATTTAGCCTGGCGCAGCACGGCCTTTGCCCCCTCAATGCGCTCCTTTGCCTGGCCCATGCCAGGATTGTTTTTCAGGGTGATTTCACAGGCCCGTTCCAGGGTTAACCCCTCTGGGGGCAACTGTATAGAAGCATCTGGACCAGCCTGATTCACACCGGCATGAACCAGGCTGGTCTGGAAAAGAATTAGAATTGCAATCATTATTTTATATTTCATATCACACCTTTATTTCTCATGGGTTGTAAGCTCTCATTTTCCATGGCATATAATACTTTTTAAAAAAGATTTTCATAAAATAAGGGCATGCTTTGAAAAAGTATCAACCAGTGAATGAAGGCCACCTGAATTCTTAGTGGATGCCCTGTTAACCGTAAATAAGAGAACTCATGACTGACTGGCTGTATCCTGAGCTTTCCATTTAATATTATAGGCAATGCTGTAAAACACTGGCACAATGATCAAGGTCAGCAGGGTAGAGACAAAAAGTCCCCCCATGATGGTCACAGCCATGGCAGAAAACATGGGGTCATAGACCAGGGGAGCCATGCCAAGAATGGTGGTGCCAGAAGCCATAAACACCGGACGCATACGACTCATGGCGGCATCCAGAATGGCCGAAAGGGGGGGCATCCCCGATCGCAGGCAGATTTCAATCTGTTCCACCAGCACAATGGCATTTTTGATGAGCATGCCCGAAAGCCCCAGAAACCCAAGAATGGCCATGAACCCAAAGGGCAGTCCCACCAAGAGCAGCCCTGCGGCAATACCGATGATGGAAAGGGGAACGGTGAGAAAGATGATCAGGGGACGTCGGATGGAATTAAAGAGACCCACCACTGTGATGAACATGCCAAGGATGCACAGGGGAAATATTTTTTTCAAGGGATCCCTTCCCTCATTGGACTCACTGAATTCACCCTTCCAGGTCATGGTGTACCCCGGAGGCAGTTCAATGGCGGCCATGCGCTTCTCCATGGATTTACGCACCGGTTCTGCATTGCCATGAATGGGGTTGCCTTTCACGGTGATGGAGCGCTGCTGATCCTGTCGTTTGATCAGGGGCCACTCCCACTCCTGCCGCACATCAGTGATGGCCTGGCCAATGGGGACAAAGGATTGCCCAAGAGAAGACCATACCTGGACATTTTTAAGGTTTTCCACGGAGTTTCGTTCCTGGAGGGGGGGACGGGTGATGATGGGAATCAGCTCATCCTTTTCCCGGTAAACTCCGGTGATGACACCCCCGAAATTCCATTGCAGGGCCTGGGAGAGATCACTTCTGGTAACCCCGATGCGCCGGGCCTGGGATTCGGAAAATTCCGGGCGCAGTACACGTATCTGCTGACGCCAGTCCGTGCGGATATCCCGGGTGTTGGGGGTGGTCTGCATGATGTCCATGGCCTGCTTTGCCTTGCCCTGGAGATCGTCAATGTTCGGCACCC
>CAKZLA010000077.1 GCA_937124525.1 uncultured Desulfobacterium sp.
CCAGATAAATTTCAAGGTGTAGGGCAGCCCCACCAGGGAAAAGGTACCAATGACGGTTAAATCAACCCCAGCTTTTTTCATCCAGGCCTGGAGCACAGAGATGGTTAAAAGCAGGGGGACCCCACAGGAAAACCCCATGACCAGGGCCACCACCATTTTTCTGCTGATAATCTGCTGTATCATGGAACTTCCGTAATTTTGGCATTCATCTGGTACCATTTTTTTTCAGGCTCCTTTGGATTTCGTCAGACATAAGCTCTCAGTATCTTTTGATCTGAACCCTATACAATAGTCATTATACCATTTTAGGCTAAGCATTTGATTTTATTGAATTTTAAAAAAATTTCTCAATAAAATAAATAGGTTATGGAAAGTCGATATAATGTCTAATCATTTAAAATTATCGGATATAAAGGCTTTAAGAGATTGTTTGTCCGGGCAGAATAATTTCAAGAGATTATGAAATTTCATCACTCTAAATTTTAGATTTACAGGCATCAATATAAGGCTGAATATCCCCATGGGTCTGAAATTTTTCAAGAAAGGCAAGTGCATCACTGAAGCGTCCAAGATTCATGAGACTCACAGCCATGCAGATGTTCAAGGATTTATCATTACCAAAGTGAATCAATGCTTTTTCCATCAATGCAACGGCCCTGTCAAAGTGCCGCTGTTTTTGATGGAGCATACCAAGCCCCAGATATGCCCTGGCATCCGGTGCATAGGAAAGGGCACGATCATAGAGCAGGGCCGCTGTCTTTAATGGTTTTTTTACCCGGGGATGATTGCTGTAATCCCCATGGCTGAAGGTCATGGCCAATCTGGAAAGAAAATCGGCATGAAAGGGGTAAAGTTCCCTGTTGTCAACCAATTTGGTATCAAGGGCATATTCCTGAATCCTGGAAAAAAATGTATTGCGAATTTTTTTGCCAAAATTAGTCACCTGCTCAGGATTAAGATTCGGGTCCAGCTGGAACCAGGGGATATCCTCAATTTTCTGATGCCAGACATCGGCGGAAATTTTTTTTCGGAACAGAAGATCATTATATAACTGGGTGCCGGGGAAAAGGACCAGAATATAGGAAATCAGACTCAAGGGTTTTATTTTTTCAATAAGATCAATGGTCTCCTGGATGGTCCCGGAGGTTTCCCCGGGTGAGCCATATATAATATAGGCCCGGGGCAAAATACCAAAGGCCCTCGTCATTTCAAATGCATTTACAATACGATGTGTTTAAAGGATTTCCCAAGGGTTTTTCGAATGGTTTCAGATCCGCTCTCCACTCCGAAACTGATTTGAATACACCCGGCCCTTCGCATGTAAAAAAGGATCTCTTCATCCAAAAAATCCACCCGGGAGATGGCCACCCAGGTGCATGCCAAATTGCGTTGAATAAGTTTACGACATACAGCAAGCACCCGGGCCTTATCCATGGTAAAGGTATCATCTGAGATAAAAAAATGGGTGATTCCCCGCTGGACGAGCAATGCCATCTCATCCACAAACCAGGTGGCGGAATGAAATCTCACACCGGATTTGCCCCAAAATTGAGGGGAACCGCAGAAACGACACCTGCCAGGGCAGCCCCGGGAAAGGCTGATATGCTGATAATCAAAATAGGTGGCTGGATGGACAAGACAATCCAGATCCCCAAGAAGGGTGGGCTCCCCAGTGTCCATAAGAGTTTGATCATGGCGGAAAACAATCCCCTTGATGTGATGGGGAAAGCCCGGAGTATTGGATATCATGTGATCCACCAACTGGCTGAAACTGCCCTCACCCTCCCCCTTTACAATATAGTCCAACGCCGGGCACACCGAAAACAGATGAGAGACAAGAAAGGTGGCACCCGGGCCACCAAACACCACCGTGACATCGGGATTTATCGTCTTTGCCAGGGTCGCCCCGTCCATGGCGCAGTGCCTGCTGGCATTGAGCAGAGAAAAGCCCACAATATCGGGGTGATGCTGTTTTAAAAGATGTTCCAGGTGGGACAAAGGCGCCGACACAGCGGCAAGATTTACCAGGGTAACGTCAATCCCTTTGTCCTTTAAAAGTGCCCCCAGATAGTAAAGTCCCATGGGAACTGCCTGGGCATCGGCATCGGTGATACGATGGTCCAGGCAAACGGGATTGACCAGAAAAATATGCAATGGTTTTTATTCCTTTTAGTGGGCTGCCACAATGATCTCTTCAAGATTTCGTTTGGGCACATGGTGCACAGATTCCCCGTCCCGCCAATACTTTATATTACCATCCTCACCCACCTGTTCCAGAACCACCTTTTCCACGGGTTTTCCCAGGGCAATCACCAGCAGTACCTCATGGTGGGGGGAGATAGATAAGTATTGTCGAAGTTTTTTATGATTAATGGCCGCAAAAATACACCCTCCCAATCTTTGTTCCCTGGCTCCCAGCAGTATGGTCTGGGCTGCAATGCCATGGTCACACCGAAAATTTTCAGTGATGGTTTTATCGCCCATGATCACAATATAGGCCGTGGGCCGTTCCCCGGGTTCCGGGCCTTTCCATTTGGGAAGATAGGCGGCCCAGGCCAGACAGGAGAAAATCTCCTGATTTTTTTCTTCATCCGTGGAAAGAATGTATTTCAACGGTTGGAGATTCCCTGCCGAGGCTGTATTTCTTGCCAGATTAACAAGGGCCTTTACTGTATCGGTTCCCACCTTCATGGATTCATCAAAACGCCTGTAGCTTCGATTTCCCATGACCAGTTCATGCATTAATGTTTTTTCCATTTTTCCAACCTGTATTTTTTAAGATTTGCAGGTAAATGTCTCCATGCGGGGCATGTTGATATCCAGCCAATCCAATATTTTATCAAATTCCTGGGTCACCTCCTGCAAGGCCTTTCCCCGGTGACTCACCCGGCTTTTTTCCACCATGGGCACTTGGGCAAAGCTTTTTCCAAATTCTGGAAAAAAGAAAAGCGGATCATATCCAAAACCATTTTCCCCCTGGGGAGACTCAAGGAGTTCTCCTTCGCATCTACCTTCATAGGTCAGGGCAGCCCCCGTTGGAATGGCAATGGAAATAACACATTCAAAGGCAGCACTTCTATCTTCTTTCCCCTTCATTTCCCGGAGAAGTTTTTCGCAATTTTCAGCATCGGTGGCCGTCTCTCCTGCATACCGGGCAGATCGCACCCCGGGTTGCCCCCCAAGGGCCGTCACCACCAGCCCGGAATCATCGGACATGGCCGGGTAGCCCAATACCCTGGCAGCAAAGGCCGCTTTTTTATAGGCATTATCATCAAAGGTCTCTCCGTCTTCTTCCACCTCTGGAATGGGACCAAAATCATCCAAATTTTTAATTTCAATGGGAAAAGACTTTAACAATTCCCGAATTTCCCTGGTTTTACCTTTATTTCTTGTTGCAAGTACAATAATATTCATCAAATAACCTCATTATTTTAAATAATATAATTTCCAATATATTGGGGCATCTTTCGTTCACTGGTTGACACTGCCTCAAAGCCTTCCCTTAGATTCTGGAAATTTTCCCAAAAAACCGTCAATTACTTTTATAGGCAATACGAATAATGCCTATATTGGCACCCTTGACATCCAGACTTAGTACAAAATTATCCCGGGGAAAGTCCACTCATCTACTGGATTAAAAGGAGCACCCAATTCGAACATCCAAAAAATATACGCCACGGTTGGCCATTTGTAAAGTTCTGGTTCATGTTGAATTTCAAAGAAGCAAGCCCGCCAATTCGCAATGCCACCTGACACTTAAAGTTGCATTGATGGTTTTAAGTTTTAAATCATATGACTATCCGAGCCAATAAAGCTTGCAACTTTCAGGTTTCATATTTATAATATCTGCCGTAAAACCCATGCCTTTAAGCTTGGAATATAAGGCCGAAACTATTCAAGCCCAGCCCTTTAGGGTTGGGTTATGACTTTTTGATAAAATTCACGGCAACGATTAGATTTGTCAACAACCTCTGAGCTAAAGACCCAGGGGATTTCTTGCCGGTTTTTTATAAAAATTAAGGAGTGTATCATGAAAAAAATGCGATTAACTGTTTTGATCATTCTTTCTCTTTTCATCGTATCCTGTGCGGGGACCACAAACCAGTCAAGTAAAACCAAAGAAGGGGTTCTTGTGGGGGCTGGTGTTGGGGCCATCCTGGGCCAGGTCATTGGGGGAGACACCGAAGGGACGTTGATCGGTGCAGGCATTGGAGCTGCACTGGGTGGTGTTGCCGGAAATCAGATTGGAGCCTACATGGACCGCCAGGAGGCTGATTTGAGAAACGTGATGGCCGCGTCGGAATCGGCCAGTGTGACAAGATCCCAAAATGTTCTGACGGCAACCTTTAAATCCAACATGTTTTTTGACACCAACTCATCCATACTAAAGTCCGGGGCTTACTCAGAGCTTGATCGGGTGGCCAAAGTACTCAGGGACTATCCCCAGACCAGAATCCGTGTGGAAGGGCACACCGACAGCAAGGGGGCTGCAGCATACAACATGACACTCTCCGAGAAAAGAGCCCAGGCCGTTGCCGATGCCCTGGTCCAGCGCAATGTTGATCCCTCACGGATGCAGATCATGGGGTTTGGGGAATCTCAACCCGTCTCATCCAGTGATGCTGATAACAGAAGAGTCAACATCGTTATCATCCCCGTGGAAGCCTAAACAATTTCTATCCGGCAATTGTCATTCTTCATTCATTGGTTGACACTTTCTCAAAGAATTCCCTTATTTTATATGAATATTCTCAAAAAAATGCCAGCTACTTTTGGGACAATATGAAGGAGATGCCTGGCAATTGCCTTAAAACAGGTCAGGAGATTGCAAAATTCTTTTTGCAATCTCCTCCTGCTCATTCAGCACTTCATTGAGAATATCCATGTCCGTCATGGGATTCATGATCACCGCCCGCAGCACTACCTGCCCTTCCATATCCCCGGGTCCCCGCCGGATGCGGGTCCTTGACACAAAACTCTTGCCAGCTTCCCGCTGTTCCCGCTGAACCCTGATGTTGAGCTGATCCACCTCATCCTCCAATTTTTTTCTCTCCATGGGGGAGGCCAAGATCATCCGCTCCCTGATCTTGGGGAGCAAAATCCTGTAAGTTAAAATGTTAAGCTCCGGTTCTGTCACCATTTCAAACATCTCCCGGGCATGAATGGCTTGGCTGAAGCATTGGGCCGTTTCAATACCATGGTCCACCATCAATCCGTACCCACCGGTTCCCATGATTTTCAGGGAACTATCCAAGATCAGAGAATTGGCCTCCCTGGAGCCTTCCAGTGTTTTAATACCAAGATCCACACTGCCCTCTCTGTTCACGTAGTTGGCATGGTAGGCAATGGCATCCATGGCCAGGGGATCCCTGAAATAGACCATGCCACAGGTCATGGGCATAAAAAACTGCTTATGTCCATCAATGGTCACAGAGTCCCCCCGTTCAATGCCCTTTAATTTGTGGGCATATCGTTCGGACAGCATCACCGGCCCCCCCCAGGCGGCATCCACATGGAAATGGAGTCCATGATTTTCACACACATCAGCAATATCATCCAGGGGATCCACAATCCCTGTTTCCGTGGCACCGGCGATGCCCACCACTGCCAGAATACCGGTTCTGCCGTTTTTTTTAAGCTCAATAACCTTTTGGTTCAGCTTTAATACATCCAGACGATGGTGGGCATCCACATCAACAGGAATGACATTCCCATGCCCGATGCCAAGAATTCCCCCCGCCTTTTTCAGGGAAAAATGTCCCCGGGGGGAGGCCAAAATTACGGCCCTGTCCAGGGAATAGGCGTTGAGTGCCCCTGCAATCCCCTGGGATTCCACGCCTTCAAATCCGTCAAAGGGTTTAAGCAACAGGTTCCGTGCCACCCACAAGGCTGTAAGATTTGCCGTTGTTCCACCGGTTGTAAAAGACCCCAATGTGGTATCGGTGCTCTGGACATGGGTCTGGTAAAATGCTTCGCTGTTTTTATAAATTAAGCGGTGAATCTTTGCCAGAACCTGTTTTTCCAGCACAGACAATACTTTGGAGGTTTCAAGCTTGATCACATTCTGGTTTAAGGCCGCCACAATAGCCTTTAAATGAACCATAAAAAAGGGAATGGCCGCTGTCATGTGACCCACAAAATAGGGAGATGCCACATTAACGGCCCGGGGGGCAATACCCTTGATAATATCTGAAATCACATCTGCCAATTTTTTTTCAGGATGGGGGCTGATCAGGGTCTCTTTGTAAAGATCCGTCAATGCTTTAAGGCTGATGGCCTCGGTGACACCCACATTTTTGTTTAGAAAATCATGGAGCCCAAAAAGAATCTGCTCCATATATTTAATCAGGGTCTGGCGGGAAGCATCATCCTCGGGCCTTATAAATATCCGCTGTAGTGACTCCCAGTCGGCCACCAGGTCTTTCTTTATATGTTGTTTTTCCATACTTTTTTCACGCTCAAATCAAAAATTAAAAACCAATGTCAGTATTTAACTTTCCAGTTAATAATGGAAAGCTCCCCGTAAAGAAATCCATACAGACCATTTTTTAGAATAAAACTCAACTTATTATTGACTCCAGGGTCATAAGTTCCCATAATTCACTATGATTCCCACTGCTGACGATGTCACGATTAAGCATTAAAATCAAATCATTTCAGTCACTTCATCAATATGATGGTAACGATACCCATTCAAAGGAGATTTTCATGGTGGACAACGGCATTTTACCTTTCTCGGAAATGAATCACCCCCGGTGCACCTGGGCTGGAAAAGACCCTGTGATGATACAATATCATGACCATGAATGGGGGGTTCCTGTACACGACGACAGACAACTTTTTGAATTTTTGATACTTGAGGGAGCCCAGGCAGGGCTCAACTGGTCCACCATTCTTCATAAAAGACCTGCCTATAAAGAGCTGTTTGATAATTTTGATCCCCACAGGGTTGCCGAATATACCGATTCAAAAATCGCAAAGCTGATCAGCAATCCGAACATTGTGAGAAACCGGCTTAAAATCAATTCTGCTGTAACCAATGCCAAGGCATTCCTGGCAATTCAAAATACCTTCGGCTCCTTTGACCGATTCATCTGGAGCTTTGTTGATGGCATGACAATTCAAAACCAATATGCCAGGGAGTCTCAAGTTCCTTCTCAAACACAAATATCACGTAACATGTCGATGACACTTAAAAAAAGAGGATTTAAATTTGTAGGCCCCACCATCTGCTATGCATTCATGCAGGCAACAGGCATGGTCAATGATCACACCACCGACTGTTTCAGGCACAAAACGCTCAGTTGAGATATCCAAGGGCTTATTTTTTTCTTGACAATTCCCCTCAACGATTTACAATCGTATAATATTTTAAAAAAAACAAACCTTTCAAAATTTGATTTAGCTCTACGTTAAGATCAATAACCTGCAATTCGCTCATTTTTTCATAACATGCTGAATTTATTAATACCAAAAAGTTGGACATCAAAAAATCATGCTGATATTTTGTTTTGATTACAACATGTTATAAAAATGAGCGAAAAGAGGGCAATAATTCAGCGAATTATTTCATATCCATTTCATAAATTTTCTACCTTACTGTGTGTCCGCATTGGCAAATCAATGGAAATAATAGATCTAAATCTATTTTTTTATGGGTGCCATAATTGCAATCTTAAAAAGGAGGCGTATTATGAAAAAAATTATCGGGATAAAATGGCTGTTAATTGGCTTTATCATTGCATTTGGCCTTGGCGGCTGTGCATCAAACATGACTGAGGGAACGGATCAGGTCAAATTACTCCAAAATGAACTGGTGAAAAAAAATCAGGAAATTTCAACCCTGGGTGCTGAGCTGAAAACAGCAGCAAAAAAACTTTCACAGACAGAAAAAAGTGCGGAGCAGGCTCAGTTTGAACTGGAAGAGCAGCAACGGGCAATGAACGAGGCAAAATTGATCAACACTGCCCCACTCCTTCCTCCCAACCCCAAAGTCGGGGAATGTTATGCAAGGGTATTTGTAACGCCTACATATGAAACCATGAAAGAAACCATACTCAAAAATCAAGCGTCTGAATATGTAAAAATCATCCCCGCAGAATATGGTTACAAGGAAAAAAAGGTGCTTGTGAGGGAAGCCTCTGAGAAACTTCAAGTAATACCAGCCCAATACGGCTGGGAGACCGAAAAAGTTCTGGTCACGGAAGCATCGTATAAAATGGTTGATGTCCCTGCAGAATACGACTGGGTTGAGGAAACCATTTTGATAAAACCTGCCCACACTGTATGGAAAAAGGGAAAAGGCCTGGTGGAAAAAGTGGACAACAATACCGGTGAAATCATGTGCCTTGTGGAGGTACCGGCAACCTATGAAACCGTTAAGAAAAGGACCCTTAAATCACCGGCGACCTCCAGACGAATTGAAATTCCAGCCAAATATAATATGGTTAAACGAAAAACACTGATAGCACCCGCCACAGTGAGAAAAATTGTTATTCCTGCTGAATACAAAACTGTCAAGGTTCGAGAAATGATTACGCCGCCCATGGAAAAACGGGTCACTATCCCTGCTGAATATACCACCATTGAAAGGACAAAAAAACTCACCGATGGCAAGCTTGAATGGCGCAGGGTGCTGTGCGAAACCAATATGGGTGAGGATATTATCGCAAGATTACAAACCGCACTGAGGGATAATGGGCACGACCCCGTATTCATAGACGGTGTCGTGGGTTGGAGAACCATGAAAGCCTTGAAAGCCTACCAGAAAGAAAAGGGCTTGGCCGTGGGGAATATAACCTATGAAACCCTGGAAAGCCTTAAAATAGTTCGAACCATGTAATGTAAAAATTTCCCCTATCCTCTGACAAGGATAGGGGGGATTACGATATCATGACCCACACCGGTTTTATCTCGTAAATCAATTCATCAAACGGTTGGAAAGTGCAATAATTTAAACTCATTCCTTAACCAGATTGGGCAACTCAAAAAAATGAGTTATTCAGAAAACGCATTTCTCCAGTAAAGAAAAAGCATCAAGATCCCTCCTGCCATGGCAATGGCACCGCTTACCAGAAACAGATACCCCTTCCAGGAATCATAGAACAGACCACTGAAAAAGAAACCCACCACCATGCCTGCCCCATAGGTGACCGCGTTGTTCACCGCCTGCCCAATGGTTTTCCCCCCCTGGGGTGAAAGCCTTTCAATGGCCAGGATACTTGCCACATGGAAGGCCCCATAGGTAAAGGCGTGGAGCAACTGGGAAAATAGAATCACCATGGAAGAGGAGGTCACAAACAATATCCACCAGCGGAGCATGGCCGCACCAAAGGAGAACACCAGGACGCTGCGAATTTTAAAATGCCTGAAAATCCGGTCAGAGCCTGCCATGACACCAATCTCGGCAAGGGACGCCAGGCCCCATGCCATACCGGTGAATCCGGTGGAGAGCCCCATGTCATCCAAATAAATGGAAAAAAAGCCATAATAGGCCCCATGACTCACCAGCATGAGAAAGGCCGCCAGAAGAAACAAGCTGGTATTAAGGGAGAAAAAAGTGCTCAACCCGAATCCGGAAGGGCTTTTTCGCATTTTTTTCTCTCCCTTTGGCATGCCCAACCCCAGAAGAAACTGAAGACAACCGCCGGCCAGAATAAGAGGAATGATAAGCGTTGTTGAGGTATCGGACAATATGCGGCCCAGTCCCACTGCCATCAAAATAAAGGCAACGGAACCCCAGGCCCGGGAGGCCCCGTATTTTTTCTTTTCAGCCCCCAGAATATCCATGGCAAAGGCTTCAACAAAGGAAATAATGGGTGAAAAAAAGATTGAATGAACGGCAAGAATCATCAGGATGGGAATAAATTCCCGGGAAAAGAAAAGAAGGGACCACACCAGGGCGCTGGCAAGGGAACAAAACAGCAGGATGGATTTGCGGGCATTGAGCTTATCCGCCGCCATGGCCCATAATACCGGGAAAACCACCACCCCGGCAGTTTTCACGGTGGAGAGTACACCAATCTCCATCCCTGAAAAACCGAGGTGATGGCAAAACAGGTTAAAATAGGGAAGGAAAATCCCCAGGGTCCCAAAATAGACAAAATAATGGGACCCCAATATCAATTTTAAGGGGTTCAAATTGCCCGCAGGGCACCAAGATCCATGCCAAGATCCAGGGCCTTCTGGTTCATCTCAATGAAATCTTCGGGAACCCTTGATTTCAAGACTTCCATCACTGACGGTGGTTTCAAAATTTCAGTCACCCCGAGAACCGCCCCCAGCATGCATACATTAAACACGATGGGCTTGCCGATTTCTTCCATCACGGTCTGGTACATGGGAAGCTCAATCTGCTTGGCATCCACCTTTTTGGTGGTGGTCACAAACCGGGAATCTGTGATGACGATGCCACCGGGCCGTACCAACTCCTTATAGGTGGTGTAGGCTTCCTGGGTGAGGCACACCAGGATATTGGCCTGATTCACCTCGGGAAACATAATCTCAGCGTCTGAGATGATCACGTCACTCCGGGTGGACCCTCCCCGGGCTGCGGCCCCATAGGTCTGGGACTGGGTGGCATTTTTTCCTTCATGGATAACAGCGGCTTCGGCCAGAATAATGGCGGCGGTGATGACGCCCTGACCCCCGGACCCTGAAAAAATCAGTCTGGTTCGTTTCATGCTTTTCTCCCCTTCATGGCTCTTTCAATCACTTTATCATACTCCTGGCAATACTCAGGCGCGTCATTGTCCACAAAAATACCCCGGGGAATGAGCAGGGGATTTTTTTCCAGGGCTTTGGAACCCAGTTTTGCAGTGGTATCTTTCTGGAATTCCAGCATCTGGGAGGCATTTCCCTCCTTGTTTTTACGCCCATAATGGGTGGGACACTGGGAGAGAATTTCCACCACGGAAAAGCCCTTATGCTCAATGGCTTTTTTCAGGACATCCACGGTTTCAAGGACGTGATAAGCCGTTGATCGGGCCACAAAGGAGGCTCCGGCAGCCGTGGCCAGTTTCACCACATCAAATTCGCTGTCAATGGTGGAATAGGGAGCTGTGGTGGCTTTTTTCCCGGGGCCTGACAAAGGAGAATACTGTCCCCCGGTCATGCCATAAATCCGGTTGTTCATCACAATGGCGGTGATGTCAATATTTCGTCTTGCCGCATGGATAAAATGGTTACCGCCAATGGCCAGTGCGTCTCCATCCCCCATGGGAACAATGAGTTTCAGCTCCGGCTTGCTCAGCTTTACCCCGGTGGCAAAGGCAAGGGCCCTGCCATGGATGGTGTGAAGGGAATGAAAATCCACATAGCCGGAAATACGAGCGGGACAGCCAATGCCAGAGGTCATGACCAGGTCTTCTTTATCCAGTTGGAGCTGGTCC
>CAKZLA010000078.1 GCA_937124525.1 uncultured Desulfobacterium sp.
GCATGATTTTTTGATGTCCAACTTTTTGGTATTAATAAATTCAACATGTTATGAAAAAATGAGCGAATTGCAGGTTATTTACCAATAAAAGCAATGGTATTTTTGGGGCATTTTTCAATGGCTTTTTCTGCGCCTTCCACCTTTTCGTAGGTGTAGGCAGATGCATCCAAAATGGCCAGATCCCCTGACATGGTAATAATGTCAGATACCTTGGTACATGCCTTACAACCCATGCATCCCACAGCGCACGCACTGGTCACATCCTTTCCCTTGTCCCGGTTGGAGCAGAGAATGGCAGGCACTTTGTCTTCATTAAAATCAGCCATGGAGATGATCATCCGGGGGCAGGCTTTAACACAGGCTCCACATCCCACACATTTATTGTAATCCACGCTGGCAAGGCCGTCACTGACATGGATGGCATCGTACTTACATGCCACCACGCAGTCACCAAATCCCAGACATCCAAAGGTACAGTCCTGGATCCCGGCCACCAGATGGGCTGCGGCACACCGAGGTTCTCCACGATATTCAGACTTTCCTGCCTTGTCATCGGTGTGAGCGCCACAGTGAACGACAGCTCTTGAAGGCACGGACTCCCCCACATCCACCCCCATGATGGCGGCAACGTCTGCGGCACAGGCCTCTCCGCCCACAGGGCATTTATTCACAGGGGCATTATTGGCCACAATGGCCACAGCATAGTCACTGCATCCAATAAAACCGCAGCCACCGCAGTTGGCACCCGGCAGGGCCTCTGTGACAGCCTCCACCCGGGGGTCCACTTCCACATGAAACTTTTTATTGGCCCAACCAAGAATATACGACATGACAACTGCCATGACCAGCATGGTTCCGGCAGCAATTCCAATGGTAACGATTCCAATCATGACAACCTCATCTCCTTCACAATAACCCTGGAGTCCCAGGGGTGGACATGGTCATGATCAAGGGTCATGACAGCGGCCGTCCCTTCGGCAGGGGTTGGGGTAATGGCTTTTCTGATGCCGGAATCAACACCGGTGAATCCCATAAATGCCAGGGCCAGAATACCACCAATGATCATGGTGATGGCAGCCCCCTGGAAGGGTTTGGGGATATCACACAGCTCAATCTCTTCCCGGATACCGGACATGATCACAATGGCAATGGTAAATCCAATACCGCCAAACAGGGCAAGTACAATGGATCGACCCAGGTCCCAGGCATCCTGGGGATTTTCCACACCAGCCACATTGGCCATGATGGTCAAACAGGCAAACAAGATGGCGCAGTTGGTGGTGATCAGGGGCAGAAACACCCCAAAGGAGTTGTACAGTGAGGGGTAAAATTTTCGCACATACATCTCCACAAACTGCACAGAGGAGGCAATGGCAAAAATATACACAATATAACTTAACACCGTGAGATCAATTTTTGATGCAGCTTCTGCGGATAGAAAAAAACCGCCAAAAAAAGAGGAGACCGGTGCCCCGGGAATCAGCACCATGGTGGTGATGCTCCAGCTGAGGAATGCAGCAATACAAATAACAAAAGTAACGGCACAGCCCATACCAAAGGCCATGTCCACCTTTTTGGAGACGCCGATAAAAGGACAGATCCCCACAAAATAATATAGCACAAAGTTGTTTATAACAGCGGCACTCAGTGCTATGAGCAGAATATCGATAAGATAATTCATAACAACCTTTCCAGTTAAAAATCCATCTGTTGATCCGGTTTAAAGAGATGGAGCCAATGTTTCACCTGTTTTCAGTGCCCATGTGACATCCCCAGGGGATATTGCATGGATAAAAGATATTTGAAATACAGAAAAAACAGCAGATCCAGCCACTTCATTGCCGGCGTTTTAGCTCCTGCGCATCTCCAGCCAGTTCACGCAACCCAGAAGAAGTCCAAGGGTGATGAATGCACCAGGGGGAAGCACCATGATAACCCAGTCAGGCCATGCAGCAGGCAGAATGGCAATGCCAAACAAGCCGCCTGTTCCCAGAAGTTCACGCACCATGGCAATGCTGGCCAGGGCCAGGCCAAAACCAATGGATTGTCCCACGGCATCGGAAGCCGCAGTGAAAACATTCTGTTTGGAGGCACACACCTCACATCGGCAGATGATCAGGCAGTTAACAATAATCAACGGAATGTAGGGTCCAAGGGTTTTGCTCATCTGGTAGAGATAGGCGGCAAGGACCCGATCGGCAATGGTTACAAAGGTGGCAATGGTCAGCGTAAAGACAACTATGCGAAGATGGGGCTTCAACAGTCCCCGGATGAGGCTTGTGACAATATTGGCACACAGCAGCACAAAGGCCACGGAACAGGCCATGGTCATCGCCGGTTTCATGCCATTGGTCACCGCCAGGGTGGGACACATCCCCAGTAGCTGGCGATAGACGGGATTTTCAGGCAGTATGCCCTGGACAAATCTCTCCAGAGCGGTTGGTTGATCAGCCATTGGTCATTTCCCTTTATCTGTTATTCTTTTTTGGTTGAAGTAAGTTTGGGTCCAATATCGGAAACGGTTTGATTGATGATACCGCACACGGACACCGAAGAGATGGTGGCACCGGAAATGGCATCAATCTTGCTCGGCCCCTGGGATTTATCCTTTACCACCACCAGGGGGCTTGTTGCGGGTTTATCAATGAACTGATTCCGCCACGCCGTATCTGAAATTTTATTCCCAAGACCCGGGGTCTCTTTCTGGTCCAGAATAAAAAGCCCGGTGATATTCTCTGCCAGGGCATCAATGCCCACAAGAAGCTCTATCTTGTCGGCATACCCCTGTCCACCGGCCTTGGCCACCCATCCGGCAAGGGCATTATCCTGGAACCTGGCCTCGTACACCGTGTAGAATTTCTTTTTATCTTTTTTATCCACCTCAATGATTCTGGACTGGATATTCAGGGCCTCACCGGATGCCGCCAACTTCTGGGCCGCTTCAAGTCCCAGTACCACTTCGGGTACCTTTTCCATGGTTTCTTTTATCTTGTTGGCTTCAATTTTAGGTCCCAGGGCGGCCTGGACCCCTGCCAGCGCTATACCAAAAATCAAGGCAAGTGTCAGTACCAGCCATGCCTGGAGCAGATTGTTATTCTGGAACCGCTCCCTTTTTTCTGATGTTGTATCATCCATAAGTCTTAATTACCTTACATGCCCCAAGGGCAATTGAAAGAATTTGAAATTTCTGATCACCGCCATTGCAGTTTGCACCCCACGTTTTTTTTGCGGTGGCAGTATACTGCAAGCGGTTTTTTCGTATTAAGAAATTTCAGCATTTCCAGGAGATCATGCCACCCCGGTGGGTTTTGGAATGGTCCATCTGTTGATCAACGGGGTCATGGCATTCATGAGCAGCACGGCAAACATCACGCCTTCGGGATACCCGCTGAAAAGACGAATCACCATGATCAAGGAGCCGATTCCCATGCCAAAAATCCACTTTCCCTTTGGGGTAACAGGGCTTGACACCGGATCCGTGGCAATGAAAAAGGTGCCAAATAAAAGTGCACCGCCAAAAAGCTGATGCAGGACAAAACGCCCCCCAAAGCCACCGGACATATCTGCCAAAAAAGAGATCACAACAACAGCAGAAAGAATACCGGCAGGGATCTCCCAGGAGGCCGTTTTTCTATAGAGCAGATAACCACCACCCAACAGACAGGCAAAGGCGCTGGTCTCTCCCAAAGAGCCATTGGTGACACCCACAAAAAGATCCAGAATGGAGGTTGCCACCCCACCTTGTTTAAAGGCGGTAAGCGGGGTTGCCATGGACATGGCATCAATGGTGCCGTCGGCATTAATGTAAGCCGAGGCCCCCATGGCACTGGCAAAGGCGATCATGACAAAGGCCCGGCCCACCATGGCTGGGTTGAAAATATTCATCCCCAGGCCACCAAAAATAATTTTACCTATGCCAATGGCCACCACCGATGCAAGAACCCCCACATACCACGGGGCGGTTCCCGGCAGGGAAAGTGCAATGATCACACCGGTGACCACCGCAGAAAAATCATTCAAGGTCACCGGTTTACTTCTCATTTTCACAAAGACAAATTCAGCCGCCAGGCAGGCCACCACGCAGATTGCCAACTGTATGACGGCAAACATACGAAACACATAAACAGACATGACCATGAGTGGCAAAAGGGCAATGAGCACATCGGTCATCATCCGCCGGGTCGTAAACGTTGGATCCGACAGATGTGGTGAAGGGGCAACATGGATAGCAACGGTTTCGCTGGCCATGCTCTGCCCTGAAATTTCATTTTTTTCAGACACGTTAATCACTCCTTAATTATAAAAGCAACGATGAATAAAGTTTATTTATTCATCGCCGCAACCTGCTGTTTTCCGGTACGAATCAGCTGGACAAGTTTAATATTGGCCGGGCAGACATAGGTGCAGGAACCACATTCAAAACAGGCATTGATATTGTATTTAACCGCCAGGGCAGGATCTTTGTAGCGGGAGGCCATGGCAAGTTTGGTGGGAACCAGATTCATGGGGCAGGCATCCACACATCGGCCACACCGCACACAGGAGGTTTCATTCTCCCTTGCGACATCCTCGTGGGTGAGCACAGTGATGCCGCTGGTACCCTTGGTCACCGGGGTGTCCATGTCGGAAAATGAAAATCCCATCATGGGGCCGCCAGATACCACCCGGGCCGCTTCCTTTGTCAATCCACCACAATACTCAATGAGTTCTCCAACGCTGATACCAATGGGAACAAACAGATTCTTGGGGTTGGCAATGCCGCCGCCGGAAACGGAGATGACCCGGTGGGTCAAGGGTTCCTCTTTAATAACAGCCATGCCGATGGCGGCAATGGTGCCCACATTACTCATTGCCACGCCCACATCCGAAGGAAGCCCACCCAGGGGTACATCCAGATCTAACACGGATTTTACCAGCTGCTTTTCACTTCCCTGGGGGTATTTGGTCTGAACCACTGCCACTCGGATCACGGTTTGGGCCGTAATCTGACGAAGTCTTTCAATGGCAAGGGGTTTGTTATCCTCCACACAGATGATGATCTCCTTGGCAGAGATGGCCCGACCGGCCAGAAGAGCACCGGTGATGATGGCCCCATGGGCTTCCATCATGAGTCGATAATCCGGCGTCAGAAAAGGCTCGCATTCACACCCATTGATCATCAAGGTATCAATCATTTTATTTTCATCGGGCATCACCTTGATATGGGTGGGAAAGGCCGCACCGCCCAGCCCCACAATACCGGCATCGTGGATAACCTTGGAGATGGTGGCGGGCTCATATATGGAAATGCAATCCGTAGACCAGTCCTTGGCACTGAGCTTATCCCAGAGCACCTGTCCCGGATTTTGATCTTCATCCGCCGCTATCTGGATGGCTTTCATATGCCGCCCATTGGGCAAAGTCACCATGGCAGGCTTTTTAACTATGCCTGCCACTGGGGAATGAAGGGCCGCTGATACAAAGGCTTTACCCTTGCCCACAAGTTCTCCTGCGGTGACCTGTTGTTTTAATTTTACAACTGGTTCACAGGGTGCGCCAATATTTTGCAGCACTGGCAATACCACCTTTGCAGGCGTTGGTAACACCTCAATTGCTTTATCGGCAGAAAAAAATTTGTTATCAGGTGGATGAATACCATGGGGGAACGTCCCCTTGCCGGGGAAACCTTTAAACCTGAATAAACCCATTTTGTTTTTTTACTCCAAAACCTTATTTAATTGTTTATCATGAAAAACATACAAAATCGGGCACCCTTCATTCACTGATTAACAGTTGTTCAAAACATTCCCTTATTTTCTGGGAATCTCCTCAAAAAAAAGTCAACTACTTTTGAGGGGATGTGAAGGACGACCAAAATCATAACTCGTAACACATATGATTACAAAAGCATGCAGTTCCCCCAAAGGGGAGCCATATTATGCCAAGGCAAAATAAAAAGCTCAAACCAAGAATAAACGATATTGGTTTGAGCCATGAATGCCCTTGTTTTTTCTGATTTATTAAGATATCAGATATTAAACGGAAACCAGATAAATGATATTGGTACCATATCCTTTTTTATCAAGTCAAGGGATAATCTTGACTGAAAGCCATTCTAATTATGGATATAATTCAACTATGAATAGATACCTTACCTGACCACCCAGACGGTGAGATGCTGGGCCAGTTTAAATATTTTTTCCCCAACCCTGCCCCCAAGCAATTCCTTTAGCGCACTGAGTCCCCTTCTACCCACCACAACGGTGCCAAACTGGCCCTGCTCCACCTTTTCAATAATGGCATCTGTAAGGCTTTTCTTGCCTTCAAGAATTTCACATGCCACCCTGTCAACGGCAAATCCGGAAGCCATGAGTTCCTGTCTGGAATGATTTAGCTTTGCTTCAATATCATCGGTTTCTGTGATGTCGCACGCGTTTTTCTGAAACTTGCTGACGTGGCATAGCAACACCTTGCATGCAGCGGCATCCAGCATTCTTTTCATGTGATCCACAGCCTTTATAATGGTGTTGGAGCCATCAAAGGCAACCAGAAAATTTCTGCTGTCCGGCAGTCCCCCCACCACAATCAGGGGAATGGTATTGATCCTATCCAGAAGTTTGTTGGGAACATTCCCGGCAAGAATATCTTTCAGACGGCTGTGTCCCCGGCGGCCCACCACAACGGCGCTGTATCCCTGCATGGATTCATCCACCAGATCACGCACCACGCCATGGATTATATTTCTGACCTTTTTTTCAATGGAGGTGACAGGAAAGCCAGCCTCGGTAAGTATGGTCTGGGCCTTATCCAGGCAGGCGTTAAAGGCCTTGACCTGGGTGGCCATGGATGCCCTGACATCAGGGGTTTTCAGGCTGAGGTTCAGTTCTTTTTCCATGGTCCAGAACGATTTAGGAATGTTTTTCCCCACATAAAACAGTACAACATCTGTTGTTTCCGGCGGAAACACTTTTCCCACATAGCGTACTGCATCAAGGGCCAGATCAGATCCATCATAGGCAATTAATATGCGCAGTCTTTTTTCGTCCATTCACATCCCTCCCCGCATTGTGTTAATTTAACAGAATTTAATTTTTGGACATTACCTCATAACAACACTTTATCTATACCCTATTATAATATTTTCAGGCAAGTTTAATTTATCGCAAAAACGAGTATGACAGCGATATTTATCCTTTGCCAGGACTATTTAAAACAAAAAAAACCAGTGAAAAAGCACTAACAAAAAGCGCTTCCACTGGTTTTCTGGTGCTTAAAAACATTCGGGGTTGGTCATAACATCGGCCACTCTGAAGGAGGGGGCAGGCTTGCGTTATTAACATTTTTGCTTAAGCTTTCCGTTAAATATAAACCGTTGCCAAAAGCATGGAGCCTGATAAAATCCTCGGCCTCCAATAACACAAGCCTCACCCCATTGACCCACCAATTATTATGATTTATCGATGTTATGACCAACCCCTATTTTTTTCTGGCAATCGCCTTGAAAGCTTTACACAAAATTCCGACAATTATCTGGAATCATAAATATTTAAATATTTGTTGTGTCGACAAGCTGACATGGCCGTTATAATAAAATATTATATTTTTCCCTGATGGCTTCATCAATTCTTTGTGCGTTGGCTGGTGATGACATTAAGTAGGCTGTTTCTTCATATGAATTGAAGTCTTCTAATGACATGAGGATGGCAGGTTTTCCAGATTGTCGAGTTACTAGGACAGGTATGTGATTTTCGTTGACTAAATCCATTGTTCCGGCCAAATTGCTTCTAAAGTTTGTGTAATTCATATTTTTCATGGTTTTACCAATGTTTAAATGTGTACGTATTATTGTACATATTTATGTTTAAGTCAAGTGCAGGTCTGCATAAGTTTTGCATGGATTAACTGTTTGATATAACGAATCCTAGCCGGTTTGTGAGGAGCATCCTGTTTATTTTGATAATCAAAACAATGGATTATATTTAAAATTTAGCTTCGTAATCAGTAGGCCAGGCGTTCGATTCGTCCCGCCGGCACCATAAATTCCTGATTATTCAACACGTTACTTTTGAAGTTTTGTTGCAAGCTCTAAGAGAGCTTGCAGAGCGAACAAATGAATACTGCCAGTCACAGATCTGACTTCCTCATGATCCTAAGAAATATACCCGGAATAATATTGTGTAATCACTTGTTCTTCTCCTATACTTCATTCAATCATTCATCAAGGGAGTATGAAAATGAATAAATTT
>CAKZLA010000079.1 GCA_937124525.1 uncultured Desulfobacterium sp.
GTATTGAAGATCACAATCGTGCACCGTCGATTAGCCAATTAGAAACTTGGATAGAGCAAGGCGCAGCGGTATTGCTGCTGATTAGCACCTATCGTTTTACTGGCGAAAAAGGGCCGCACTGGATAGTGCTCAGTGGCATGAGTGATAAATTTTTCTACATTCATGATCCTCACGTAGAACAGCAGAGCGATGTGGTGTCTTCGGCTTTTGTTCCGGTGGGCAAGTCTATGCTGGCGCAAATTGTCGGCTTTGGTAAGCAAAAACAAACCGCCTGCGTGGTGATTTGGCCGGCTAAAAGGTAAATATCATGCAGATTTATACCTTGTAAGATAACTGAAGTTGTTACTGGCCGGGAGTGGTAGCTCTGCATATTTTATATCGCTTGTGATTTAGACACTGTCTATATAGCAGCCTTGGTTAATCTGATCGTTGTCTTGTTTTTATTCATATTGGCTATAATATTTTTCATATACAAATATATCTGCTTTCATTATTAATGCTCCTTATTTATCACATAACGGCGCGGTTGATCCGCGAGCCTTGCAGGTTTGAGATGGCGCGTTAGCGCCAATTTCAAACTGATACGTGGAACGACTTGCATCACCAGCGGACCACCAAAACTTACCGGGTCAGCGCCGCCACGCTTCTTGCCGTCTGGCAAATGCATTTGTTGTGCTGTTTTTTGGTATGTTTCTACTGCTGCCTTCTCCCTACGACATATCCCCATCCGCTCATTATGAAGAATCCCCCGATACATAACCAGGCGAAAGCATCACTGATTTGTGAATACATTGTTACAACTCCTTTTATGGATAGGCAAGATATCATTTGCTTTTGAGTAGAGCTAAAATAGTCAAATGTGTTGATTGTGCGGCCATAGGGGTCAACAGCAATTGACAAGCCTCCTCCTGTTCCTTTAATCATGGACGTTCCGTTCTCAATTGCCCTGAAAACCGCCATATATGTGTGTAATGGATCGACAGCCGCCCAATCTTGTGCCGGGATTAATAATAGGTCGGTGTTGTGTGTTCCTGCTTGATGAATTAGGCTGGGATAATCCAGGTCAGCACATATGACTGACGCAATCCTGCCGTAGGCTGTGTCTAAAATTGAAATGCCGCCCTTACCGGGGATAATAGGCTCTAGGGGCGGAGCTGGTTTTAGTTTCAAATATTCAGCAATTACTTTTCCGTTTGGGTTGATCCATATGAGTTTATTTTGCCATGGTTGCTTGGGATAATTCAAAGGAAACAACCCGATTGCCAAAGCGAGATAAATTTGCTCTTCCCGGGCGATTTTTTCAGCGCGTTGAATAAATTCTTGTTCATTTTCCTCCATCACAGAAACGGCATATTCTTGCCAAAATACTATTTCAGCGCCGGCCTTGACCGAATTTATGGTCTCATTAAAAAAATAATCAAGATCCTCTTGCATGTATTGATAAGCTGAGTTTCTGTCTGTCCAGTCGGGCTTATAAAACCTTGTAACGAAGTCTCTCGGATTTGTTACAGATGCTATGCATATTGTGTCTGTTGGTTTATCTGCGATAGAAGGACGACCATATCCATACAAGAAAACAAAAAAAATAATTAAACCGTAGAGAATGGCAATTTTTTTATATTTAACCCATGCGAATTGTTGCTCCAATGCAAAATTCGTAATTGATGCAAACCATGTAATTAAAAACGACACTCCCCATATCCCGGTGATTGACGCAAGTTGCATCAGCGGCAGATTTCCATACTGCGTATAGGCAAGGGCACCCCAACTGCCTCCCCCTAATGATTTAAGATATTCCAGGGCTGTCCAGCTACATGGAAAAACCAGGGTGGCGACAATCCCAGGCAATTGGGAAGCAATAAGGCGGTCAGCCAAAAATGGTAGAAAGAAAACCACACCAACCGCCAAGCCGGAGAGAACTCGAAACGAAGGAGAAATTGCTTCTATTGCTAATAACTTCCACATTGAAGCCACGCCGACAATAATGCTTGCCGAACAGAGGACAGGTAACCCGGTACGTTTTTTTTGGGTACGTATGAATCGGAGCAAAAAAATGGAAAAAAGCCAGGTCGCAGCCGGGAAAGCCCATGTCCAGTTTGAATAATACATCAGGGCAACACCCACAACCAGCCAGGTGTAAGGCCAAATTTTGTTAGGTTTGATTTTCATGTATCAACTCCGCAAATTGTTTAGCAGCTAAACCACGAAGGCAAAAAAAAGTTATTTCAAATCTTTCAGATAGCCATCAATGGTGTTTTCCAGCATTTCAAAAGTATCAGTGATTATGGCAAATTGCTCAACACTCATTGATTTAAGCTTTTCTATCATTGGTGAATCGTATTTTGCATGAAACTTTTCATGATTTTCGAAAGCAATCTCACCCGCACTAGTTAATTGTAACGACAATGCTTTATCGTTACCTGGTGCTTGATTCTTTGAGACCAGTTGTTTCTTGACGAGCTTGGCCACTATCTGTGATACCGCACCCTTTGTAACCCCTCTTTTTCGGGCAAGTTGTGTCATATTGATGCCGGAGTATTTGCCAATGATCTCCAATGTATTTATTTCTGAAGCATAAAGCAGGTCACCGGTCCCATGATCGATTGGTATTTTTTCCAGTGCCTTGAATTTATTGATGATCCGAATGAATGTTTCCGTAAAACCATGGATTTTATCTGCTTTTGTCATGGATAAATAGTATAGGAGCTAAACAATTTAGCAAGTAATTTTTTTGATCATCTGTTTGAGGGGTATATTTATGGAGGCACAACGTTTGGGTAACGGGCAGCAAGGGTTTCCAAAAAAGTTCATTGGAAGCACATCATTCAAAAGT
>CAKZLA010000080.1 GCA_937124525.1 uncultured Desulfobacterium sp.
CTCCGTCCTTGGGTGAGTGCGTTCCGAGAAGCCTTGTGTCCCATGTTGGCTGGTCGTGGATCTGATCTTGATTGTGCGGATTCTCGGCAGCCAAACTCGCCAAGCGTTCGTATCCGTCGGTGCCGCCCGTGGCGAGATCGAGCGCCCGTCCCTGTTGTCGAAAGTAATCACGAATCTTGTTGTCGGTAATTCGTCGCAGCCAACCTCGGAACGTGTCGCCCGGACGATCTCGCCGGAATTCGCCGCGATGTTGATGGGGCTGACGCTCTATACCGCTGCTTTCAACGCTGAAATCATCCGGGCCGGCATTCAATCCGTTGAAAAAGGGCAATGGGAAGCGTCCCGGGCCTTGGGGTTTTCAGGGTTCCAGCTCATGCAACATGTGATTCTTCCCCAGGCATTGAAAAAAATGCTGCCCCCCCTGGCAGGTCAGATCATCTCCACCATAAAGGATTCCGCCATTGTGTCGGTGATTTCCATCCCGGAACTCACCTTCCAGGGCATGGAACTCATGTCTGCCACCTTTCTTACCTTTGAGGTGTGGACCGTCATTTTAGTGATTTACTTTGCCGGATGCTTCTGCTGCTCCATGGCCGTGGCCAGGCTGGAATTTGTCCTTAACAGATCCCATTTACCCGGCACAAATAATGAAGGTTAAACCCGTCATGGGCCATTTCCTGCATATCAACCCCATCAAAGCCAGCTTCCTTTAAAAGTGCTTCTGCCCGTTGCCGTCCCCACATCATGCCAAGCCCGGCACCGTTGTCGTTCAGCCCCACGGGCATGCAATGCATGAGACTGACCGTGTACAGAAATGGTCCCATGGGATGGGCCATATTTCCGGCGTGACTGGCGTCCGCAGCAATATCCACCATGGAAAAAAGCCCCCCCGGTGCCAGCATGGACCGAACGCTTTTCAATGCCGAAAGGGGCTTTGACTGGTCATGGATGGCGTCAAAGGCGCAGATATAGTCAAACCGACCTGCAAAGCGGGAATCGTCCGCCAGCCGGGCCGCATCTTCCATATAGTAGGTCACGTTATCCAACCCCATTTTTTGTGCATCTTTTTTTGCCGTTTCCAGGGCTTTTTGATGGTTATCAATACCTGTAAACCGCGACTGGGGGAAAGCCCGCGCCATGAGATTCAGAGCAACCCCTTCCCCACAGCCCAGATCACACACGGCAATGCCTTTTTCCAATCTTTTCATCAGCCTGCCATCATCCACCTGGGGAAGAAACTGCTCCACCAGCACCTGGCGATGCTTGGCATTGGACAGCTCCGCCATAAAGGATTGAAACCGGGGATACATTGAAAAGGGCACGCCCTGGCCTGACTCAAACCCCGCCACCACGGCCTCCATGGCGCACTGGGTCAATAAAGGGATCTCCTGGGTATACACCCCCAGATTATTGTTACCGGCATTTCGCGTTAAAAAGGCGGCATGTTCCGAGGGGAGATGATAGAGGGTTTTTCCTGAGTCATCCATGGATATCTCAACCACGCCCCCGGTGACCATCACCCCCAGCCACTCCTGGATATAACGCTGATTTTTTTTACTTTTCAGTGCAATATCTTCAATGGTGGACGGTTTTCCCAACGTTTCCATGGCATCAAACAACTTTTGCCGATATCCCAGGGCCATGGCCAGATTCAGAGAACCGTGATTTAAAATATCCGTCATTTTTCTGCCAAAGGCCGCTTTCTTTTCATTGTCCTGCTCGGGCATTTTTCACCTCAAATAATATAAAATCATTGTCAAAGCCTGTTTGAAGGGGCTATATTTTCTTTCTTATAACCCACATGTCCTGTCGGACACAACGAAGATAGGGTCGTAGACGCGGAGCCAAATGGCATTATGCCGCCCCTCCCCCGACGGGCAATGGTCCCGGACCGGAACTGTAGACAGCTCGATTGTCCGGTTCCTATTGCCCATCGGGGGAGGGGCTC
>CAKZLA010000081.1 GCA_937124525.1 uncultured Desulfobacterium sp.
CTTTCTGTTCAACATCCCCGAAAAACTTTAAGGTAAGGTGCATTGAAGATCTCCGGGTCCATGACGCTTTCACCCGGTTCTCCCGGATGTCTCCTTGGGTACTTGTGAGGAAAAGCCGGATGTTTTCGGGTATGGGAATGGCTATGAATGTTCGCATGGAAATCTTATTGAAAATCACCTCTTAACTGGTTTGGTATGATATCCTTGCGGGACCAATGGATTTCAATTGCCTGGACAAATTCTGGACGCACCAGTTTTGCCCTTGCCCCCAGCCATTTTCCGTGATCATACCGAAGGTATATTCCTTCAGAAGGGGTAGTGCTGAAACGGGAAGTCCTAAAAAACGCTTTCAACCCATGAAGCGAAAAACTCCCTCTTCCCAACATGGGTGTCTGGGATATCTTCATCTGTCTAAATAAATCATTACGCACATCGCAGGATAAAAATTGCCTGCTTTCCTTATCATAAATATCAAATCCCAAAAACCAGGAGGGCAGGTTTTCATATCTGACAGAGTGCCTTGCAAAGCACCATTCTCCGAATAAAATATATTGGTCCTGCAAAACATCAAAAAAACGATCCAGGTTTAAAAACAACCACTCATCTATTTTTTTCCACTGGCCTTGATAAGGTTTTAAAAGAAAAGATCCCCGGTTCTGAACATGAACTTCGCCGGAACTGTCAAAGGAGATGCCCACATTGGCCCCATCAATCTTTTCTTCCACTATTAATTCATGATCAAGGAATGCATCTCTTTCATGTTCTGTGAACACCTTATCATTCCGGACAGTTCCTTTCCCGAGAACCGTCAGGTGTGGTGTGGTTGGGAATTTAAAAAAATCCAGGGTCATTTTTCCATTTTTTCCTGATATTTTGCTTTGATATAATCCAGACATAGAAAGTTTACTGAAATTCCGGATTCTTCAAGCCCCTTTTTCCATCCCCACCATTTGCTATCTGTGGATTGTAAAACAGACGGTTTATCAGGATGCGCGTTAGCCACCGCAACAAATTTTCTATCAGGTATATCAAATTCTGTAAGATCAGCATGGTCCGGAAATTCATCGTAGCTATTACCGTTCTTTGTAATGACCACTCGATCAGTATCTGGAAATGTATATTGGTTATAATGTAACCATTTCAAAAACTTGTCACCAATTCCAGGTTGCCCACTCATGGAAAGCTGTTTGCGATATTCGTTAAAATTTTCCCCATTGGCATCCAAAACAAGCCCGCCGTTTTTCATAATATTTTCAATTGAATGGACACAGGCCTGAACACACAAAACGAGTTCATCTGGAATGGCTGCAGGATCAGTGGAAAGATTGGCATTCTTGGGGACATTGGTATCAACCACAAATTTACAGGACTTATGTTTACTCATTCTCAGACACCTTTTCCTGCTCCATCTGACGAATCCTTTTATTCATTGCAGCCTTGGCATGGGCTGTGACATCTGCCATTTCATCCCCAAAAAAATTTTTCGGCCAATTTTGGATATTACCAAAAAGATCTATTTCCAAGGGCTCTAATTTTGCCGGAGAGGAATCTACTTTTGCAAAATAGGCGGAAATATCCTCTTGGGAGACTTCCTCCTCTGCTATACGCCTTTGGAGTCGTTTTAAAAAATGTTCAGAATGTGTCTCAACAATCAATTGAATATTGCGATTCTGCCCATTTTCCTTTGAATTGATAACATCAATCATGACATCTGCCAAGGCGGATTGGGCACTGGGGTGCAAATGTATTTCCGGCTGCTCCATAATTATGATTGAGTTGGCAGGGGCATAGAAACATTGCACTAATACCGGAAGTACCTGGGATATTCCAAACCCCACATCCGGAAGATCCACCCAGTCCTTAGAGCCCCTGGTCAATACGTTAACTTCATATTCCTGACGTTGTTTAGAGATGCGTTTAACTTTGAATTCCTCTATCAGTCCCATGCTTTTCAAGCTTTTTGCAACAACCTCTTCCAGCGGCCTATTTACTTTTTTGTGCCCCAGACTGATCTTTCTACCCCGGGCGGCAAGCATTGCAGGCACTGTGTTTTCACCGGAATAGCCCACACTTTCAGGAGTGATGCCCGTCCATGAATAGAGCCTTTGGGTTTTTGTACGTAATGGACCCAAATAAAAAATTGATTTAAATAAATTTTCATGCTCAAGGTTAAGGCTTTGAACAAATTGGGCATTCTGGTGATACGCAATCACTTCATCAGGGAAACCATAAAACCTCACAGGTGATTCTGGATACCAAACCCTTCCTGGATTTTTTTTTAATGGATAATGGTTGGAATGGATTTCGTATTTCTTCCCTGCTGCTTTCTGTTCCATACCAATGGAAAGAATTTCTTCATTTTTATTTTTCAACTTATAATTAAAATATTCCATGGAAAGCATCTCTCCATATTCCTTTTGCATGGCTATTTTGCCTTCAAAAGCAATGTTGGATGCAACGTATTTTTTTCCAGATAAGACATCCTTAATTTTTAATTCTTTGCCAACATCCCATTCATAATTAAAGCTTATTTTTTTTTCAGGGTCTCGATGAAAAATCATTTCCTGAAAAGAACCCAGCTGAACAGCTGAATTTTTATCTCCCGGATATAGGACTGCTTTTCTATCCGATGACTCAACCGTCTGTTTTAACATTATCAAAAACTGGCTGATACTGGATTTCCCCGAGCTATTGGTGCCAAAAAATAGTGTAATGGGTGCCATGCGGATACCAGCAGTATCTTTCCAGCCTTTGAAATTTTGTATTCTTAAATTTTGGAGCATATCAGCCTCCTCACTCTTAGTGCCAGGTGTTGTTTACTCAACCTTGAAGATATCAATCTTAGTTTCCAGACATTTTCTCAAACTTAAATCATTGGCCCCAATTTCATACCACCCACACAGTTTTTGATAAAAATCAAGACCCCGGCCTATTTTGATCACCCAGCTATTATCAATAACTGCAGCATTAAATGCAAGTGAGATATTTACACATTCACAGGACGATTAGTGATACCTGTTTAATTTCTTCTCTTCATGGAAAATCCGGGAGAGAGTCTGGTTTGTTTGAGAGTGCCGCCAGCAGAGCCTCCGAGGGCTGCCCTGACCGGAATATTGGAAACCAAAGGGAGTAGGATTTTTGCCCTTCCAGGCGTTAAGAAGCACAGATTGTTTGAGGAGCTTACCCGCCGTTTCTGTGCTCTAAACGGAAGGGCAAAAATACCCCCGACGTTTCCGTTCCGGTCAGGGCAGTCCTCGGAGGCGGCGGTATAATACCCTTTCCTATCTTCGTTGTGGCAGCTGGTTACTACCATGTAGGTTTATATAAAACTCCGTCTAAAAGACTACAATTATTTAGAATTTCAATTTTTGTTGTGGCAGAGGTTTGCTGCCGTGTATGTTTATATGAAAGAGTAGATATGTCTAATATTCTTTCATGTTTTGTTGTGGGCAGGCCAAATCCCCAATACGGTCTGCCCGTGGCAGTTATAAGGAACACAAAAAAAGCTTGAAAAAAAACTCATTTGCTGTAGGTATCTCCAAAGAGAAACATTTCTCAGAAGAGGTGTACCATGACGAGAACATCGGTTTTGTTGAAACCACATCAAGCCCCCATCTTCTGTTGAATATATTCGAGCTTGATCAACTACATATGAATTTCAAGCATTCTGATCTGACACAAGGAGACCTACGTGACGCAAACGGAGAATAACCAATTAATGCTGGGAAACCAGGCCCTGGCCAGGGGACTTGTGGAAAACGGCTGCCGCATGGCAACGGCCTACCCTGGCACCCCCTCATCGGAAATACTCACCTCGGTGGCTGCATGGAAAAAGGAAGAATCCCTGGATAACATGCATGTGCAATGGGGAATCAATGAAAAAGTGGCCTTTGAAATCGCCTATGCCGGCAGCATTGCAGGCCTTCGATGCGCCGTTGCCATGAAACAGGTGGGACTTAATGTGGCTTCGGACCCCTTCATGAGTGCGGCCTATCTTGGCGTCAAGGGTGGCTTTCTCGTGATCAGTGCCGATGATCCCGGCCCCCATTCCTCCCAAACAGAACAGGATAGCCGCCTCTATGCCATGTCCGCCAAGGTGCCAGTGCTGGACCCGGATTCCCCGGAACAGGCCCGGCAAATGGCTAAACTTGGGTTTGAACTGTCCGAAGCATTTGAAATCCCCGTGATGATCCGTCCCACCACCCGGGTGTGCCATGCAAGGCAGGATGTCTCCCTTTTGCCCATCACCCCCCGGGACAAAGCCGCTGAATTTGAGAAGAATCCGGGCAGATGGGCTGCCACCCCTAAATTCAGGTATATGCTCCACAATCAACTGGAAGAAAAACTCAAAAAAATAGCAGCCTGGGAAGACACCGCCCCAATCTGTCTGAACCCATCTGTTCAATCGGACAAGGCCATTGTGGTGGCAGGCGTATCTGCGGCCCATGCCAAAGATATTATAAAGGAACTGAACCTGTGGGACACCGTGCGCCTGTACCAAGTGCTCCAGCCCTTTCCTTTGCACACCGCCTTTGTGGAAAAGGTGCTGGAAGATCATTCAGACATTCTTGTGCTGGAAGAGACCACCGGAGTCATTGAGATGCAGCTTGCCCGACGGGATCGGGTCAAGGGTAAAAAATCAGGAGCCGTCCCGGAAACAGGAGAGTTACTGCCGGAAATAATGGAAGGCATCATTGCCAAGTTTCTCTCCGTTGAGCCCCAATCCGCCATCATGGAATCAAAACCCGGCAGACGTCCCACCCTGTGCGCGGGCTGCCCCCACCGGGCCAGCTTTTTTGCCATTAAACGGGCCGCCCCCAAGGGTATCTATACCAGCGACATCGGGTGTTATACCCTGGGCATGAATCTGGGTGCCGTGGATACGGTGCTGTGCATGGGCGCTGCCATCAGCCAGGCCGCTGGGTTTGCCCATGCCTATGCAGATGATAAACGTCCCCCCATTGTGGCCACCATGGGGGATTCCACTTTTTTTCACTCCGGGGTTCCCGCACTTATTGATGCCGTGGTTCAAAAAGCCCCGTTCCTCCTGGTAATCCTGGACAACCGCACCACTGCCATGACCGGCAATCAGCCCACCCCGGCCACGGGAAGAGGCATCATGGGAGAAGAAACAGTGTCCGTGGACATTGAAAAACTGGTGGCCGGATGCGGCATTGACTATTGCATCACCGCCGATCCCATGGATTATCCCAATTTTCTGGATCATATGAAAGCAGCCGTGGCCCATTCCCGGGAGAACGGACCTGCGGTTTTGATTTCACGATCTCCCTGTGTGCTTTCCCTTTCAAAGGAGTCGCTAAAAGCCCAGTTCCAGAAAGTGGAAGTCAATGATCAATGTGATGGATGCGGATATTGCGTCTCCCATTTTGAATGTCCGGCCCTGGTGATGGATGATAAAGCAGAACTGGTCCACATTGATACGGCCCTTTGCACAGGCTGCGGTGTCTGCGTCAATGTCTGCCCCAAAAAATCCATTGAGATCAAAACAAGAGAGGCGTAAATGAACCAGCAAATCGTTATCAGTGGTGTGGGGGGACAAGGGGTTCTGTTTATCACAGGCCTTCTGGCAAAGGCATGCATGGCCAAAGGTGCCCATGTTCTTACATCGGAAACCCATGGCATGGCCCAACGGGGTGGCACCGTGATCTCCCATCTTAAAATCGGTGACTATGCAAGTCCCTTGATTCGACCGGGCAATGCAGATCTATTGGTTGTTCTGAAATCAGAAAACCTGGTCCAGCACCAGGAGTTTCTAAAACCCGGGGGCAAGGCCATTGTCAATGCACGGTCAGCGGCAGAGGCTTCAACATCCACAGTGATCACAATGAATGCAGACCAGTTGGCAAAAAATGAAAACAATCCGGGCTCTGTGAACCTCTACATGCTCGGGGCTGCATTGGCCTTAACGTCGGTGTGCAGTCTTGATGATGTGAAGCAACAGGTTAAAAACCGCCTTCAAGGAAAACCCGAGGCCTTGGTTACAGGGGCTTTGAACGCCCTTGACCAAGGCTTTAACCAAATTTAAAGATATTTAAGGAAAAAGGTTGGGAAATGGGATTTATACCCGATAATTTAACAGACGAAAAAATTAAAGACCTTCAGCTTAAAGGACTGAAATGGACGCTGAATCACGCCCTGAAAAATTCATCCTTTTATCAGAATAAATATAAAGATACAGGCATCACCGCCAATGATATCACCCAATTGTCTGATCTTGAAATGCTTCCATTCATTGACAAGCACGATCTCCAGAACGACTATCCCCTGCCCCTGAAGTCCGTACCTGATGAGGATGTGGTCAGAATCCACGGCTCTTCCGGAACCACGGGCAAACGAAAGGTCATGTGCTATACCCAGAATGATATCAACACTTGGGCAAATATGTTTGCCAGGTGCTACGAGATATCGGGCATGACCCGGAAAGACCGGGTACACATTGCCGTGGGCTATGGCCTGTGGACCGCTGGAGCGGGTTTCCAGACAGGCTGCGAACGTTTTGGTGCCATGGCCGTTCCTCTGGGGCCGGTGAATACAGATATGCATGTGGAAATGCTGGTGGATATGCAGTGCACGGTGTTTTGTTCCACCGCTTCCATGGCCCTTCTCATGGCCGAAGAGATCAAAAAAAGGGACCTGAGATCCAAGATTGCCCTGAAAAAAATCATCCTGGGAGCCGAGCGCCACAGCGATGCCATGCGTGCCCACATCAGTGAGCTTCTGGGGGTTGAAGAGATCTATGATATTTATGGCCTCACCGAACTTTATGGTCCGGGCACCGGTCTGGATTGCGCGTATCACCAGGGAATTCATTATTGGAATGATCTCTTTATTTATGAAATCATTGATCCCACCACCCTGAAGCCCTTGCCTCCGGGGGAAGAAGGCGAACTGGTGATCACCTCCCTTCAAAAGGAAGCAAGCCCTCTGATTCGCTACCGCACCCATGATATCACCCGGTTGATCCCGGGGAAATGTCCCTGTGGATGCGCCTTTCCCAGGCATGGCAGAATCAGGGGCAGAAGTGATGATATGTTCATTTACAGGGCCGTGAACATCTATCCCAGCCAGATTGATATAGTGCTAAGCAAGGTTGAAACCGTGGGCAGCGAATACCAAATTCACCTGCATCACCAGGAAAACGGCCGGGATCTCATGACGGTGAAGGTTGAAAGGGCCCAGGGTGTTTCTCCAGATCTTGATCTGGACATTGCCCGGGATATATCTGATAAAATTCGACGACGCCTCATGGTGCGGTCCGCCGTGGAAGTGGTGAATTATCACACCCTGCCCAGAACCCAGAAAAAGAACCAGCGGGTTTTTGACAAGCGTAATGGCAATTCAAAATAACCGCCACGGGCAGACCTGGCTTGTACCTGGGTTTGCCCACAACAAATAGGGAGAAAATATGAAACAAGTATTTGGTAGAACTATAACCGTATTATTTGCAATTTTCACCATTATTCCCATCATGCCCGGCAATGCAGACGCCGGAAGCACCAAGTTAAATTATGCCAACTTTCCACCAGCCCCCACCTTTCCCTGCGTTCAAATGGAGCGCTGGAAAACCGAGGTGGAAAAACGCACCGACGGTGCCGTAAAAATAAATACCTTCCCCGGAGGAACTCTCCTTGGAGCCAAAGGCATGATGGATGGCGTCATTGCAGGACAAGCTGACATCGGCTGTATCTGCATGGCCTACCAGCCCGGACGGTTTGTGGTCACCAATGGCGTAAGTCTGCCCCTGGGAATTCCCAATTCAGAAACCGGCAGCCTGGTGCTGTTTGACCTTTTTGAGAAATACAAACCCGCCGCCTTTGACAAGGTAAAGGTGCTCACCATGTTCACCACAGCCCCCACCAACATCATGAGCAAACAGCCCGTGCACACCCTGGAGGATATTAAAGGGATGGACTTAAGGGCCTCGGGCGGTGCCGCAGAAATTCTTAAAAGCTGGGGTGCCAACCAGATTGGCATGCCCATGTCCGCCACACCGGAGGCCCTGCAAAAGGGGGTGGTCCAGGGCCTGTTCTCTTCCCTGGAGGTGATGAAGGATTTGAAGTTTGCCGAGGATTGCAAATATGTAACCATGACCAACACCGTGGTCTATCCCTTTGCCGTTGTCATGAATAAAGCCAAATGGAATGCCCTGCCTGAAGATGTTAAAAAAGTCATGGATGACCTTGCCCGGGAACAGGCTAAATGGACCGGTACCTACATGGACGGTCATGTGGACAATGCAGTTGCCTGGTCCAAGGAGACCCATCAGGTGGAGTTCATCACCCTTGATGAAAAAACCACCGAAGAATGGAACACCCCCCTGGCACCCATCACAGAAAAATGGATCACCAAGGCCACTTCCAAGGGATTCCCGGGAAAAACCATTGTGGATGATATTTCAGCTTTGATTGCCCGATAAAATAGTATATTTTCTTACAAAATGGGCAGGCAGTCTCTGCCCATCCTTATTATAACTGCCACGGGCAGACCGTATTGGGGATCTGACCTACCCACAATAAATATCGAAACTCCAGTTATTACAAATCATCGGACGGAGTTTCTTATAACTGCCACGGGCAGACCGTATTGGGGATTTGGCCTGCCCACAACAAATATCGAAAC
>CAKZLA010000082.1 GCA_937124525.1 uncultured Desulfobacterium sp.
AATTAGAGGCATACCTATTTAATAATATTGATAATTTTTACAATGTCTATTTTTTAAAAAACGATAGAAGGTGCCTGTCATTCTCTTTTTTTATGCAATACGAGGGTTTGAATGGAAATCATTCCTTCTGGATGGCTTTAAATAAAACTATACGATCCTTCTTTTGCTGCCTTTCGTCAATAGGGACATTAACTTCAATCCGTGTGCCTGTACCGATGATGCTGTACACCCGCAATTTACCACACAACATACGGGCACGTTCTGCCATGGCAGTCAATCCCAGACCCAATTTATATTCATTTTGTACTTTATTACCCTCTTTATTGAAGCCAATTCCGTCATCTATGATCTGGATGTCGACGTGGGACTTTTGCCTCTCTATTTTAATGGAAACCTTACAGGCTTCAGCGTGTTTTTGTATATTGTTAAGTGATTCTTGAATAATGCGATAAATAAATGTTCGTCCTTGCAGATCGAAGCAATCATTGATTTCCTGGGCTTTAATGGAAAATTTTAATTTTGTATGTTTGGCAAATTCTTCTGCCAGAATGATGATGGATTCGTCCAGACCCAGATCTTCAATGTAAGACGGGCACAGTTCTTGAGATAAACGGCGTACGCTATCGATGATGTGATCAACGTATGTGTTGGCATCATCACATTTGCTGTTCAGCAGGATCGAATCCGACGTTAACATTATTTTTATACTCCTTAGTTTCAGTTTCAAAACGGTGAGAGATTGCCCCAGTTCGTCATGGAGTTCCAAAGCGATGCGTCGCCAATTTTTTTCCTGGTCTTCCAACAAATGGGAAGATAAAGACTGCAGCCTGTGTTGCGATTCTTTTAATGCTTCTTCAGAGGCTTTTATCTTTTCTTTCGCCATCTTTTCGTCTTCCAGGATGCTCAAAAGCGCCCGTCTCATCCGTTCTTCTTCTTCCAGCTTGTTTTGCCGAATTTTCCAGTTGCTTGATTCTAATTGCTTTTCAGTACGGTTCGAGAATAAATGAGTTTTTATCCTGGCTGTGATTTCTTCGCTTAGAAACGGTTTAGTGATATAATCCACGGCACCCGAATTAAATCCCTTTACAATCGTTTTTTTTTCAGCACATCCCGTTATTAAGATCACTGGAATATCCCGGGTTGCCTCCTTTTTCTTGAGCCTGCGACAGGTCTCGAAACCATCAATGCCTGGCATCATCACATCCATAAAGACAAGATCCGGCTGGTCATAGGCGGCCCGCTCAATACCCATTACACCATTGTGGGCGAGCAGTGTCCGGCAATTATAAACTTCCAGATATTTTGCAAGATCCTCCAGGGTTGCAGGATCATCGCCCACTATTAAAACCGTAATAACGTGGTCGACATGCACTGATGCCTTATTCATAATGGGAATCCTTTATAAATATGTCATTTGCCCAATTCAAGGATTTTTCTGCTTGACACGGCATTACCACCCATGGAAAAGTAAGCCTCTTGCTCATGGGGAATCCTCTAAAGGCGTTGTTTTGTTCTCAAGGCAGGCCAGCAGGCGGTGGTATTGCCTGTTGTTAGCCATTGATTGAAAGACGGCAGCGGATTGGGTGTCATGCCTGGAGACCTGCTTGATGAGCTCCTGTGTGCGCCGTGTGTCCAGTCGGACCACGGCCTTGTGCAATTGCTGCCTTAAATTCGCTGGCAGGGTTGCCAGCCGGGCAGGGCTGATCTGTACCTCAATTTTTGCCCCCCTCTCTTGGGCTGACTCTTTTTCATAGACGTAGGTCAGGCCAAGGTGCTTTTCCATCATCGCGAAAATTTCCTGTGCGTGAAAGGGTTTTTTCACCACATTGGTGCAACCGGAGGTCATGATCAGCTCCTGCTCCTCTTCCAGAGCGTGGGCCGTAAGGGCGACAATGGGAACGCGCTTTGTGGCGGACTTAAGTTCCATGGCGCGTATATGCCTTGTGGCCTCGTATCCGTCCATCACCGGCATACGCATATCCATCCATATAAAATCGGGTCGCCATTTTTCAAAGATTTCCACAGCTTCTTTGCCGTTGGCTGCAGCCTGCACCTCAATGCCCACCGTTTGAAGGAGCTTCACCAGCAGTGTTAGGCTTTCAGCTCTGTCTTCAGCCACCAGAACGCGGGGGACAGCCAGACCGGGTTTCAAGCCGATTACGCGCCGCTGTTGCATGGCATCTTTCTTGACATCTGACGCGCTGCCTTTTTTGATAACAATTTCAAAGCAGAAAGTGCAGCCGCTACCCCCTTTGCTGGTTACAAGGATATCGCCTCCCATCATACGGACATAGGTCCGGCAGATAGCCAACCCCAGGCCGGTGCCGCTTTCGGCCCGCCGGCCACTGGCCGTCTGTTCAAAACATTGGAATAGCTTGTCCTGCTCATCCTTGGCAATGCCCACACCGGTGTCATGGATTTCAAAACGCAAGGTACTCTGGCTGTTTTTCAGGTATGGCAGCCCGCCATGGGCCTGTGCCACTCGCAGGGTGATGGCGCCATGTTGAGTGAATTTAATGGCATTGTCCATCAGGTTGACAAGCACCTGGCGTAATTTGTTTTCATCGGATACGACATAACGCGGTACGTTATCCATGCTGATCATTTTAAAATGTAAGCTCTTGGCTTCCATGCGGGAAATGAACATGACCTTCAGGTCGTTAAACAAGGCATGCAAATCAAAGGTTGCGATGTTTAAAGCACTCTTTTTAGCCTCGATTTTAGATATATCCAAGACATCATTGATTAAGGCCAAAAGATGTTCGCCGCTGCTGCTGATGGTGCCAATATAATTTTGTTGCTCGTGGGTCAGGGAAGTTCCCTGCTGCATCAACTGCGCATATCCCAAAATGGCGTTCAGGGGGGTGCGCAGCTCGTGGCTCATGTTGGCTAAAAATTCACTTTTGGCCTTATTGGCCGACTCGGCCTGTTCCTTGGCGATGGTAAGTTCGGCAGTGCGCTCTTTGACCTGTTCTTCAAGCTTCTCACTATATTTTTGCAGCGCTTCCTCCGCCTGCTTCCGGGGGGTAATATCCGTTAGAAAACCTTCCAGGGCAGCCAATCTCCCTGCAGGGTCCCGGACGGCGCGAACATTGAGGGAACTCCAAAGGAGGCTCCCGTTCTTTCTGCGCATTTGGGATTCAAAATTTGATATGATATCCTTCTTCTCAAGTTGGCGCAACAGCTCTTTACGCCGGGTGGCATCGGCGTACAACTGACTCCCGATATCGGAAAAGATTTTGATCAGTTCGTCGGGACTGTCATAGCCCAAGATGCGTGCAAAGGATGGGCTGGCATTGATAACCTGCCCTTCAAAAGTGGTTTGAAAAATACCCTCCACGGCGTTTTCAAAAATGCTTCGATATTTGTCTTCGGCATTCCTGCGTCTGGCAATTTCCGCAGTCAGGCTGCGATTGGTCTCTTCCAGACCATCATAATAGGTCTTCAGACTTTGGATCATGCCATTGAAAGCGGAAGCCAGGACCCCGACTTCATCGCTGCTTTTAAACCCGATCCGCTGATTCAAATCCTTGTGGGTGCTGATGTACGACGCTTTATCCGCGAGTCTGATAATTGGATTGGTAATATAGCTGGTCAACAGGAGCGAAAAAACGAGTATGGGCAGAATAAAGATTAACGCCAGAATGCCCATCATTTTTTTTTGTGCCCTTACGGCGGCGTAGGCCTCGGAGCCGTCGACTTCGGCGATGAGAGCCCAGGTTGTGTTCCATATATTGATTGGGGTATAGGCCGAAAGCACGACATTTCCGTTGTAATTGGTGATGATTTTTTCACCGCTTTTGCCGTCAAGGGCTTCATTGGCCGCCTCTGTATCCACGCATCCTTTGGCAGGAGCGGTAAAGGAGGCCAGGACCGTTCGGTTGATCGTATCAAGATATGAATCGGAACGCATCAGCTTGTCCGGCCCCACCAGGTAGGTCTCGCCGGTCTTGCCCATGCCTGCCCGTTGCAGCATGATGCGGTTGATGGCATCCTGTGATATTTGCAGGGCCACCACGGCTTCAACCTGCCCGTTGTTAAGAAGCGGCTGTGCAATAAACGCGGCAGGTTCTCCGTTTCGCGGTGCATAGGGCGAAATATCCGCAAAACCAAAGGATTGGGTCTTCAACACCTGTTGCACCAAACGGCCCAGCCCGGAGTCGGCAAAGGGGCCGTCCACCAGATTGGTTTGATAATCGGCATTCTTGGCTGCCGAGTAGAAGCAGTAGCCATTGGGGTTCAAAAGGAACATATCAAAACCATAGGACTCTGCATAATAGGCGAACAATTCACTGCCTTTGGGATCCACCGGGCTGAACGCCTCGGCCACGTCGATTTCCGAGATGATGGCCCAATTGAGGCCCTTGATCTTAAGGGGGGTGTAGCTGGATAGAACCGGCTTGCCCAGGTACCCGCTGATCACATCCTGCCCTGTTTGACCGGCCAGTGCGTTGAGGCTGGCCAGGGTATCCACCTTGCACGCCTGGGGTTTTTCAAAGGAGGTTTTTACGGAATGAAATTTTGGGTCCAGCAGCGAATCGGAACGCATCAACTGATCGCTGCCCACCAGATAGGTTTCGCCGGTGCGGCCGAGGCCCTCGCGCTCCTGCATGATCCGGTTGACCGCCGATAGAGATATTTGCAGGACCGCCACTGCCATAAGATCACCGCTTAAATCCTGAATAGGTGCGCCGATAAACGCGAACGGGACCCCGCCCAGCGGTCCATAGGGGTGAAAATCCTGGATTTGGATCTGTTTGGTATCGATCACTTTTTGCCACAACAATGCCAGGCTTTCATCCTTGTAGGGGCCGGTTTTTAAATTCGTGCCCAGATCACAATTTTTGGCAGCGGTGTACATGACGTGACCAAGGTCTGCACTGATCAGCAGGGCGTCGGAATAGCCGAACACCATCACATAATCCAGCAGGTTCCGACCGCTTTCTGTCCAGATCTCATTGTACTCGTAAGTGTTGATTAAAAAGGGGGCGTTTGTCTCGATTTCCTCGTCATGCTGATACCGCAGCAGCAGTTTGTAAAGCCTGTGACTGTCTTCACTGGCGGCCAGAACGCTGATATCTTTGCAGGCCCGGGTGAAAAAATTTTCTATCTGTGTTTTTTTGACGCGCTCAACGCTTTTAAGTTTTTCAAATGCCTCCCGTCTGAGGACCTTCACGGTTTCCAGCAACACGTTCATGTCCCCCCGGATGCCCGCAAACAGATCCATGATCTGGCTTTGTTTGACCTCGCGCATGCTTTCGAGCTGACTGAAGGCCTGCTTGGACAGCGCATTGCTCGAAGTGGTCAGCGATACCATGGCCAGCGCTGCAAAGGGAATTAACCCCACGGCTAAAAAAGCGCCCAGTAGCTTGGGACCGAGTTTTATTTTTCTGAGCATGGGGCATCTCCCTCGGTTTAGAACAGGTTTTTTTTGTCAATGAAAATATTACCGGACCGACCAATGTGCCTTGGAAACCTCGATTTTCCAAAGTGGTATACAGGCCATCCGGTACGGCTTGTAATTCACATTTATATTGACTGCCAGAAGCTTATTGGGCGCCGGAACAAACAGCATGTAGGCGTTATCATAGACATGACGCATGATCCTATCACAGATAACGGTGAATTCCGGCGTTCCCACGGAAACTCGGAATAATGCATCAATATAACTGTCCAAAACCGGATCGGGGAAGATGGTACTCCAGGCATTGTGGGTCCGGTAAACGAGAAAAGCGGACCAGGGGTGATTGTAGACCCAGTCATCACAGCCAAACACCAGAAAATCCCATGGTTTGGTGTTTTTTCCTGCGTTGGTGGTGAGCAGCTGGTCAAACACATGTTTTTCACTGGTGGTGATCTCGAACTCCAGCTTGACGCCGACCTTTCTCAAATCGCGTGCGACCCCCTTCCAAATAAACATGAACCGGTCCTGGGTAAGGACTTTCAGTGTCAGCCCATTCAGAATGCCTTTAAGCTCCCCGCGGATTTCTTTGGGATTCTGAATTTCGGAGTAGGGCCGCAGGGTTTTGACAACCTCCCGTACGCCCGGAAAAAGAGGGGACGCCAGTGTGGGTTTTAGCGTGCCTTCACCGTAATAGGCACGCTCCAGCAAGTGGGCCTGATCAATGGCACGATTCAGCGCAACTCTGACTTTTTTATCCAGCAGTCTTTTATTGCCGTTGCGCAGATTCATGTAAATGGCGACGCTACTGGTCGATGGCACCGATATCAGTTTTGCATATGGTGAGGCATCGACTTTGCATTTCATGGAAAAGGGAATCGGCATGATATCGAGTACGCCGTCCTTGTCAAATACATTCTCCATGGCGATCTTGGTATCCAGTTCCGTATAGACGGTGATGGTTTCAACTTTGGGATAATTCGGGTTCCAGTAGTTGGGATTGGCCACCAGCACCACCTCTGGTGTCTGTCGGTCTCCTTCTGCATATCCCGCCTTTAAAATATAGGGACCCAACCCGTAGGGACCGGGCTCGGCCAGATTTGGGCAGGTCAATTTTCCATTCCAGCCGAATTTTTTAAGGTAGGCGGAGGTATAGAATTGAATCCAGATGGTATCGTTCAGGAACTGACCGTATTTTTCGTTGAGATAGAACCGGACCGTGTAATCGTCGATTTTTTTCACCCGATGGAAAACCGTATCGATTTTGGTGAAAAGAAACGGTGTTTTCTTGAAGTAGGTCATGTTTTCGACCACGGAATCCGCATTAAAGGGAGTACCATCCTGAAAAAGGACATTTTTTCGAAGGATAAATTCATAGGTTCTGTCGTCGATCAGCCGGTGGCTGATCGCCATATCGTAATCCCACCCCCGTTTGTTGTCTGCAGGCCGCAACAATGCACCATTGGTGGCATGGGAGGTATAAATGTACGGCAGACTCGGAATGAATATTTTGATGTGAGAGCCGGGAAGTGCCTTGGCCCACGCCTGGCCCGCCAATACCAGCATCGCAATCATGGCAAACGCCCACAATTTTTTGATTGTGCACTTTACCGGCACCCTTTGGCTTTTTCCATTGTCTTTTGAATCAATAATTACCCTTTGTTGTGTGAGTTGGATAAACATGCTCAACTTCCTTCCGGCTATTTTATTCGATTAATCGCCCTCGTCACATCTTATATTTATTCTTTTATATGAAAGAGTAGGCCTGCCTAATATTCTTTCATGTTTCGTTTTGGGCAGGCCGGGTCCAGAATACG
>CAKZLA010000083.1 GCA_937124525.1 uncultured Desulfobacterium sp.
CAATTGGCCGGTTCCTATTGCCCATCGGGGGGGCTCTGCTGAGGCAAACTTGGAGGCTACCTTTTCATATAAAACTGCCACAGGCAGACCGTATTGGGATCTGGCCTGCCCACAACAAAACTTGAAATTCCAATTATTACAGATTTTTGGACGGAGCTTCTTATAACTGCCACGGGCAGACTGTATTGGGATACTGACCTGCCCACAACGAAAGTTGAAACTTTAATAACTACAATATTTTGGACGGAGTTTCATATAAAAAGAAAGGAGATGTGATGATAGGACGACATGGGCACCTCAATGTGTATCAGGAGATATTCAAATCCAAGGATTTTTTCAGGGTAGCGGCAGGTGCGATGCTAATTCCCGCAGCCCTTTCCATAACCTGGATGGGTGTTTTGCCGCTTTTGAGCGTACTGCCTTCAGATTTTTTGCTGATGGCATCCGTAGCGATCAACGGTGTGCCCATTCTAATTGGGGCAATCCGGGGAATAATGAAACGAAATATCAATGTTGACGAACTTGTGACCATTGCCATCATTGCTTGTATTATTAACGGCAATTTTTTCGAAGCAGCGGTTGTCAGTGCCATCATGGTGTTAGGTGCCCTGGTTGAGGAGGCTGTAAGTGACAGTGCAAGAAATGCAATCCGGCACCTCATCAAACTTGCACCAAATAAGGCAACCATTGAAAAAAAAGGACGCGAGGTCCGGGTGAGCGTTTCCGGGATAGTTCCTGGAGAGATCATTGTGGTGAAGGCAGGATAGACCATTGTCGTTGACGGTGTCATTACAAGCGGAGCAACTTCCGTGGACGAATCCTCCATTACAGGAGAGTCCATTCCGGTTGTAAAAAAAGTAAATGACCCCGTATATGCCGGAACTATCTGTGTGGATGGATTCATCAAGGCCAAAACCGTCAGAGTGGGGGAAGATTCAACCATCGGTAAAATTATCCACATGGTAAGGGAAGCAGAAACCTCTAAAACAAAAAGTGCCAGCATCGTGGATCGCTATGCCTCCTATTTTACCCCGGCAATACTTTTTGCAGCAATTCTCACCTACATAATCACCAGGGATATCACCCGGTCGATTACAGTTCTCATCGTAGGTTGTCCATGCTCCTTTCTTCTTGCAGGACCTGTCTCAACAGTTGCTGCCATTGGACGTGCCGCCAAGGCGGGTATCCTTGTCAGAGGAGGGAAAAGTCTTGAAAATATTGCAACAGCAAGTGGCATTTTTTTTGACAAGACAGGAACGCTAACCAAGGGAGAGCCGTCAGTAACCACGGTGTCTGTGGAACCTGGTTTCACGGAAAAAGAGATTCTTTTTTTTGCCTCATCTGTTGAGGCCAACAGTCTTCATCCACTTGCCAGAGGAATCGTTGCAAAGGCCCGGGAGCTTGGATGTGATGGCCATGTTGCAACCCAGATCCTCTCCGAACCGGGCAGTGGTATCTCCGGAGTAGTGGATAAAAAACGAATTGAGATCGTTACAAGCGACCGCTGGAGTGAACTTGGATTAACGGCAGTCCAAGTGATTATTGATAGAAAAACAGCAGGGTACATTGCCCTGCAGGACCTGCCAAGATCAAACGCAAAAGAGATGATTCAAGCAATTCGCAAGGCAGGTATTGAAAATATTGCGATCATCTCCGGTGATCAAGAGGCACCAGTAAGAAGAGTGGCAGACGATGTGGGAATCCAGGAAATTCATTTTTGTCAAAAACCCCAGGACAAACTTTCCGTTCTAAACGCCTACAAAAAGGGTAACCTGGTTTATGTTGGTGACGGGATCAATGATGCACCGGCCTTGAAAGCCGCCGATGTTGGAATCGCAATGGGATTGAAAGGTTCCGATGCAGCCCTTGAAACGGCGGACATCGTTCTGATGAATGATCGGTTGGATCGACTTCCCCTTCTCATCTTTTTTGGTAAAAAGATGACCAAAATAATTAAAATCAGCATTGCAATCAGTTTTTTGATCAACTTTGTTGCCGTCCTTGCCGGATCTCTGGGGCTCTTAACTCCGATAATGGGAGCAGTTATGCACAATATTGGTTCAATACTGGTCGTGCTCCTGGCTGCCTCCCAGAGTTGGGGGCAGACAAAATAGTTGTTTTTAATTAAGCCAGGTTAATGCCTGGGCGATCCGAAAAGTCGGACAGTTCCGGCGAGATTAAAAAAATGAGGGCTTGATCATAACCCTGGCCACTTTAAACCTATTTTTTTAGAACTAAAAAATAAACCTTATATTTACAGCTCCTTGAAGGCTGTGGAATTTCAGCCTTCGTATACGTGGCATATCTTATGATCAACCCCATTTATGCAGTATTTTTGCAAAAGACTCTGAGGAGAAAACAGAGGACTTATCAAGTATTATATTTTCCAGAACATACCGCCAATATAGGTTATGGTGTTCTTACCATTGTTGTAATTCATTCCGTTTTCCTTCATCATTTTCATGACATCTACCCCAAAAGCCTCAACAGAAAAAATAGCGTCATCGGGTTTTTTGCACGGTTTCTGCTGCTGATATGAACAGGTTTTGCAAAGCTGGCAGGCCCCCGCGCCCAGCGTCATGAAATTAAAATCAGGTGCCATGGATAAAATCTTTTTTTTGAGGTCATGTATTCTGAGTTGGAAATCTTTTGCACTGTTGACCATGCCCTCCCAGTCAAAACTGTCTTCCAGGGGGTAAATTCTATCGAAAATTATGAAACGACTATAAGAAGAAAGTTTCAATTTAAGCTTATCAATAGAATCAAGGGCAGGTGGGCATGTCCAGCTTTTTCCATAATTGCCGCACGTATTTTGTTTACACATTTTTCTGACTTCCTCATCAAAAGGGACAGATGAGGAGAGGATATCTTTTGAGTGATTAAAAAAATCCCCTATTACTTTGTGAAGTTGATCAGTATTCAATTGTATTCTCCTGGGATGCCAAGGCAATCGCTTATGTGTTTATTATAGAGTGTGATATCTGCCGAATTTTTTCCCGCAACCTATGTAGGCTTTAATATTTTCAGGTGTTGCCCTATCAATGACCGATCCGGGAAATAGGCAGAATCCGCCGCCGGGTGCACAGACATCTATTAAATCCTTGCAATAGGCTTCAAGCATTTCAGGGGTGCCCTGTTTAAAAAGAGAGGCCGGCACATTGCCGGCAATGCAGGCCCAGCTGCCAATTTTTTCCTTGGCAGATTTCATATCTGTCCGGTCAAATATCCACATGGATCTACCCTTGGGAAGCGGGTCCTGTGCCAGAATGTCCAGTCGTTGATTAAAGGAACCTTGCACAAAAGGTACGGGTATAAAACCTGAATCAATTAAGCCTTGCATGGTTGCTTTCAGGCTCGGCCAGTAAAAGGTCTTAAACTGTTCAGGTGACATAAACTCATCCGCCCCCTTATGAAGTGGAATAAGAATAAAAGGATTTTTAAATCAAGTATTAAACGAGATTCATAAGGGTTCACAATCCTTAGACAATGTGCGACGCAGGTATTTTGTGCGCCCATTTGAACTGCCATGGTGACAAGTGCTTCAACCGCAGCTAGTACTTTTTCAGGTTGGTTGTAAATATCCTTAACTATGCCGACAGTACAGCGCATGGTGTCCCCAATGATATCAAAGGGGGCTTTGCTGATGCCGCCGAACAGATGGGGCATTCCGTATCTGGTCTGGATAGTTCTGTATGCCCCCAGGTATTTCGTTAGAATATCTCCAGCTTGATTCGCCGCTTTTAATAAATATTCAAAGGAATCCCGGACCGGGGAACCTGTGGCAAGGCCGAGTATTGACCCGGCAAACCCTGAGACTTCGATAAGATTGAAGGCATTGGGTAAATTGGCAAAACCTTTCAGATTGGTGAAGATTCGGGGGAAATATTTTCGGAGAATGTATCCTTCTGGATTGTTGATCAGTTCGTCATACTCATCCGCTCTCATATATTCGTCTTCAACGTATTGAAAAGAAGTGTCATCGGGCAGAGCAGAGCCGGGCAAAGCGCTGCCCGGCCATCGGATAATCTTCGTCCCTAAAGTCTCCAATGCGTTGCCGGACTGGACAAAGGTGAGGACCGAGTAATCCAGATAAAAATCTTCATGCAGTTTGAGTAAAGCCGATGCAAATTTGTCTATATTGTAGAAGGCATCCCTGGGTTGAATGCCGCTATACGTGAGGATATATCCTTCCGCCATAAGATATACCGGCACCTCATCGGGCTCTTTTAAGGCAATAGCATCAAGTATCCGCTGACTCCTTTGCTCATATAATCGAGCCACTTTCGGCGTTTCAAATTTTTTTTCTTTTACGGAAGCCCAGCTGCTGGCATAGTGCTGGTATTTTTCATGACAGTTCATGTCTTCACCGCTGTTGGACAGAAAGGGTGGTGTCAGTGGAGATTCCGGTATCGAGAAGTTCATCAGCGAACGAAGCGAGTCTGTTGCAACTTCTCGTTAGCGGGAGCGAGCGAAGCGAGCTTTCAGCTAACTTGTAATTATCCATAATTAAGGGGCCTTACAAAATATCGGGTGTATGCACCAATGGTTGAAAACCATATATACGTTTTTTTGCCTATGAAGCGGAAAATGCTCCGGATTTTTCCAGACAGAACGTTACTCCCTGCACAGCATCGGAAAACCAGATATCCGCTTTTACCGCATTGTTCACCAATTGATCCAAACAGCTGCCGCCCACAATGATGAGTGCCTTTTTGCCGATATTTGCCTCCCTGACACATTTAACCACCTCTGCAAGATTATCAAGGCAGTTTGTCAAAAGACAGCTTATTGCCACAAAATCAGGTTCAAGTGCCAGGGATTTATCAACAAAGGTTTGAGCCGAAACATCCACGCCAAGATCCGTCACCTTGAATCCATTACATTGAAGCATATCTTTAAGGATATTTTTACCTAAATCGTGGATATCTCCTTTGACGGTGCCCAACAGGACATGTCCGACAACTGTATGGGGCTCCGTGGTCGAAAGAAATGAATTAAGATATTCTGCTGCCTGACGCATGATTTCACCGGCCATGATCAGAGCGGAAATATAATACTCCCCTTTTTCAAAGGATAGGCCAACTTGTCTGACACCCTCCATGCAGCAGGCAAGCAGTTCAACCGTATCATACCCTGATTTGTGCAACTTCTTTAACTGGTCAAGGCCTTCCTTTTCCTTTAACGTATATATCAGCTCCAGCAAACGCTCTTTTTCAGCTGATGCACCCTTTTTTTTTGCTTGAAAATCATTCATTCCATACTCCAACCTGGCTTATCAGCTGCATCTGTCCTGGAGGAATAATAAACCAGCCGTAAGCACAAGGGTTATCTGTGAAATCATAATAGATATATTCCAGTTTAAAAGCGGTATTGCTGTCCTGGACCTTGAGGAAATCGGCCTCCCGTTCATTCATGAGGGTTGGGATCAGTTTCAAGGTTCCTTTTTTATATCCATGGCGCTTATCACTGAAAAACAGATCAGACAGTCCGGTGGTTTCCAGCATGTTTTCCACAACAGGCGCTTTGGGATCAAAGGGCAGGAAGGCGGTCTGGAAACAAAAGGGGGTCTGATTGTGATTTATCAACCGTTCCACCAGAATGACTGAGTCCTCTATATCCAGCCCCAACATCTCTCCTTCAGTGCCGCACACACGGACAATATTGGATTTCAGGATTCTGACATCCAAGGCATCTTTATCTGACAAGACCTCGTCCAGCGCACTCATATTGAAGGTGGTGGCACCGACCTCGATACGTTTTACAAAGGTACCGCTGCCATGAACCCTTTTTACAAGCCCTTCTTCCACAAGGACACCAATGGCCTGCCTGACGGTCATTGGACTGACACTATATTGTTTTGCAAGTTTGCTTTCAGAGGGAATGCGTATTCCCGGCACAAGCCGGCCTGATGCAATATCTTCCTTAATGATAGCGGCAAGCTGTGTATAAGCGGGCAGAGCTCCCCTTTTTTTTTCAACAGCCTTACCCATTTTAGTCCTATTCTCCTATTCTTTTTTTCCCTTCCAACATCATTTGACTGTCGATCTATACCATAGGGAGATGGACAAGTAAATTAAATATTCCTATACTCTTATATAAGAATTTGATAAACTTTCATCCGCTGAAAATTGGCGGTTGAAACGGAGACGAACATGCATGACAGAACTCCAGCCACCCGAAGCATATAATTTGAAATAATTTGACGGTAACAGGAACCATGCAAAAACGGATTAAACTGATCAGTTGCAAAGCCTTGGCCCATCTTTTTGAACCCATGATTGACCCGGCAATGGAGAGGGTCATTCTGCCGATTTCGCTTCACTTAAATCCCCAAAAACTAAAAGCACGTCTAATTGATGAAATTTCCAAAATAGAAGCGCCGGGATGGGATATCATTCTTGGGTATGGGCTTTGCGGAAGAGCACTTGAAGGCGTATATTCAAACAAAAGCAGGTTAATCCTGCCCCGGGTTGATGATTGTGTTGGCGCGGTTCTCGGATCTCGTCACCGCCATAAGGCCATTCTGGATGAAGATACAGGTTGTTTTTTTCTTGAACCCTCATGGATTGATTCCGATGTCGATATTTTTGCCCAATGCTTCAAAGGAATTGAGCGGATACCGGAAAAATACAGGGATCAAATTATCTGGATGGCACTCAAACACTATTCAAAGCTTGCCCTGATCCACCATGCTCGTGATAGCTCTTCCCCAGCTGTATCCACCTGTAGGGGCCGTGCTGAAAATTATCATCTTAAATTTGTGCAATATTTATCTGATTTAAGCCTGTTGCAAGATCTGTCCAATGGCCAATGGGATTCTGATAGATTCGTTATCGTCGAACCGGGCCAGAGAATTCCTTTTTTCTGATCAAAGCATTATCCTTGATGCACTCTCCCTGATCTATGGCAAAGAAAAAAAATGACAAATATTAGGGAGGGGTCAGGCTTGGCTTATGGACATTATTCCCAGAATTTTCAGGTTTGCATGGATTTGAACGAATAACGACTATAAGCCAGGCCTGACCCCGTTCTCCCACTGATCCCATTCCCGTAATAGCAAGTCCCAAAAATTTGATCATCAAGTTATAGCGCCTGTGCCGGGGCGCTATGGGCATCCTTCCTCATAAAAGATCATAAAAATTTTTGTTGACTCTCATCTGAAAAGTATTTATATAGTTATAGTCTTATAGATGACTATACTTCTATAATTATATTGCGAATCATAAAATATCGTGGCGGAGGAACACATGATTATCATCGGAGAAAAAATCAACGGCGCCATCCCTTCAGTTGCAAAGGCAATTGTTGAAAAAGACGCTGAATTTATAAAGGGGCTTGCCATAAACCAGGCAGAAGCTGGAGCAGACTATATTGATGTATGTGCCTCAGTGGATTCTAATATTGAATTGGAAACCATGAAATGGCTTATTGATCTGGTACAGGAGGCGACAGACACTCCCATTGCCGTGGACAGTCCTGATGCCGACATCTGCGCCAAATCCATAGAATTTTGCAATCGGCCGGGATTAGTGAATTCCGTCTCCATGGAAGGGGATAAAATTGATGTCATTTTTTCTATGATTTCAAATACAAAATGGGACTGCGCGGCACTGCTTTGTGACGATGCGGGCATTCCCAAGACCAGAGAAAAACGCCTTGAAGTCTTTGCCGCAATAATGGAAAAGGCAAGGGCTTACAAGGTTGATCCGTCTCGTCTTCACATTGATCCGCTGGTTGAAATGCTCTGCACTTCAGAAGACGGGATCAATACGATTCTTGACGTAATCAGGGAAATCAAGAGGCAATATCCCTCCATTCACGTGACCGGTGGTGCCAGTAATATTTCATACAATCTGCCCAGCCGTAAATTCGTAAACCAGGCCTTTCTTGTCCTTGCCATGGGAGCGGGAATGGACAGCGCCATTATCAACCCACTGCACAAACATATGATGGGGTTGATCTATGCCACAGAGGCGTTAAAGGGAAATGACGAATACTGCATGGAATATATTACCGGATACAGAGAAGGGCTCTATGGGCCTGTAAAATAAATATTGAAAATCAGGGGGCTTGATCACGACATTCTATCACACCGGGCAGGCTCTCGTTATTGGGGCTTTTGTCAGCGTTTGCCTTTATTACTCAGTGCCTTGTCAAAAACATTGAGTCTGATAAAAGCCTCGCCTTCAATAACACAAGCCTGATCCCATCGGCCTGCCCATTATGATGGTTGGCCGATGTTGTGACCAAGCCAAAAATCAAATAACAACTAAAAAAGGAGTTAAAAAATGGCAAAAATTGATGATTTAAAAGTACATGTTGAAAAAGGTAAAACAAAACTTGTGTCCGGTTTGGTTCAGGAAGCACTGGACGAAGGCTGTAAACCCCATGAAATTCTTGATGCCATGATTTCTGCCATGAAAATTGTGGGGGATAAATTTTCCGCCAATGAAATCTTTATCCCGGAAATGCTGATTTCAGCAAAGGCCATGTCAAAAGGGGTTGATATTCTTAAGCCTCATCTGGCCGGTGAAACCTCAAAATCTCTTGGTACCTGCGTTATCGGTACGGTTCATGGAGATTTGCACGATATTGGAAAAAATCTTGTCTGCATGATGATTGAGAGCGCCGGATTCACCATGGTTGACCTGGGTGTGGACGTTCCTGCTGAAAAATTCATAGAAGCGGTCAAGACCAATGAAAACGTAAAGATTGTGGCCTGTTCCGGTCTGCTTACAACCACAATGACAGCCATGAAAGAGACGGTCAAAGCGCTTAAAGAATGCGGTGTGCCTGATTTAAAAGTAATGGTGGGGGGCGCACCTGTCTCCCCTGAATATGCCAAAGAAATAGGGGCAGATGCCTATGCTCCTGATGCGGGGAGTGCTGCCACGAAAGCCAGAGAAATGGTCTCCGCAGCTTAATTATCATCAAAATTTTTTCATCGAATGCCTCTGGATTTCGGCATCCTTCATATGACCTCAAAAGTACTTTACAGTCTTTTGGGAAAAGCCCCTGCAAATGGGGAATGATCAAAGAAAGTGTAAGGTGCTTTTGAAGGATGCCTGGATTTCAATGCGAGATTTCAAAAAATTATAGCCTGAACTAAAAATATAACGAATAGTTAGCAAAACAATCGTTTGTCAGGAGCAAATGGAATGATAAGAGATTTTAACTTTAAAACAACGGTTTTTCTTTTTTTTATATCGTTGTTTACCGTTGTTTACAGCAATACGGCCTTTGCTGGGCTGTCTCATTATATACCGGGCGGACTCGGAATTAAAAATGCCTCATGTCCCCCGCCAGGAACCTGGTATGCCGGTTATAACCAGTATTATACGGCAGACACCTATAAAGATGATAAAGGCCACACCTCAAGTACGATGGATATGGACATTTCCGTACTTGTAAACGTAAACCAGTTCGCCTGGGTTACTGAAAAGAAATTTTTAGGGGCAAATTACGGCGTAGACCTTTTTGTACCGCTTGTCTATACGGACCTTTCCATCAAAGCCATGGGAGTCACGGTAACAGATGATCAGCGATTCAGTCTCGGCGATTTGTTTATTGATCCGCTGATTTTGTGCTGGTATGGCTCAAAATGGGATGGTTTTTTTGCTTCCGGTGCATATTTGCCCACTGGCAAGCATGATAATCCCGCTTCTCCGGGAAAAGGGTACTTTACGTTTATGCACCAGGGAGGTGCCACCTTTCATTTTGACCAGGAAAAAAGCTGGTCAGCCTCTGCCAGAGGCCGTTTCCTTCACAGTACAAAGGATTCTGATACCGATATCCGTCCCGGAAATGAAGCCATATTTGAATATGGAATCGGCAAGGAGATCCCCCTTAAGAACGGCTCCATATTCAATGCAGGGGTGATTGGATACTCATATGCCCAGTTGACAGAGGACAGCGGCCCCGGTGCCAGTTCTCTTAAGGCAGAAGGGCATGCCGCAGGGCCGGAGCTTCAAATCTCCATATTCAAGCCCTTTTTTATGAATCTGTCCCTGCGGTACGTTCACGAGTACGCCGTCAAAAATAATACCCAGGGGGACTCAGTCTGCCTGACAGTCGTAACCTCTTTTTAATATAACTGCCACGGGCAGAGCGTATTGAGATACTGACCTGCCCACAACGAAAAATGAAACTCCAGTTATTACAAGTCATCGGACGGAGTTTCTTATAAAAATCAAAAGGGAGCAAGCATATGCTAACTATCAAACAGAATTTGCTGGAAACCATCAAGGGCGGAACCCCGGACAGATTTGTAAATCAATACGAATTTCTGGAAATAGTCGTACCCATTCCAGGATTTAAATATCCTTCAACACCTGGTGAAACCCTCAAAGACGGTTGGGGGATCACTTTTACATGGCCTAAAGGTCAAATTGGACCTTTTCCCATTCACGACGATGAACACAAATTATTGAAAGATATTACAGAATGGAAAAAAGTCGTGACCCCACCAAATCTTAATGTCCCGGAAGAGGAGTGGGCAGCGGCAATCAAAATTGCCAACTCCGTGAATCGTGACGAGCAGTTTGTCGCGCCGTTTCTTGCACCGGGGATTTTTGAAATGACCCACCATATGATGGGGATGGAGGACGCCTTGATGGCGCTCTATGAAGAACCAGAATACATGCATGAATTGATTGCCATGTTGACAGACCAGGAACTTAAAAGAGCGGAAATGATCGTTGATCGACTCCATCCTGATGCAATTTTTCATCATGATGATTGGGGAGGACAGACATCTACTTTTCTTTCTCCTGACATGTTCAAGGAGTTTTTCCTGAATCCGTATAAAAAAGTTTACAAATTCTGGAAAGAGAATGGGGTTGATCTGATTGTACATCACAGTGATTCTTATGCCGCAACATTCGTACCCTTTATGATTGAAATGGGAGTAGACATCTGGCAGGGGGTAATGAACACCAACGATATTCCAAAATTGATTGAGGAGTACGGAGAAAAAATCACCTTTATGGGTGGTATTGACAGTGGAGAAATTGATTTTCCCGAATGGACACCTGATATATGTGCAGAACATGTTGAAAACGCATGTAAAAGTTGCGGGAAAAAAGCCTTTATCCCATGTCAGACCCAAGGGGGGCCTTATAGCTCCTTTCCCGGCGTTTACGAAGAAATAAGCAAACAGATCGATATTCAGAGCAAAAAAATGTTCTGATTTCTATTTTGTGTTTGTAAGAGCCTGTTTTAAAAATATTTGGGATCTGGTTATAACCTTTGCCAAATCCTGGGAGGGCCAGGCAGTGGATACAAAACAGGATCATCGAATTTTAAACAGGCTCTAAAAATCTTGAATATTTGGTGTGTTGATTAATTAATGCAACGATAAGGAAAATAAAATGGGGCAGAGTAAAACAATATTGCCTTCTATTGCAATTCTATCGATCTTTTTCCTACAACAGGGGGTCAGTATTTTGACGCCGGCCATACAGAACATTGCCCAGGCCTTCCCTGAGATTCCCCTTACTACGCTGATGCTCGTCTCCACCTTGCCGTCCCTGACTATGGTTCTATCATCAATCTGCTCTGGTGCAATGGCTGAAAGGTACGGATACCGGTTAATCAGCATCATCGGTATATTGCTGTTTATCATTGGCGGAACGTTGCCGTATATCCAAGAGAATTTTATCATCATACTGATATCCAGAGGTTTTTTCGGCCTTAGCATCGGCGTAGTTTTTCCCATGGGGAATGCGCTTGTCCTTAAATTTTATGAGGGGCAGAAACGGGCGAATATGATGGGTATTGCCAATGTCTCATCCAATCTTGGCGGCATAGTAATGCAGATGGGGGGTGCCTTTTTGTGCACCATTTCCTGGAGATACACTTTCTTGGCCCATCTGATAGGGGTCGTTATGCTGTTTTTTGTTTTCTTTTTTCTGCCGGAGCCTGAAAAAATACCCGTCCGGAAAACAACCAGGAAGATAAAACTGCCCGACATTGTGTGGATTCTCTCAATTTTGTGCGGGCTTATGTGGATGCTCGCAGGTCCCATGCTTCTAAACATGTCAACCATCGTTATTGAATCAAAACTGGGGACTGCTGCGGGTGCCGGTGTGGTTTTGTCCATGTTCACCGGAGGCGGAATGATCAGCGGTGCCATTTTTGGTAAGGTTTTTAAGGTGTTCGGACGATTTGTTATCGGCATCGCAATTGCTTTTTTAAGTATGGGCCTTGGTATTGTTAATTTCGCCGGAACCCTGCCATTTCTCGGGATTGGTGCCGCAGCCATCGGCATGGGAATTTTCCTATTCATGCCAGCCTCCATGATGGAGTTTGGTATGAAGGTTGAGCCTGAAGGGATTGCCATGTCCACAGGGATTTTCATGGGCCTGGCCAATTTCGGTCTTTTTCTTACACCTTATTATATTGCTTTACTTGCAAAGAGTACCGGGAATGCAGATATCCGGTTTCCAATACTGGTTGGCATGTTCATTGCGTTTACCACAGCCCTGGTTGTCACCATTGCAAGATTGAACAACAAACCATCCCTTGAAACATATAATTGACCGAGGTTGTGACCAGACCCCGGATTTCATATGATACCTAATACTATTACACCCAGGAGACTTTTCCCATGACAACATCTTCCAAACCATCACCTGAAGCAGAAATATTCAACCAGCGCATCAAGCTAATCGACGACGCTGTCGCCTTAAAAGAAACGGACAAAATTCCCTTTGCTCCATTTCTCAGCTCGATCATTCAACGGTTCAACGGGTCCAGTTATCGGGACCTGTTTTACGACTATGAACGGGCAGGCGAGGCCTTATTAACATTTTACCGGAATTATCCCCTTTGTGATGCCCATTACTTTAGTGGTTTTACCAGTGGACGTGCCAATGAGATTGCCGGTTCCACCATGATCGACTGGCCGGGACGTCCCGGAACGGGGGTGTCGGACCACAGTTCTCACCAAGTGTTGGAACATGAGTACTTACTCTCCGAAGAGTACCCCGAACTTTTGAATGACTACACAGGATTTATGCTTCGAAAATATATACCCCGCGCCTATGCTGGCCTCAAAGGATTTTCGGAACTTAATCTTACCCCCACGGTAGTACTTAACACCACATTTCTTGGCCCGTTATACTCCCCTGACATGGTAGAGGCTTTTGGACGACTGGCAGATATCGGAAAACTGGACGCCGAGGCCCAATCGCGTTTCCTGGACTATTCGACCAAACTGGCTGAAATCGGGCTTCCTCCAATGATCACCGGGATTTCAGAGGCACCTTACGACATTCTGGGTGACTACTTCAGAGGAACCGTAGGGCTGATGACAGACCTGTTTAATCATGAGGAGGAAATTGCAGCAGCCTGCGACATGTTTGCGGACCAGCAGATCAAATCCCTGCAATACTTTCGGACTATGCCTCTGCCGGTGAAACGGGTGTTCATTCCGCTTCATAAGGGAATGGATGGATTCATGAGTCCGGAGCAATACGAGAAACTGTACTGGAAACCGTTGAAAAAGATCCTGATGGCCCTCATTGATATGGAAGTTACCCCATTGGTTTATACAGAGGGTAAATATAACACCCGTCTGGAGCAGTTAACTGATATTCCCAAGGGAAAGGTGATCTACCATTTTGAGGAAGTGGATATGGCTGTGGCCAAAAAAACCCTCGGTAACGTGGCCTGTATTGCCGGAAATCTGCCAATCATGCTGCTGGAGTTCGGAAAAAAAGAAGCGGTCGTCGACTATTGCAAGTACCTGATCGACACTTGCGCTCCCGGTGGCGGTTACATATTTGAACTGAACGGCTGTCTTGAAAACGCAAAACCCGAGAATCTGGATGCCATGTTCGACGTCTTCGAGACCTACGTCTGATCCCTCCCTACGCTAAAACATGAAACATGAAAAGGGACCTTAAAAAACCAGTTCAAGCCCTTTTTTATGGAGAGTTTTTTTCTCGTAGATTTGACATCCTTTAAAAGTACTTTACACTTTCTGAGAGCACTCCTCGTCTTCAGGGGTTTTTTCCCAAAAAAGTATAAAGTACTTTTGAGGTAATATACAAGGATGCCTAACATTGGATATATTCTTTCCCATGAACTCCCTTATTCTTTGAGTACCCATCTTCACCATTGCCCTAATGAGTTCATAGAAAATGAGGGCTTAGTCATAACGTTGGCCATTTTGTGATGGGATTTTAATGGTAAAAATTAAACTAAGTTGTTACAGTTGTTTGCGATGAGTAAAGTTTTATCTCCCGTATAGTGGCCCAGCTTATGACCAACCCCGAAAATGATCTACCCAACATTACTGATTTCCCCGCTGGTTGTTTTGAGTGCTACATTAAAAAGCGGGCGGGTTTTTTTGTGTGTGTACTGGTTCTATGTGCGGAAAAGCCCAATGTAGGAGATAGACACAAGACAAGCAGGTTGATCTGTTTTTGATAGAAATGGGCTGATCCAGTATAAAAGTTACAAATTGACATCACCTTATCAGGCACGATGTTTCCCCTCTTTGTTTATATCCATTTGTCCATGCCTGCAGATGCAATTTTTGCGGGCGCATTCTTGGACGTCTAAATCCGTCACTTCTTTTTGTTCCTTGTTATCATTGTTGAAAAGGCATTCAGGAAAACCATTTCAATCAATAATGGGAGGAGGTCCAAAAGCCGAGCAAAAAGAATGGGCCAAAAACGGGTTTTTAGACACCCCACCTTTAATCCTATCTGCTTCTGGGCTTCCACCAGGGCGACTTTTTTTCGAGTGGTTAGTTCTGTTTTCCCCCGGTACAGTACACCAGTGTACCTTGGGGGAATCAAGCCGTGCCTGTGGTTCCTCGGCCCGGAATGTCTGGCCTTCTTTGTTTGTTCTTTGACTCCCGTAAAATGAAAGGGTCGACGATTATAAGACAATTCACTTGACAATTTTTGCTTAGCCCAATAAAATTTTATTTTTTTGTTAAAAACCTGGTCCTCTGGGTCAGAATTTTTATTTATTAACTTAATAACGCCATGTTGGCTCACCGATACAAGGAATAATACAATGGCATAATGCCGTCCCCGACGATTGTACTGACCGGAGCGGTAAGGTCGGAGAGAATTTTTACCCTGCCAGGCTAAAGAATAGAGATTGTGGTTAGCTGTCCTCAAACAACCTGCGCTTTTTAACGTCTATAAGGACAAAAATTCTCCCCCTTTGATTTTCAATGATCTGGCCAGGGTAGCTGCGGTGAGTTCTGCTGTCGGCATTTTTATATAACTGCCACGGGTAGACCCGTATTGGGGATCTGGCCTGCCCACAACGAAAGTTGAAACTCTAATAACTACAATGTTTTGGACGGAGTTTCATATAAAAAAATATCCAAGAGGAGACCGATGAAAAAAAAATGGTTGACTGCAAGCCTTGAAGACTATCTTGAGACCATTTATCATATAATTGAAGATAAGCAGGCAGCACGGGTGAAGGAGATTGCAAAACGGCTTGAGGTGAATAACTCTTCTGTAACGGGGGCCCTGAAAAATCTTTCCAAGAAGGGGCTTCTGAATTATGCACCCTATGATGTGATTACCCTGACCGACAAGGGAGAAGATATAGCCCTGGACGTGATTCGCCGCCATCGGATATTGAAAAAATTTATCACCGACATCCTCTGCATTGAAGGGGAGCTGGCAGATGATGCCGCCTGCAAGATGGAACACTCCGTGACCCCCGAGGTACTCGAGCGCATCGTGCGATTCGTGGAGTTTGCCGAGGTATGTCCCCGGAGCGGTAAACAGTGGATCTCCGGGTTCCGGAGGTTCTGCGAGAGCAACTTTTCCCTTGAGCAGTGTCGGGAAGGTGTCGAGCGCTGCATGGGAGACATCAAGGATTTTTCCGTCAAATGTACCACGGCCAACCAGGATCCCTCCCCCCTGAGCCTACTTCCAGAAGGGACAAAGGCGCGGCTGATCAGTTTCGGTAAAAACTCAGTTATGGGGAAACGGTTCAAAGAGCTCGGCATCACTCCGGGCAGCCTGTTTGAGATTCAGGGTATTGTGCCGGGAACAGAGGATATTGAACTGGATGTCCGGGGATATCATCTCACGGTAAGGAAGGTGGATGCTAAAAAGGTGATGGTGGTTCCCTTCGAAGTGTAGTCCTGTTCTTGTTTGTGCATCTCCTTATTTTCTCGTCAGTTACAGGTTTTCGGCATTTTCTGCCTTTTTATTTTTACCCCACCCATGATACTGAAAAAAAATAGACTGGCAAGTTAAAGGTTGACTTGGGGTCGGTTTTATTGTAGAAAGGCCTCCATTGTGATGAAGGTGTCATGCTTTTGTTGTGAGCCGAAGTGGTGGAATTGGTAGACACGCTAGACTTAGGATCTAGTGCCGCAAGGCGTGGAGGTTCAAGCCCTCTCTTCGGTACCATATATTAAATAAAAGGTCTTACAGGTGATCCACCTGCAAGACCTTTTTTTGTTTAGGTGCCCTGCCCGGGGCTTGCCTGGAGCAGGGGGGCGTATGGGTGGTGATCGTGTTCATTTATCTGACGATGTCACCGATGAGAACCTCTGCCTTGGAAGAAAGAATTTTCACCGTGGCAGAAATGGCTTCGGTGTGCAGTACTATCAGTTTGCCGTTTTTTAACGGGGGCATAGGGACGGGTGCTTTAAACAAACTCGTTGATGGGTCGGTCTGGGTTTTATAAAGGGTGTAGATGTCTCCGGGCTTGACATTTTTTTGACTTCCCGCATCCATGAAGGCAATGCTGTCCTCGCCAAGGAGTTCGTTGTCATCCTGTGCGCAAACTATTCTGGCCTCAATGGTTTGGGGTGTTGAATTGACTGTTATTTCTTTTTTTAGTGGGCTATGGGCCATGATGGGGTCCCCGGGCTGAGATGATCTGAAGGCTATGTCAATAATGCCCCGGGTAAAGGTGTCGCTGGTTTCCAGAATGGTTACTATGGCCTTTATGTTGTGTTTTACGCCCTTGAATTTTATTTTGTCATATTCCATGCTCACTTGTTTTGTTGAAAAAATATGATATTGGGTCCCTGGGATGAAATTGTTTTTTGCCACAGGTTTGATAAATATCGTATCTCCCTTTGATAAAAGGGTGCCACCGTTTTCAGACATGAGAATATGGCCCAGGGGGGGCACGGGGGTCTGTTTAACGAAATCTAAATTTATAGTGGTGATTCCATGCACATGGATTTCGGGTCCAGGTGCCGGGGAGGGGGGCACCAGTGATGTTGATGGGTCTTCCGGGGGTGCTGGGGAAACTGAAGAGGGGCTTTTAGGTTTCATCCCATCGGCCAGAAAGACTCTGATTTTGTTTCCCGGGTAGATCCAGTGGGGATTTTTGATCTGATGATTCATCTCCCATAATCCTGGCCAGACCCACTGGGAATTGTAGAATTTTAGGGATAAATCCCATAGGGTATCCCCTCTTTTGATGGTGTAGTAAAATACCGGCCCCTGGTCGGTTTCCACCATTTCGGTTCCTGGTATTGCAGAGGTGGCACTGCCTGTCATGGGCAATAGCATTAAAAAAATAAATACCAGGGTTCCTATTGTTTTTTTCATGCGATTTCCCCCATGGATATGAAAAAAGATGGCGTGGGATTTGAGTTTTGCTGGTTTGTCAAAAAGAAATTTTTTGTCGTTGTGTTCAGCAGAATATTCTTTCGGGAGTTCATAGGAAATAATCTACCCAACATTAATGAACCTCATACCGTCTATCTGGAGCCCTCCATGCAAAAGTGGGCAGTTTTATTATTATGAAGTCCCTTACTTTTGTATTTAAACCGGCGGGAGGTTAAATGTCAAGCCATGATCTGGAATGCAACTGACCCGGATGGCATAAAACTACCTACAGATCCGGTGATTTAAGTGAACATAGGAGAGATGATGAATCAAAAAATTACGGATCTTTTTTTCGAGGCAAATATGCTCACCCGGTTGCCAAGATCCGGGTATCAGTTTTTGGGAGCAGGTAAGGAAAGTGTGGCGGAACACAGCTTTATGACCGCATTTATCTGTCTTGCCATGGCAAATATGGAGCCCTGTGTGGATGCGGGGAAAATCGTGTCCATGGCCCTGGTCCATGACCTTGCCGAAGCAAGAACCGGAGATCTGAACTATGTTCAAAAACAATATGTCACTGCCAGGGAGGATCTGGCCTTGTCACGCATGGCAAAGGGCTTTGCCTTTGGAGAATCCATTGTCGCCCTGGTCAATGAGTTTAATCAAGGGGAAACAAGGGAGGCCATGTTGGCCCGGGATGCAGACCAGCTCTCATTTATCCTTGAACTGAAAAAATTACAGGATATTGGGACTAAAACCCCTGATAAATGGTTGCCCCATGTCCTGGAACGGTTAAAGACCGACACCGGACGTGCCTTGGCCAGCACGCTTATGGCATCCAATTGGGATGACTGGTGGCTGAAAAATTACAGTGAATGATGCCACCACCCCCACACATCTAATCTATATGGGTCT
>CAKZLA010000084.1 GCA_937124525.1 uncultured Desulfobacterium sp.
AAAAATAATAACGCAAAGAGAAAAGGGGGTTGCTGCCTGGGCATTGGTCAGATAGACCCAGCCTTCATTGATGCCGGTCATGGCTTGACCTGCCAAATCAACATTTACCAGTGCAGATTTCCAGATGCTCCAGGCATATAGAATGCCAAGACAGAGATTGATCGCTGTACCTGAAAAGGTCGTTATCCAGGCCTGTGTTGGGACTTTTTCAATAGTTTGAGTACTCATGCGTATCTCCTTCCTTTGTAGGTGGGTTAAACAAAAAAGCAGTGGTTTACCCATTTATGTTTTTGCGTGCATGGTTTTTTGTAAAAGGCCTGACACCCTCCTTGGGACAATAAGGGCTTAAAAATAAGTAAGATTATGGAAAATAATAAAAGCAATAACCAAACTTATATATCAGACCTTGCACAGTATGCACTATATCTGTATTCAGGTCGCCTTGGCCCCATAACCAATGAGGCCCAGGCTCTCTTCGATTTCACCAAGGATGGTGGGATCATCAATGGTTGCAGGTGCCTTGTATGCCTTTTTATCGGCAATGCTTCGCATGGTGCCCCGGAGAATTTTCCCCGAACGGGTTTTGGGAAGACGTTTCACCACCGTTGCTGTTTTAAAAGCAGCCACCGGTCCGATTTGATCTCGGACCATCTTAACGGCCTCTTTCACGATTTCAGCTGGATCCCTTGTGACACCGGCATTGAGTACCAGCATTCCCAGCGGGACCTGACCTTTGAGTTGATCTTCCACACCCATGACAGCGCACTCAGCCACATCCGGATGGTTGGCAAGCACCTCTTCCATGGCACCAGTGGAGAGCCTGTGGCCCGCCACGTTGATGATGTCATCGGTGCGGGTCATGACGTAAATATACCCTTCTTCGTCAATGTACCCGGCATCGGCGGTTTTGTAATAGCCTGGGAACTCTTCCAGGTAGGCTTCCACATATCTGTCGTCGTTTTGCCACAGGGTGGGCAGGGTGCCCGGGGGCAGGGGCAGTTTCACCACAATGGCCCCAATGTCACCGGGTTTAACTGGCTTGCACGATTCATCCACCACCTGGACATCCCAGCCGGGTACTGCCTTGGTGGGAGAACCTGGTTTCACGGGAAAATGGTGCAGTCCTTCGCAGTTGGCTGCAATGGCCCAGCCGGTTTCTGTCTGCCACCAGTGATCAATGACCGGAACATTGAGTTTTTCTTCGGACCAATGCAGGGTATCCGGATCCGTTCTTTCCCCTGCAAGAAATAACACCTCAAATTTTGACAGATCATACTCCGCAATCAATTTACCCTGGGGATCTTCCCGTTTAATGGCTCTAAAAGCTGTGGGGGCAGTGAACATACTCTTGACATTATATTCTGAAATCACCCGCCAGAAGGTTCCGGCATCAGGGGTTCCCACAGGTTTTCCTTCAAAAAGAATGGTTGTGGCTCCCTGGAACAAGGGGGCATATACGATGTAGGAGTGTCCAACCACCCATCCGATATCCGATGCGGCCCAATAGACATCTCCGGGATCAATGGTGTAAATGGCTTTCATGGTCCATTTTAATGCCACCATATGACCGCCATTGTCCCTTACAACTCCCTTGGGTTGACCCGTGGTACCGGAGGTATAAAGAATATACAGAGGATCCGTGGCTTTAACAGGCACACAGTCATGGGGGGTGGCATCCTTCATCAATTCAGCCCAGCCAAAATCCCTGTCCGGTTTTAATTCAGCCGTCTCCATGGGACGTTGAAAGATAATGGTGGCATCGGGTTTTGACTCAGACATATCAATGGCAGCATCCAGCAGCGGCTTATAAATAATTTTTTTAGCCACTTCAATACCACAGGATGCAGACACAATAACCTTGGGCTTTGCATCGTTAATTCGGGTGGCAAGTTCATTGGCGGCAAATCCACCAAACACAACGGAATGCACGGCCCCAATGCGGGCACAAGCCAGCATGGCCATGGCCGCTTCGGGGATCATGGGCATATAAATGATAACCCTGTCACCCTTTTCAACCCCCTTTGACGCCAGAACCCCGGCAAACTTTGCCACTTCATCTCTTAGTTCTAAATAGGTATATTGCTTTTTAGTATCCGTTACCGGGCTGTCGTAGATCAGTGCGGTTGTGTCACCGTTTCCATTGTCAATGTGCAGATCAAGGGCATTGTAACAGGTGTTCATTTCACCGCCGGTGAACCAGCGATAAAAAGGTTTATTGGAATCGTCCAGCACTTTGTCCCATTTTTTATACCAGTGACATTCTTCGGCAATGGGGCCCCAGAAGGCTTCAGGGTCTTGAATGGAGAGTTCGTACGCATCTGTGTAGACGTTTGACATTAGTAATGGTCCCCTGTGTATCAGATTAAAGTGTGTGCCAGCAATGTATTATGGGATAACATTGCTGGCTGTCTAAGGGAGAACGAAAATAATACGATTATTTTTTTTATGAAACTGTGCCCAATATACGGAAATAATGAGCGTTTTATTTTTCTGTTGCGGGCAAACCCAGCTGAAAATCAGGTTTGCCCGCGATGGTTGTTAATGATTGATAGTCGTATTATCCTTGCACCATGGTTTTAATGATTTCAACGACTTCCGGATTTGCAAGGGTCATCACATCCCCCACGTCCTTGTTGTTGGAGATGGAACCAAGTACCCTTCTCATGATCTTACCGGAGCGGGTCTTTGGCATATCGGGGACAAGCCATACCTTTCTGGGTTTGGCGATTTTCCCGATCTGATCGCAAATGGCATCGGAAATTTTCTGGGCAAGGGCATCAGTTGCTTCAATTCCAGGTTTCAGGGCAATGTAGAGATCCGGTACCTTTCCTTTAATTTCATGGGCCACAGGAACAACAGCCGCTTCGGCAACTTCGTCCACAACAAGGGATGCAGACTCTATTTCCTTGGTACCCAGTCTATGACCTGAAACATTGATAACATCATCAATTCTACCAAGGATTCTGTAATACCCGTCTGCGGATCGGGTGGCGGCATCGCCGGCCAGGTATGGCCAGTCACGCCAGTCCTTACTTTCTGGATTTTTGCAATATCTTGCAAAGTAGGTCTCAACAAATCGATCCCTGTCTCCCCAGATGGTCTGGAATTGGCCGGGCCAGGTATTCTGGATACAGATATTGCCTGCAATGCCTGGTTTGGTGACTTCGTTGCCGTCTTCGTCATAAATGATCGGATGGATGCCGGGAACGCCGGGGCCTGCACTGCCGGGTTTCATGGGTTTAATACCCGGTATGGTGCTGCATAGGAATCCACCGTTTTCAGTCTGCCACCAGGTATCAACAATGGCGGCTTCACCTTTACCCACCTCTTTTTGATACCATTTCCACACCGCTGGCTCTATGGGTTCACCCACAGTGGTCATGTGTTTAAAATGATAGTCGTATTTGGCTGGCTCATCCGGGCCGATTTTTCTCAATGCGCGAATGGCGGTGGGGGCGGTGTGAAAAATATTGACATCCAGTTCCTGGGCGATTCTCCAGGATCTGCCTGCATCCGGATATGTGGGAACTCCTTCGTAAATAACCGTTGAGGCGCAAAGGGCCAATGGACCATAAACGATATAGGAGTGGCCTGTGATCCAGCCAATGTCCGCCATGCACCAGTAAACATCTTCAGGGTGGATATCCTGGATGTATTTTGAGGTGCCTGTCACATATGACAGATATCCGCCGGTGCTGTGCTGACACCCTTTGGGTTTTCCTGTGGTGCCACTGGTGTACATCAGGAAAAGAGGATCTTCTGAGAGCATTTTTTCCGGTTCTATGCGTTTCCCATAATAGTCTTTTAAAACGGTATTCACACTGAAATCGCGACCGTCAACCATGGGGGTTTCAGAAGAGTACTTTCCAGGATATCTTTCCCAGACCAATACCTTATCAACAACCTGGCCACCGTCCTTGGCGATTTTTACGGCATCATCGGCATTCACTTTATGATTTAACAATGTGCCGGATCGGTAATAGGCATCCATGGAAATGAGTACCCTGGATTGAGAATCAATAATTCTGTCTGCACATGCACTCGGGGAAAAACCGCCAAAAACAACAGAATGAATAACTCCAAGTCGTGCGCATGCCAGCATGGTAATGGCAAGTTCTGCCGTCATTGGCATGTGGATGGTGACTCTGTCGCCTCTCTTTAAATCTGCGAAGTCCCGGAGAAGTGCTGCACATTCATTTACTCTGACATAGAGTTCCTGGTAGGTGATATGATCGATTCTTTCGCTTTCCGGTTCAGGTACAAAATGGATGGCTGTTTTGTTTTTGTTTTTTTCAAGATGGCGGTCAATGCAGTTATAGCTGGCATTGAGCTGCCCGCCTTTGAACCATTTCCAGCAGGGCGCATCGCTTGTGTCAAGGACTTCATCCCAATATTTGTACCAGTCAAGCATCTCAGCATATTCAGTGAAACAGTCGGGGAAATTATCCAGGCTGAATCTGTCATAAATGTCTGGATTAGATACATTGGCCTGTCCTACGAATTTAGTTGAGGGATAGTAGTACTCTTCTTCCTGCCAGTGTACAGCAATCTGCGCCTCTGTGGTTTCTTCAACATTTTTGTCGCCCATTAATTGTCTCCTGCATTTTAAAGTTTAAGTGATTAAAATCCCAAGAAATCAACAAAAATTTAGTTGCCATCACCTCCTTTTAAAAAATAGATTGTCTTTAACAGTGAACTTACAGTTTAAGATCTATCCAAAACTATGTGATATTTCAAATCGTCTTCTGCGTTGGGTCGAAAATTGTGTCAAAAAAAAGGGAGTTTTTCTTCGCACTGAGAAAAAAAATTGATTCGTTTGAGTGGGGCATTGTAAAAATAATCTGGAAACCATAAGATGTTAGATTCAAGCATTGAAAGGCTCATGATTACGGCTCCTTAAGCTTTAATACTGTAAGTTCTCAATAACCTCGGGCTGATAAAGCCTGATTACCTTTAAACACCAGGTGCTATTCAAAAGGATACTGAATACCCGGGCTTATTGAGAACTTACTTAATACTCGTGCAATATTGCCAACCTTTTCCATGAAATTTCAGGGAAATAGGGAAATGATGATAATCATCGCGGATTGCTGAGATTTTATTGTTTAATTAGTCATATGGGTTCTGTTTGTTTTGAATTTGTACGATGCGAAATAAGTCATAATAGAATCTGTATCCTGTGTTGATATTTATCAACTTATAAAAGGAATGTAAAGATAAAGGAGAACATTCCTTGTCTCCTTATTATAATATGGTTTTCAGTGTCTTTTCAGGTAGAATACTACTTTTTAAATAATAGGTGTCGGTTTGAAGACTAAGGGTTTTGTTCTAAGCTCGGCCACATTTGACAGCGCACATCAGATAGCAACAATTAAACAATTGAAATTCAACATTATATTTAATTGTCGACTGTTTGGTGCATATCCACGGGTCGATGTTAGAACCAACCCCCGAGACTAAAGTCTTAATAACATCAGAAGCAAGGACAAGAAAGAGTGAGAGTAAGTATAATGTGTCTTTTGCTGAAGCGGATTCATATCGTGTATTTGACTATAAAAAGAAATAATTATTTAGTCAACACAAATTTTAAAAAAAAAGAAATAAATTTTAACCAGAATAAATTTGATAACTGATCATAATTTCGGTAGTATCTCCAAGGTTGGAATTACAGGTTCAAAATACATCATCATGGAGGAATAAAAAATATGAAAAATCCCGTTAATATCTATTGGAACAAAAGACTTGAGCAGGTGAAAAAAAACCTTGAGTCCAATAATTTTGAAGTGTTTATTGCTGACACGGCAGAGGATGCAAAAAACATCGCCCTTGATAAAATTATTCCAGAGCTTGCCCCCAAAAGTGTTTCCTGGGGGGGCTCCATGACCTATGTGGCCACTGGGCTTTTTCATGCATTGAAAGATTCCCAAGACATGGAAGTGTTAAATACTTTTGATAAGAGTCTTCCCTTTGAAGCCCAGATGGACCTGAGGCGACAGTCCCTTCTGGTGGACCTTTTTATAACGGGGACCAATGCGGTCACCGAAACCGGACAACTGGTGAATCTGGACATGATCGGCAACAGAATCGGTGCCATCACCTTTGGTCCTAAAAATGTAATTATTTTTGTGGGTAGAAACAAGATCTCCTGCGACCTTGATGACGCCATGTATCGCATTAAAAATTATGCGGCCCCCGTCAATACCATGAATCTTGATAAAAAAACCCCCTGTAGAGAAACCGGATTCTGCCAGGACTGTAAAAGCCCTGATCGTATTTGCAATACCTGGTGCATCACAGACAAATGTTTTCCCCCAAAACGGGTGAAAGTAGTATTAATCAACGAGGATCTCGGGTTTTAATATATAACTGCCATAGGCAGGCAGACTGTATTGGGGATCTGGCTTGCCCACAACAAATATCGAAACTCCAGTTATTACAAAGTGTTGGACTGAATTTTTATAAAAAATCAGTGGGATGTGCTCCCCCCCATCACCTGTTGTGTGCTCTCCTGGAATAGCGTATTGGTGATCAAGGAAATTAGTCGCTTAAAGAGGCCTTGGTGACGATGCCATGACCAAATTTTTTTGTAATGGCATCCACTGTTTTGTCCACTTTTTCCCATTTATCCGACGGCGGAGCCATGGTCTGAAACAGATCCATCTGATTGTGGGGCCTGGTTTCTGTGAGGCTTGAGCCCCCAAGCCCGATTAATCGTATGGGTTTTTCGATGTTGAAATTTTTCGCAAGGGCCATAGCTGTCTCATAAATTGCAGAAGATGCGCACATGGGAGGATCGACTTTGATCTGGCGGGTCACTTGGGAAAAATCGGAGAATTTAAATTTGATGAAAATGGTGGCAGCAAAAAGGCGGTGTTTTCTGAGGTCGTGGCCCACAATATGAGCGTGCCTCAGCAGTTCCTTTTTGATACTTTCTCCATTGGTGATATCCATATCCAGGGTGGACTCACTGGATATGGATTTTCTTTTTTCTTCCACCACCACCTGGGAGCAATCAATTCCCCGGGAGAGTTCTGCCAGCCTCAAACCGAATTTGCCAAATTTGTCCACAAGGAGTTCTGGCTTAAATCGGCGCACATCCCCCAATGTCTCAATGCCCAGCAGTTTCATTTTAACCATGGCATTTTTGCCAACGCCCGGGACTTTATGGATGGCAAGGCGGTTAATAAAGGCCTGGGTATCTTGTTTATGGATGATGCTAATGCCATTGGGCTTGTTCATGTCCGAGGCAATTTTAGCCAGAAATTTTAAAGGTGCCACCCCAAGGGAGCAGGTGAGGCCAACCTTTTTTACCATGTCGGTTTTTATGGATTGTGCAATGGTTTGAGGGGGGCCGGAAATGCGGTTGCATCCTGTGACATCCAGAAAGGCCTCATCAATGGAAACAGGTTCCACACATGGGGTGTACTGCCTTAACAATTCCATGATGGAAAGGGATATGCTTTTGTATTTTTTTTTATCAGGCTTGACAATAATAAGGTCTGGGCACCTTTCCAGGGCCTGGAACATGGGCATGGCAGAATGTATCCCCAGTTTTCTGGCCTCATAACTTGCCGTTGCCACCACACTTCTGTTGGAGGTTCCTCCCACGGCAATGGGTTTTCCCCTGAGAAAAGGGTTGTCCCGCTGCTCCACAGAGGCAAAAAATGCATCCATGTCCACGTGGAGAATCATTTTGATGTTGGTTTCAAAAGGGATGGGAAGCGGTGCTCATGGATAAAGGTCAGATGCACCCTGCGGGTTCTTGGACCGTCAAATTCACATAAAAAAACGCTTTGCCAGGTTCCCAGAACCAGGGACCCCTTTTCAATGGGAATCAGCTGGAAGGGCCCCATAAAACTGGTTTTCAGATGGGCTGCGGAGTTGCCTTCCATGTGGCGGTAGTTGCCGGTCCATGGGAAAAGACCATCAAGGCTGTTAATAATGTCTGTTTTTACATCGGGATCAGCATTTTCATTGATGGTGATGCCAGCGGTGGTGTGCATGGAAAAAACATGAACCAATCCAGAGTCCATGGCGGCATCTGTTACTGCCCGTTGAATTTTCGGTGTGATATCCACAAGCTGGGTATGTTTCTGGGTGGCGATGGTGATGTGCATATGCTTACCTTCTGTTTGTTTTTTTATAAAAAACCGGCTAATCTGGCACCTTTCATCATGGACATTTTTTTGAGAAACTGCCGGGCAGTGCATACGAATGCCCTTAATTTACATGAAAATAATCTAATTGTACAGCTATCTCAGGTTAATTTAAAATTCATTTATTTGAAATCCTGGCAGGGTCGTTGTATATAAACAATTTTGATCTCATTTAAAACCTAAAGCCATAAATGCAACTTTTAGGTGAAAAACCGTTTGCTGTGATGACTGTGGCATATTCACCATTCATAAGTTATGGAGATGTAATGATAAAACGATCTAATCAATGGAATGTCATTTTTGTGAAAGCGCTGGCCGTTGCGGCCCTTTTTCTTTTGGTTGGCTGTGGTAATGATGGGCAAAGTCAAGATGATTCAAATAAATTGGATGACGATGGCCTTTTGATGGAATCCAGTGCAGCAAACAACACCACAGGCGAAGATAATAAAGATACCCATGGCGCAGCAGTCACCCATGGCAATACAGCCACCCTTCCCCAGGGAATTACATGGCTTACCAATAACAGTGATCCTGTTTTTTCATCCCCCAATGCGGTGAAGGGGGGCGTGTTGCGATCGGCTATTTTAAGTTTTCCCATGACCTTCAGAACCGTGGGACCCGATGCCAACGGCAGTTTTAGAAGTGCTGTGCTGGACAATCAACTTTCCCTTGTGAACATCCACCCCAACACCGGTAATATCATTCCGGAACTTGCCACCCACTGGGCCTTTGGTGATGATAACAAGACCATGTATTTCCGGTTGAATAAAAAGGCAAGATGGTCCGATGGAACACCCGTGACCGCCTGGGACTTTGCCTATACTCTGACCTTCATGCGCTCGGAACACATAGTGGCCCCCTGGTACAATGATTATTACACTAAAGAGATTGAATCGGTGACGGTTTTTGATGATCACACCCTGGCCGTTAAAAGTACCAAGGCCCAGCCGGATCTTCATTTAAGGGTTGCCATTGCCCCCACACCTGAGCATTTTTTTGGTACGCTGGATGAAGATTTTGTCCATGAATATAACTGGGAAGTGGTTCCCAACACCGGGGCCTATCAGATTTCTGATTTTAAAAAGGGAAAGTATATTTATTTTCTTAGAAAGAAAAACTGGTGGGCCAATGATTTGAAATTTTTTAAAAACCGTTTCAATGTGGATCTGGTGAAATTCACCGTTATTAGGGATTTTAACATGCTCTGGGAGTATTTTAAAAAAGGCCAGGTGGATGTGTTTGCCCTGACCATGCCCAAGTACTGGTACAACCGATCAGACACCGATGTGGTGAACAACGGATATGTGAAACGTATCTGGTTTTTCAATGATACCCAGCAGTCGGCATCGGGGTTGTGGTTAAATTGTGACAAACCCATGTTTCAGGACATCCGGGTGCGGTATGCCTTTGCCCATGCCATGGATGTAGACCGGGTGATTCAAAAGGTGCTCCGGGGGGATTATTTTCGACTGGACCAGGCCTATGTGGGCTATGGTGATTACACCAATACCAAAGTCAAACCCCGGAAATTTTCCATTGAAAAGGTGGAAACCCTGATGACCCAGGCGGGGTGGCACCGGGGCAATGACGGTATATGGCAACGGGATGATCTTAGATTTTCCGTGGAGGTCACCTATGGGTTTGAGGGGCACACCCCCCGCCTGGTGGTTCTAAAGGAACAGGCCCAAAAGGCCGGTGTGGAGCTGCGGCTACAGAAACTTGACAGCACTGCTGCCTTTAAAAAATTTTTGGAGAAAAAACACGATGTGGCCTGGATGGGATGGAGCACCTCCCTTCGTCCTTCATATTGGCAGAGCTGGCACTCGGACAATGCCCATAAGGCCCAGACCAACAACATCACCAACACCGATGATCCTGAACTGGATGGGTTGATTGATCAATATAGAGAAAGCCTGGACGAAGAACAACGTAAAATCCTTTCCCGGAAGATCCAGGTGCTGATACATGACCAGGGCGCCTTTGTACCCACATTTATGGTTCCCTATGTTCGTCACGGGTTCTGGCGCTGGATGCAATTGCCGCAATTTCATGGTACCAAGGTATCCGACTCCCTGTTTGATCCTTTTTCCGCCATGACCGGGGGCCTGTTCTGGGTTGACCAGAAAATACATGATGAAACCCTGGCCGCCATGAAACAGGGAAAAAACGTTGCCCCTGAGACCATCATGGATGATCATTTCAGGCCCGGAGGCCGTGGTGATAAGTAGTCTACCCCCATCCCCGGGAACAGACAGTGTACCTCCCCAGCTCCAGGTGGACACCCTTGTCACCGCCTTTGACACGGAAAATGGCAGGGTACATGCCGTGGACGGAGCCTCCTTTGTCATGGCTCCGGGAAGCACACTGGGCATTGTGGGGGAATCCGGGTGTGGAAAAAGTGTGACAGCATTGTCCATCATGGGGCTGCTCCCCCGGCCGTCGGGAAGGATCGTGTCAGGGCATATTTTTTTTGATGGCAGGGACCTTCTCACCCTTTCTGCGTGCGAGATGCAGGCCATCCGGGGCAGGCGAATGGCCATGATTTTCCAGGAGCCCATGACGGCATTAAATCCGGTGCACCGCATCGGTTCCCAGATCAATGAGATTTATGCCATTCATTTTCCCGTTATGACAAAAAAACAGCGGCGTAAGGCCGCCATGACCATGCTTTTACATGTGGGTATTGCCGACCCTTTGATGGTGATGGATAATTATCCCCACCAGCTGTCAGGGGGCATGCGCCAACGGGTGATGATTGCCATGGCCCTGGCATCTTCACCGGATATTCTCATTGCCGATGAACCCACCACTGCCCTGGATGTAACGGTCCAGGCCCAAATTCTTGAGTTGATAGAGTCCCTCCAGGAACAAATGGGCATGTCCGTGATGCTCATCACCCATGACCTTGGCGTCATAGCAGAGAACTGTGACGATGCTGTGGTAATGTATGGGGGCAGGGTGGTGGAACGGGCAGGGGTGCTGGACCTGTTTAAAAATCCGGTTCATCCCTACACAAGAGGGCTGATTTCCTCCATCCCCAGTCTGGCTGGAAAGCCCAAATCTTTGCTTCCCACCATCAAAGGCCGGGTGCCCTCCCTGGATAAAATGCCCCGGGGATGTCGATTTTCCAATCGCTGCCCGATGCCTGGAGTGTCCAGCATGTGTTCCCGGCGGCGCCTCTGTCCCGGCACCACGAACGGCCGACGATCCAAGCCACGATCGTCGACATTACCTGCGACAGCGACGGATGTATCAAGACGTTCGCCCACCCGGAGGACAATCTTACAAACCTCCCGTTGCACGACAACCGGGCTTCGGACGAGCGTTACTACCTCGGGTTTTTCTTGGTCGGTGCCTACCAAGATAGCTTGGCGAATGTGCACAACCTGTTTGGCGATTGCCACGAAGTGGTGTTGCGTGACCCCGACGAAGATATCCTACTCGCGCGCAGCGACCGGATCGAGTTGGGCGAAGTGGAAGCGCAATTACTGGCCCAAGACGACGTGAAAGAAGCAGTAGTGATCGCTCTGAACAGTCCTTCTGGCACTCAGTTGGTGGGCTATGTTTCCTCCCGCAGTCCCTCGCTAGAGGCTTACTCCTTACGTGAACGATTGGCACAAACTCTGCCGGACTACATGGTGCCAAGCACCATCATGATACTGGACAGTTTGCCACTGAACGCCAATGGCAAAGTGGATCGTAAAGCGTTGCCAGAGCCTGAGTGGCTTTCCTCGAATGATTACGAAGCGCCTCAAGGTGAAGTAGAGCAAGCGCTGGCGGAAATTTGGTCCGATGTGTTGGGCGTTGACAAGGTAGGTCGTCACGACAGCTTTTTTGAGCTAGGTGGAAATTCTCTTGCGGTGCTGAAAGTAAATGCTCTGCTTATGCAGAAAAGCGGGTATGGCATTCCAATTAAAACATTTTTTGAGGCACGAACGGTGGCGGCATTAGCACGTTCGCTGCCTGTTGAGAGCTTTGCTTCTCATGGGATAGATAAACAAGAGCGATTGGCCGCAATGGACATGATGCTACAAGAATTTGAGGTGTAATGTATGGCACTTAATGAACAACAAATCGCACATCGATTTGCTTCTTTGGATTTAGAAGGACAGCGTGGCTTCTTAGAAAAATTGCGTAGCAATGGTCTTCGTTTTACGGAACTGCCGATTATTTCGGCGCCTCGTACTGGGTATATACCGCTTTCTTATACTCAACGTAGCCTTTGGTTAACGTGGAAAATGGACCCAACAAGTCCAGCGTATAACTTGTCGGGGGTGTTGTCGATACATGGCAAGCTTAACGTATTGGCGTTAGAGATTGCGCTTGGTGCGTTGATTGAACGACATGAGATATTGCGCACGACATACCCTGTGGATGAGAGCGGTGAGCCGCACCAGATGATCTCTTCTGATACGTCAGTCGTCATGCCTTATTTAGATATAAGAGAGTTGGATATAAGAGAGCAATCTGATGATCAGAAGCAAGCGGCGTTACTGCGCGAACAACAGCGTTTTGCCCAAACCCCTTTTGATCTAGAGCAGCAGTATCCATTTCGAGCAACGTTGTGGCAGCTGGAAGAGGAGTCCTTTCAGTTGGGTCTTGCTGTTCATCATATTGCAGCGGATGGCTGGTCGATTCAGATTTTGATTCAAGAGTTGTTTGCTTTGTATGAAGCATCGTGTGCGGGTGTTACCTCACGCTTAGCGCCATTGCCGATTCAATATGCAGATTACACCTTATGGGAAAAAAACTGGTTAGAAGCGGGCGAACGAGATAGACAGCTCACATACTGGCAGCAGCGTCTTGGTTTTGAGCATCCAAGATTTAACCTTCCTAGAGAGAAACAATCGACTACAGACGCATCTTCTGTTTCTCAAGCAATGATGGAAGCACGCTACCCGTTCCAGTTGTCAAAAACGTTAAGCAACGCGTTAAGGCAATTAGGAGAGCAGCAGGGGGCTTCACTGTTTATGGTGATGCTGGCGTTGCTAAAAACCTCCCTTTATAAATTCACTGGTGAGACAGATTTACGTGTTGGCGTACCATTGGTGAACCGTAAGAAGCCTGAAACACATGGTCTTATTGGTTACCTGACGAATGTTCAGGTGCTGCGCGCGCCTATTGACAGCCGTCAGGGCTTTTTGTCTCAGTTAGAGGCGGTAAAGGAAGCGGTTTTGGAAGCGCAGGCGCATTCGGATTTGCCGTTTGATTTATTGGTGGAAGCGTTACAGCCAGACCGACAAGCGGGCACTCATCCGCTGTTTCAGGTCAAATGTACCGAACAGCAAGGGTTACCGGATGTGGAGCCAGTTTCAGGTTTAAAAATTAAGCTTGAAGCGCTTTCAAGTGGCGAAGCACACTTTGACCTGAGTCTTGACTTTATAGATCAGCCACAGGGAATTGAAGTCGAGCTGATTTTTGCAGTGGATCAGTTTTCAACAACGCTCATAGAACAAGTTGCGATGTTATACGCGCAGTTAGCACAGCAGGTTGTGATCTCTCCAGCGTTACCTTTGGCGCTGTTGGATGGCGCAAAAGAATTATCGCAAAATTCTGGTGTTTCCCATGTGTGGCCTTGTGCCAATGTAAGTGAATTATTCGATATTGCTGTGACGAATGCACCGCAGACCATTGCCTTGCAAAGTGACAACGGTGCTCTAAATTATGCCGATCTTAAAACGCGTGTACAGGCATTGGCAGCTCAACTTCGATCCCAAGGTGTTGGTCCAGAAGTGCGCATTGCTATTCACGCCAACCGTGATAATGATTTTGTCGTGGCAATGCTTGCCGTGATTCAAGCGGGTGGTGTTTATGTGCCCCTTGATCCTGATGTCCCCGCTGAGCGATTACGCTATATCTTAGAAGATAGCGGTGCAACCATATTATTAAACAGCGTGTATCTAAATTGGCAAGTGGAAATTCCTGTTATGGATATGTCTCAGCCAGCAGCACTAACGGATGAAATAGCGTTGATTTCTTCGACCATTCATCCTGATCAGACGGCTTACATTATCTACACCTCTGGTTCTACCGGACGTCCGAAAGGGGTTGAAGTGAGCCATGGTGCGCTAGCGCAATATGTTCAAGCGATCTTGCAGCGCATGAATTTAACTGAGTCTGTAAGAAGCATGGCGATGGTCTCGACTGTGGCAGCGGATTTAGGGAATACCATGCTGTTTGGGGCCTTGTGCTCTGGGCGAACACTGCATCTACTGTCTGCAGAATACACCTTTGACCCAGATCGCTTTGCTCACTATATGAAACAACATCAGGTAGATGTCTTAAAAATCGTCCCTAGCCATCTACGTGGATTACTGCATGCCGCAACACCTGAGGAAGTATTACCCCGTACCTGTTTGGTATTAGGCGGTGAAGCAACCGATTGGGGTTTATTAGACCGTATCCAGTCTCTGCGTCCAAGCTGTTGTGTACTTAATCACTATGGTCCAACCGAAACCACCGTGGGCGTTTTAACTCAAATAGCGGAGCACGCCGCCACCAAAGCGGAATACTTGCCATTGGGAGAATCGTTGGCCAATTGCTCAGCCTACGTGTTAGGTGCAGATTTAAACTGTGTTCCTGTTGGTGTATCCGGTGAGCTGTATCTTGGTGGGGCGCAGCTTGCC